>DATJUU010000129.1:0-24162 GCA_035502155.1 Opitutaceae bacterium
ATCGCGGGGGATACGGCGCCCGCCGTCGCGCCGGCCGCGGCCGCCCCGGCCCCCGCCGTTGCGCCGCTCGTGGCGGTCGACACCTCGGCGCCGCCCGCGGTGCGCTACAGCCCGACCCGCCCCGGCTCGGCCGCCGCCTCCGCGCTCGAGAGCGCCCCGCCGCCGCCGGTCACGCCCGCCACGACCTACACCGTGGTCGCCGGGGACAGCCTCTGGAGCATCGCGAAGAAGCACGGCACGACCGTCACCGACCTGGCGAAGGCCAACAAGCTCACCAACAATTCCCGGCTGAGCGTCGGCCAGAAGCTCATCATCCCGGGCAAGGCGCCCGCCGCCGCGGGCGAGGGCGGCAGCGGCGAGCCGGCGCCCTCCGCCACCTACAAGGTCAAGCCCGGCGACACGCTCTCGGGCATCGCCCACCGGGTCGGCACCACGACCGCCGAGATGAAGCGCGCCAACAATCTCACCAGCGACTACGTGCAGGTCGGCCAGGAGCTGCGCCTGCCGGGTGAGTCCGCCTCCGCGGCGCCCGCGCCGGCGGCTGCGGCGGCCGCCGGCGCGGAGGCCGCCCCCGTGAAGAAAGCGGACGGGGCGGTGGTTCACGTCGTCAAGCCCGGCGAGACGCTCGGCGCGATCGCGCGGAAGTACCAGGTCAAGACCCAGGACCTGCTGGTCGCGAACAACATCTCGGATCCGCGCAAGATCCGGGCCGGGCAGGAACTGGTGATCCCCGGCTACAAGGCGGTCGGGGGCACGGGGGCGGCCGGAGCGGCCGCGCCGGCGGGAG
Organism: Opitutaceae bacterium; assembly: GCA_035502155.1. Classification (GTDB taxonomy): domain Bacteria; phylum Verrucomicrobiota; class Verrucomicrobiia; order Opitutales; family Opitutaceae; genus Fen-1467. The sequence continues at coordinate 788 of DATJUU010000129.1, forward strand.
CCACGGCGCCCGCGATCACGCCGTCCGCCAATGCACCGGCCGCCGCGCCGGGGCCGGCCGGGACGGCCTCGGCGGCCAACGTGCCGCCGCCGGACCAGGACCTGGACTCCGGGCTGAAGCCGCAGGAGAACGTGCCGGTCATCAAGATCGAGGACGCCGGCACCGGCACTCCGAAGTCGCCGTAAGGAATTTCCCTCGCTCGTGTCAGCCGGGCCCCTGGACACCGCCTCAACCTGCCTCGCGGCGGGAAGGGCGGGGTGCCGCGGGGGCCTGACTGAGGCTTGCCGCGATCGCCCGCCCATCTCCCTTTCCGATGCCGTCTGAACCGTTTGAAAAGCCGCGCTGGATGTCGGCCCTCAATCCCGCGACCGTCATCCTCGTCTGCGTGCTCGTCCTCTCCGTGCTCGGCCTGACCGTGCTGTTCAGCGCCAGCGTCTCCCTGAAGGCGGATCCGTACTTCTACCTCACCAAGCAGGTGGTCTGGTTCGCGTTCGCCGCCGCGGCCTGCTTCATCGTGAGCCGGCTCGACTTGGAGGACGCGCGGCGGCATGTGTGGCTCTTCGCGGTGGTGTGCCTGGCGGGCCTCGTGCTGGTGCTCGTGCCGGGCATCGGTCTGGCGGTCAAGGGCAGCCGGCGGTGGCTCGGCTGGGGTCCGGCGCGGATGCAGGTCTCCGAGTTCGCCAAGCTGGCGGTGGTCTTCGGCCTCGCCCACTACCTGGCGCTGAACCAGTCGCGCATCGCGGAGCTGGGCCGCGGCTTCCTCGTGCCGCTGGCGGGGATCGCCGGCTTCGCCGGCCTGATCCTGCTCGAGCCCGACTTCGGCACCGCGGCGCTGGTGTTCGCGATCGGCGTCATCCTGCTCTTCCTCGCCGGGGCCCGCCTGCGCTATCTGGTCACCTCGTTCCTCGGCGCCGCCTGCCTGCTCTCCGTGGCGGTGGTGCACAATCCCAACCGGCTGGCGCGGCTGACGGCGTTCATGGATGTCGAGGGCAACCGCACCGCCGGCACCTACCAGCTCTGGCAGGCGATTCTCGCCTTCGCGGCCGGCGGCGTGAACGGCGTGGGCCTCGGCCAGGGCCGGCAGCAGAACAGCTTCCTGCCCGAGGTGCACACGGACTTCATCTTCGCGGTGATCGGCGAGGAGCTCGGACTGGTGTTCACGCTCGCGGTGGTGGCGCTCTTCGCGGTGATCTTCATCGCCGGGCTGGCCCACCTGCGCAAGGCGCCCAACCTCTTCCAGTTCCTGCTCGTGAGCGGCTCGCTGCTGCTCATCACCCTCCAGGCGCTGATCAACCTGGGGGTGGTCACCGGCTGCCTGCCGACCAAGGGCATGTCCCTGCCGTTCATCAGCGCGGGCGGGTCGAACCTGGTGCTGATGGGCGTGCTGGTCGGCATCCTGCTCAACACCCAGCGGGCGTGGACGCGGCCGGCCTTCATGCGCCGGGAGCGCAGCCTCAAGGAGGTCATGGCCTGACGGACGGGAGCGCGGGGCGGCGCGGCGCCGGGAGGCGGGAACGGACACCATGAGTCGCTTTTTGATCGCATGCGGGGGCACGGGCGGACACCTCTCGCCGGGCATCGCGCTCGCCGAGGGGCTGGGCGCGCGCGGCCACGAGGTCCGGCTGCTGATCAGCCGCAAGAAGGTGGACGCCCGGCTGATCGCCAAGTACCCGCAGCTCCATTTCGAGCGCATCCCCGGCTCCGCCTTCACGCTGCGCCCGGCCGGTCTGGCGCGGTGCCTGTGGGGTCAGCTCGGGGCGTTCTGGTTCAGCGCGCGGCTCATCCACCGCTGGCGGCCGGACCTGATCGCGGGCTTCGGCGGCTTCACCACCGCGGGGATCATCGTCGTGGCCAAGCTGTTCCGCCGGCCGGTGGCGCTGCACGAGGCCAACCGCGTGCCGGGGCGCGCCATCCGCTGGCTCGGCGGGCTCGCCCGGCGGCTGTACCTGCCCCCGGGCGTGGCCCTGCGGGGCGTGCGCCAGGCGCGGGTGCGCCACGTGGGGCTCCCGGTGCGGCGCGAAATCGCCAGCCTGCCGCGCGAGGCCGCGCAGGCCCGCCTCGGTTTCGACCCGGCCCAGCGTCTGCTCGTGATCCTCGGCGGCAGCCAGGGCGCCGCCCCGCTCAACCAGTGGGTGCGCGGCCGGCTCGAGCGGCTCGCCGCGGAGGGGATTCAGGTCTGCTGCGTCACCGGCCCGGACAAGGGCGGCGAGGAGGTGCGCACGCCCGCCGGCGCCGGCGGCCGGCCGGGACGCGCGGTCTTCCTGCCCTTCTGCGACGACATCGCGACCCTGCTCTCCGCCGCCGACCTCGTGGTGTCGCGCGCCGGGGCGGGGACCATCGCCGAGCTCATCCGATGCGCGACCCCGGCCATCCTCGTGCCCTTTCCCCACGCCGCCGACAACCACCAGTGGGCCAACGCCCGCTTCTTCGAACAGCAGGGCGGCGGCATCGTGCTCGACGAACGGCAGCTCGCCGACCTCGACCGCGAGGTGGGCGACGCGATCTTCAACGACTGGCTGCTGCGCAAGTTCCGCGGGAATCTGCGGCGGATGGACCGGGCCAATTCGCTTGACCTGATTCTGCAGGACCTGGAGTCCCTGGCCGCGCCGCGCCCGGCCGGTCCGTCGCTGGTGCGGCCGGCCGCCCTCGCCCCGAACCGGAAGGAGGCGGCATGAGACCGCCGCCGCCGCCCCGGCCGTTCGCGCGCGAAGTGCGCGACGTCCACCTCGTGGGCGTCGGCGGCACGGGCATGGCGCCGCTCGCGCTGGTGCTGCGGCAGCACGGGTACCGCGTCAGCGGCGAGGATGATGCGCTGGCGCCGGCGGTGCGCGCGGTGCTGGAGCGCGAGGGCGTGGTGCTCACGGAGGCCGGCGACGTGCCGGCGGCCTGCGGGCTGGTGGTGCATTCGTCGGCGATCGCGGCGGGCCATCCCGCCCGGGTGCAGGCGGCGGCGCGCGGGCTGCCGGTGGTGCGCCGCGGCGAGATGCTGGCCGAGCTGGTGCGCGACCGGCGCCTCGTGGCGGTGGTCGGCGCCCACGGCAAGACCACCACGACCGGGATGCTCATCACCGTGCTGCGCCGCGCCGGCGTGTCCGGCGGCTGGCTGCTCGGCGGCCTGTTCCACGACGACAGCATTCCGCCCGGGCGCCTCGGCTCGACCGACTGGGTCGTGGCGGAGATCGACGAGAGCGACGGCAGCATCGACGGTTTCGCGCCCGAGATCACGGTGCTGGTGAGCCTGGACTGGGACCACCCGGACCACTACCGGCGCATCGAGCAGCTGGAGGAGGCCTTTCGCGGCCTGGTGGCGCGCACCCGCGCCGCCGTGCTCTTCAACCCGGAATGCGCGCTGTCGGTGCGGGCGGTGGCGGGAGCCAGGGCGGAGGCGGTCAGTTTCGGGCCGAACGGGGCCTACCGCGGGCGCCTGGTGCGCGAAACCGCGACGCACCTCGTGCTCGGCCTGGGTGGCCGGTTCCCGGCGCTGGAGGCGCCGGTGCGGGCCCGCGGCGCGTTCAACGCCCACAACGCCACCGCCGCGCTGGCCGCCGCGCACCTGATGGGCGTCCCGCTGACCGCCGACCTGCTGGCCGAGTACCCCGGGGTGCGCCGCCGCCAGACGGTGCTGCACGCCACGGAGCGCCTCACGGTCCTGGAGGATTACGCCCACCATCCGGTGGAGATCCGCGCCCTGCTCACCAGCCTGCGCGAGCGCAAGACCGGCCGCCTCGTGGTCGTCTTCCAGCCCCATCGCTTCAGCCGCACCGCGCAGTTCAAGTCCGAGTTCGCCGCCGCGCTCGCCCTGGCCGACCAGCTCTTCCTGCTCGACGTCTATCCGGCGGGCGAGGCGCCGGTCGCCGGCGGCACCACGGCCGACATCTACGCCGAGATCAAGAAGTCCGGCGCGCCCGTGCCCGTCACCTACCTGCCGGGGCGCGACGGCATTTTTCTTGGCGTGCTGCGGGCGGCGCTGCAGCCGGGCGACTGGCTGGCGTTCGTCGGCGCCGGGGACATCGACCAAGTGGCTCACGCGCTGGTCGCGCGCCTGGCGGCGGAATCGGCCCGCGCCGTGTTCTGGGACCGGTGGGCGGACGGGCTGCGCCCGCGGCTTTCCGCCGCGACGCGCCTGACCCGCGAGGAGCCGCTGGCGCCGCGGACGACGATGCGCATCGGTGGCGGCGCGCGCTGCTTCGCCGAGCCGGCGGACGCGGCCGACCTCCAGGTGCTGCTCCGCGCGGCGGCCGCCGACCGGCTGCCGGTCTTCACGCTCGGCCGCGGCTCGAACCTGATCGTGCCGGACGAGGGCGTCGAGGGCCTTGTCATCGGCCTGGGGCAGGGCCCCTGGCAGGCCTGCGAGCTGCGGCCGGACGGCCGGATCTGGGCCGGCGCCGGCCTGCGCCTGAAGAACCTGTGCGGATTCGCCCGGGGGTCGGGGCTGTCCGGCTTCGAGTTTCTCGAGGGCATCCCCGGGTCGGTCGGCGGCGCCCTGCGGATGAACGCGGGCGCGATGGGCGGATGGATCTTCGACCTGGTCGAGGAGATCCAGCTCATGACCCTGGCCGGCGAGGCGCGGACGATCGCGAAGGCCGGCCTGCATGTGGCCTACCGCGAGTGCCGCGACCTGGTCGATGCGATCGCCCTCGGCGCCCTCTTCCGGCCCGCGTCGCGGGCCGAGGGCGAGGCGATCGGCCGCCAGCTCGACGTCTACCGGCGCAAGCGCCACGAGACCCAGCCGCGGGAGCCGAGCGCCGGCTGCGTGTTCAAGAACCCGCCGGGCACCTCGGCCGGCAAGCTGATCGACGAGCTCGGCCTGAAGGGCGAGCGGGTGGGGGACGCGGAGGTGTCGCCGGTGCACGCCAATTTCATCGTCAACCGCGGCCAGGCCACGAGTGCGGACGTGATCGCGCTGATGCGCCGGGTGCGCGAGCGGGTGAAGCAGGCGCGCGCCATCACCCTCGAGCCCGAGGTGTTGCTCTACGGAAAGGAGTGGAAGGACGTGCTCTGAGCCGTTCCCCCGCGCCATGAACCCGTCCGCCTCCATCCCGCCGTCCGCCCGCAGCTGGAAGGACATCCGCCAGGGGGTGAACAAGCGCGCCATGGCCCGCGAGGGGCGCCGGCGCATGTGGCTCGCCAGCGCGAAGGCCGCCCTGGCCGGCGCGGTCGTCGTCGGCTGCGGCTGCGCGGTGCTCGCGGTCTACCAGATGGGGCAGAGCGACCCGGGCCGGCTGAAGGAGCCCGTGAAGTCGGCGCCGCTTCAGCGCGTGGTCTTTTCGACCGACGGCGTGCTCGACCGGACGTGGCTGGACCAGGCCCTGGCGCTGCCGCGCACCACGAGCCTGATGGCGCTGGATCTCGCGGCCCTCGAACGCCGGCTGCTTGCCTCGGGGCAGGTGCACAGCGTCGTGCTGCGCCGCCGGTTCACGGACAACGCGCTCGTCGTGAGCGTGCAGGAGCGCACGCCGGTGGCGCGCGTGATGGGGCAGGCCGGGGGCGACGTGCCCCGCGAGCTGCTCGTGGCGCGCGACGGGGTGGCCTTCGCGGGCTCCGGCTACGATCCCGCGAAGCTCGCCCGCCTGCCGTGGCTTGACGGGATCGAGCTCAAGCGCACCGCGGGGCGCGGCTTTGAGCCGATCCCGGGGATGGAGCCGGTCGCGCAGCTCCTCGCGGCGGGCGGGGCGCTGGTGCCGGAACTCGCCGCCGGCTGGCAGGTCATTTCGCTCGCCCGGTACGCCTCCGACGAGGAGATCATCGTCCGCTCGCGGGAGGTTCCGGAAATCGTCTTTGACGCCCAGGTGAGCTTCCCCCATCAGCTGGCCAAGCTGGCCTACATCGTCGACTCCCTCCACACGCACGGCGACCCGCCCCTCGCGCGGGTCGACCTCGCCGTCGGCAACCAGGTGCCGGTGGAGCTGCGGGAGGCCGTGTCCCTGCAGCCCGCGCGTCCCCCGCTTTTCCCCTCCTCCCCGCAGTCCAGACCCAGACGTGACTTCTAAAACCAGACTCATCGGTGCCGTGGAGATCGGCACCTCCAAGGTGACCGTCCTCGCCGGCGAGCTGACCCGCGGCCGGACCCTCAACATCGTGGGCCTCGGCGCCTGCCACGCCCGCGGCGTCATGAAGGGCGGGGTGGTGGACTACAAGGAGGCGAGCGCCTGCACCCACGCGGCGCTGCGGGCCGCCGAGGAGCGGGCGGGGGCGGAAATTGAGGTCATTTATCTCGCCCAGACCGGCGCGCACCTCGAGGGATTCTACAACGAGGCCGCGGTGAACGTGAACGCGGCCGACAACTGCGTGAGCGCGGTCGACATCGACACGGTCTGCCGCCTGGCGAAGGCCAAGGAGCTGCCGGAAGGGCGCGCGGTGGTCCACCATATCCGCCGGCCCTTCCGCCTCGACGGCCGCCTCGTGCCGGATCCCGAGCATCTCGTCGGCCAGCACCTGGAGGTCGGCTACTGGACCGTGCACGGGAGCGAGGCCAAGATCGGCGACAACATCCATGTCATCACCGGCTTCAACCTGCGGGTGGAGGAGCTGATCCTCTCCAGCCTGGCGTCGGGCACGATGGTGACCTCGCCGGAGGAGCGGCAGAACGGCGTGCTCGTCCTCGACCTGGGCGCGGGCACGACGGATTACGTCCTCTACCGCGACGGCGTGGCCTACCTGACCGGCGTGGTGCCGATCGGCGGGGATCATTTCACCAACGACCTGAGCCTGGGCCTGCGCCTGACCCGCGGCCAGGCCGAGCAGATCAAGCTGCGCCACGGCACGGCGATGCCCCGCGCCCGCGACAAGCACGAAAAGGTCTGGCTCAACGGCGACTATTCGGTGGGCGACCGGCAGTTTCCCCGCCAGTCGATCGAGCAGATCACTGCCAGCCGGGCGCGCGAGGTGCTCGAGGTCGTGCGCAAGAAGCTCGGACCCGGCTTCGCGCCGGAGCAGGCCCCCGCCGGGGTCGTGCTGACCGGCGGCGCCGCGCGGCTGTCCGGCCTGGACGAGGCGGCGGCCAAGGTTTTCGGCGTGCCGGGGCGCCTGGGCGACCCGCCGGCGTGGGTGGCCGACGAGCTCCGCGATCCCGGCTTCAGCACGGTGCTGGGGCTGCTGTACTACGGCCTCAATTCGCAGGCGGCGCGGGCCTCGGCGCGCCGCGCCGGCGGCTTCCTCGGCAGCCTCAAGCGCATCCTCGTCCCCGGTTGAGCCATGCAATTCGATCCCAACCTCAACGAACTCCCGCTCACCCACGAGATCCTCACGGACCGCTCCATCGCCATCAAGCTGGTGGGCGTGGGCGGGGCGGGCTCCAACGCGGTGGACCGGCTGAAGATGGAGAACCTGGCGCGCCTGCAGCTGGCCGTGGTCAACACGGACTTCCAGGCGCTCTCGGGTTCGCCGGTGGCAGAGAAGGTGCTGATCGGCGCCGGGGTGACCCGCGGTCTCGGCGCGGGTGGCGACCCCGCGCTCGGACGCGACGCCGCCGAGGCCGACCGCGAGAAGCTCGCCGCGGTGGTGAAGGACTGCGATCTCGTGTTCCTGCTCGCGGGCATGGGCGGCGGCACCGGCAGCGGGGCGGGCCCCATCCTCGCCGAGCTCGCGGCCGAGCAGGGTGCGCTCGTCATCGCCTTCGTCACCATGCCCTTCAGCTTCGAGGGCGGGCGGCGGCTGAAGCAGGCCGAGGAGGGTCTGGCCGCGCTCCGCCGGGTGTGCGACGCGGTCGTGCCGCTGGCCAACGACATCCTGCTCCAGGAGTGCGCCGAGGAGACCGGCATGCTCCAGGCCTTCGGCCGCGCCGACGAGTGGATCGGCCGCGGGGTGAAGTCGATCTGGTCGATGCTTTTCCGCACCGGCCTGATCAACCTCGATTTCGCCACCCTGCAGCAGGTGTTCCAGTCGCGCGGGGGCAAGACGCTCTTCAGCCTCGGCAGCGGCGAGGGCCCGGAGGCCGTGACGCAGGCGGTCGAGAGCCTGCGGCTGTGCCCGCTCCTCCACACCACCGAGTCGTCGCGCAAGGCGGACCGCCTGCTGGTGAACATCATCGGCGGCACCGACCTGACGCTGCCGATGGTCAACCAGATCATGACCGCGATCAACGACCTCTACGGCAAGGACTGCCACGTGATCATGGGCGCGGTGATCGACGAAAGCATGCCGCAGCGGATCGAGGTCTGCGTCCTGGGCACGACCGACCTCGGCGGCCGCGGGCTCATGCAGCGGCGCCTGGCGGCCGGGGCGCGCACCAACGGCGCGTCCGCGCCGCCCAAGACCCCGCCACCCAAGGCGCCCGCGCCGGCGGCCCCGGCCTCCGAGCGGGCGCAGTCTTCGCCCCCGCTGCCGAAGGCGGAGCAGAACGAGTTCGCCTTCGGCGAGATGGAAAGCCGCGGCCTGTTCGACAAGACCGACCGGAATCTTTTCGAGGGCCAGGACCTCGACGTGCCGACCTACCTGCGCAAGGGGATCAAGATCACGGTCTAGGCGTCGGCGCCCCCGCGTCCGCCGCCCGGCTTGGCAAGGCGGCCGGCTTCTGCATCGTGGGGTCATGTTTGTCGACGAGTGCGTGATCAAGGCCCAGGCCGGCGACGGCGGGCGCGGCTGCGTCAGCTTCCGCCGGGAGAAATACGAGCCTTGGGGCGGGCCCAACGGCGGCGACGGCGGCCGCGGGGGCGACATCGTGCTGCTGGGTGACGACGACACCAACAATCTCGTCGATTTCCGCTTCCAGCCGCATTGGCGGGCCGGGCGGGGTGAGCATGGCCGCGGCAAGGACCAGCACGGCGCCGACGGGGCGGAGTGCGTGCTGAAACTGCCGCTGGGCACGGTGGTGCTGAACGAGGACACCGGCCGGGTGGTGACCGAGGTCGTCGCGGACCAGCAGCGCATCGTGCTCTGCCGCGGCGGCAACGGCGGGTGGGGCAACACGCATTTCAAATCGTCGACCAACCGCGCGCCGCGCCGCGCCAATCCCGGGCAGCCCGGCGAGCGCGGGACCTACCGGCTCGTGCTCAAGAGCATCGCCGACGTCGGGCTGATCGGCTTTCCCAACGCGGGCAAGTCGTCGCTGCTGCGACGGCTGACGCAGGCGCGGCCCCGCGTGGCGGCTTACCCGTTCACCACCCTCCAGCCCCAGATCGGCGTCACCGCGGATGACCGGGAACCCGCGGGGGCGCAACGGCTCCAGATCGCCGACGTGCCCGGGCTGATCGAGGGGGCGAGCGAGAACCGCGGGCTGGGCCACCGCTTCCTCCGTCACATCGAGCGCTGCCAGCTGCTCCTGCTGCTTCTGGACATGGGGGGCAGCGACGGCCGCGATCCACGCGAGGATTATGCAACCCTCTTGCGCGAACTCGGCCTGTACGACGCCGCGCTGCTGAAAAAGCCGCGGCTCGTCGTGGCGAACAAGATGGACCTGACGGGGGCGGACGCCCAGCTGGCGAAGTTCCGGCGCCGCCACCGGGTGGGCGTCCTCGCGGTTTCCTGCGCCACGGGGGCGGGCCTGCCCGAGCTGAAAAAAGAATTGTTAAAGCGGGTGAGGCCGGCGGCCGGCCAAGAAAAGAATTCGCCTTCACCCGGGGCTTGAACTATCCCCAGCGCCGATGTCGGAACACCGCACGCTCCTCATGCGGGCCAACCGTCTGCTCGGCGCCGCCTTGGTCGAGGCCAATCTCGTAAAAATCGAGGACCTCGAGGCGGCCAACGAGCGGCTGCTCGAATTGCTCGCGACCGACAACGAGCGGCAGGCGACACTGCTGGGCGTCCTGATGTACGAGAAAAAGGTGCTGAGCGAGGACGACCTGCTGCACCACATGGCGGACAACGACGGCATCGGCCTGATCGACCTGCGGACCTACGACGTGCCCGAGGAATTCCGGAAGGAGATCGACCTCGGTTCCTGCTGGGCGACGTGGACGGTGCCGTTCGACAAGGAGGAGAACTTTTTCTGCGTCGCGTCCGCCTATTACCTCAGCCCGGCCGTGCGCTCGCACTGGGAGAAGCAGCTCGGCACGAACATCATCTGGTACGCCACGACGCTCGAGATCATCTCGGATTTCCTCGAAAAGGTGGAGGGGGAGAAGAACCCGCCGAAGCCCGCGGGCGCCCCGGCCGTGCCGGCGGCCGCCACCCCGGCGGCCTCTACCCCGGCCCCCGCCCCCGCGCCCATCGCGAAGAGCGCTTGATCCCCCATGGCCCTCGGCAAGGTTCAACAGCAGATCGTCGCGCAGCTGGAGGACATGGAGCGGCTGACGCCCGAGCAGCAGGACGTCATCCTCGCCACGCCGGGCGACCTGACGGGTGACGCCCTCGACCGCCTGCTGCAGGACGAGTACAAGGTCACCGACTTCCAGCTGCTGGTGGCGAAGGCCCGCGCGCACGGCCTCTCGCCCTTCAACGTCCAGCGGTACCAGATTTCGACGGCGACGTTCGAGCGCGTGCCGCAGGATTTCTGCCAGCAGAACCTGGTGCTGCCGGTCGGCGAGGTGGGCAACTACCTGCTCGTCGCGCTCGCCAACCCCTTCGAGGTCGCGATCTCCACCAAGATCCAGGAGATGACCGGCAAGAAGGTCGTGCGCCTCCTCGGCCGCGAGCGCGACATCCGCGACAAGTTCAACAAGAACCAGCAGGTCGAGGTGCAGTTCACCGACGTCGTCGAGAAGATCGGCATCGAGTTCGGCACGACGGAGGACATCAAGGAGGAGGACCTAGCCAACGAGGAGTCGGGGCCGATCATCGAGCTGGCCAACCGGGTGATCGAGGACGCGTATTTCGCGGGCACGAGCGACATCCACATCGAGCCGTGGGAGAAGGAGCTCGTGGTGCGGTACCGGATCGACGGCGTCTGCCAGGAGAAGCTCCGCCTGCCCATCAAGGTGGCGGGCGCGCTGGTGGCCCGCCTGAAGATCATGAGCAATCTCGACATTGCGGAGCGGCGCCTGCCGCAGGACGGCCGCATCGTCTTCAAGCAGTTCACGAAAAAGAGCATCGACATCGACCTGCGCGTCTCGACCGCCCCGCTCAACCACGGCGAGGGCGTCGTCCTGCGCATCCTCGACAAGCAGAAGAGCACGCTGCCGCTGCAGATGCTGGGCTTCACCGAGGCCAACCTCGTGATCTACCGCAAGGTCATCCGCCAGCCGTACGGGATGGTGCTGCATTGCGGACCGACCGGCTCGGGCAAGTCGATGACCCTCTACTCGGCGCTCAACGAGATCAACTCCCCGGAGACGGTCATCCGCACGGCCGAGGACCCGATCGAGTACACGCTCGCCGGCATCAACCAGATGCAGATGCACCGGCAGATCGGCCTGACCTTCGCCAACGCCCTGCGCTCCTTCCTGCGGCAGGACCCCGACATCATCCTCGTGGGCGAAATCCGCGACCGTGAGACCGCCGAGATTGCGGTCGAGGCCGCGCTCACCGGCCACCTGCTGCTGAGCACGCTGCACACCAACGACGCCCCCAGCGCCGTGGCCCGCCTGACCGACATGGGCATCGAGCGTTTCATGCTCTCGGCCTCGCTCCTCTGCGTGTGCGCCCAGCGCCTCATGCGCCGCGTCTGCAAGAACTGCAAGGTGCCGGTCGAGCCGGTGGGACGCGAGAAGGAGCTGATCGAGCGGGCCATCGGCTGGAGCGGGCAGATCTTCAAGCACAACCCCAAGGGCTGCCCGCGCTGCAGCCACACCGGCTACAAGGGCCGGGTCGGCATCCACGAGCTCATGGTGGTCAACGAGGAGCTCGTCGACGGCATCAACAAGGGACTCGAGGCCTCCGAGCTGAAGAAGATCGCCATCCGCGGAGGGATGATGACCCTCCACCAGGACAGCATGGTCAAGGTGAAGGAGGGCATGTCCACGTTCGAGGAGGCGCTGAGCACCGTCCCGCCGGACCTGTAAGCCGGACGGGCGGGTATCGCGGGTCAATTCGGCAGCCCTGAAGCCAGGAGGGCTGCCTCCTCTTGGGTTCCGGGCATCTGAATAAAACGAATCCGGGATCCGTGGCCGGACGCTGAGGCCGGGAGATTTTTCTGTGAATTCAGAGGCCATGGAGCCAGGAGGATTCTCGCCTCATGGCTTCCGGGCTTCGGAAAAAAACAGGATCCGGGATCCGCCGTCGGACGCTCAGTCCGGGGCACGCGGCGTCTCGATGCCGGACCCTCGAAGCCAGCGAGTTTCAGTTCGAGCTTCCCGGCGCGCGGCTCACAGGTACACGCCGCCGCCCAGGAGCCGCTCGCCGTCGTAGAGGGCTAGGATCTGCCCGGGGGCGAGGGCGCGCTGCGGCTGGTCGAACCGGATCTGTGCCGCGCCGTCCGGCCCGGGCGCGAACTCCAGCGGCACGCGCGGGTCGCGGTAGCGCACGCGGCCCTCGAGGCGCCGGGCGGCGGTCACGGGTTCGCCGAGGAAACTCAGCTGGTGCACGCGCACCTCCCGCGTCCAGAGGCCGGGGGCGTCCGGCGCATCGAACGCCACGAGCAGGGCGCGGTCGTCCGCCCGCTTGCCGACGACCACGTAGGCCTTGCGGTCGGTGTTGGAGGGAATCCGGATGCCCTTGCGCTGCCCGATGGTGTAGTAGTGCAGGCCGCGATGGCGCCCGATCTCCCGCCCGTCGGTCACCCGCACGACCGGTCCGGGATGGTCGGGCACGTAGGCCCGCAGGAAGTCCTGCATCTTCACCTCGCCGATGAAGCAGATGCCCTGGCTGTCCTTTTTCCGTGCGGTGGCGAGCCGGTGGTCGGCGGCCAGGGCCCGCACCTCGGGCTTGGTGAGGTGGCCGACCGGAAAGCGCGCGTCGGCCAGCTGGTCGCCCGTGAGCAGCGCGAGGAAGTAGGACTGGTCCTTGTTGTGGTCGGCGCCCTCGAGCAGGGCCCAGCCGCCCGCGCCGGAATCCGGTTTGTCATCCATTAAATGACAAACGCCATCGGGCGAACCGGGGGAAGGGGCGGAAGGCGAGAGGGCGACCCGCCGCGCGTAGTGCCCGGTGGCCACCGCGGCGAAGCCCTCGGCCCGGGCGTACTCGCGGAACACGCCGAATTTGACCGCGCGGTTGCACATCACGTCGGGGTTGGGCGTAAGGCCGCGGGCATAGCCCTCGAGCAGGTAGTCGACCACCAGCCGGCGGTAGTCTCGCATCAGGTTGACGATGCGGAATTCGATGCCGATCTGCGCCGCCACGGCGCGGGCGTCCTCGATGTCGCGCATCCACGGGCAGTCGCCCGGCACCTGGTCCTCGTTGATCCAGTTCTTCATGTAGGCGCCGACGACATCGGCGCCCTGCTGCCGCAGGAGGAGCGCGGCGACGCTGCTGTCGACGCCGCCGGACATGGCCACCAGGGTGCGCATGGGCGATCAGGCGCAGGAAACCGCAGCCGGCCGCCGGCGCCAAGAGAAACCGGCGGACCGCCTCCGGCGCCGCCGTGCGGGGCGCCGCCGCGCCCGCTTACTCGAATTCCTGCTGCTTCTGCGCCGTGGTGACGTGCTCGAAGTATCGGCCGTTGATCATCACCACCTGGATCGTCTCCACGGTCTTGATGTGCGCCTGCCGGTAGATGGGTTCCTCGCTCAGGACGCGCTGGCGGGAAATGCCGTCCGCGCCCGTCTCGGTCACCACGGTCGGGTGCACCCCGACCTGGATCTGTTGCGTGGAGCCGATGGTGCGGCGCTCGTAAACCCAGACTTCCGCGGTGCCCTTCGGGACGGGGCGGGGAACGACCTTGGCCGGCTCGCCCATGATCTGCCTTACCTGGTCGGCGGTCATGCCGATCACGAGCTTTTGCTCGGGCTGGTCGGCCGCGGCCGCGGCGGCGGTCGCCGCCGACGGCGGGGCGGCGCCAGCCTGGTCGGGTGCCGGCGCGGTGGCGCAGGCGGAGAGGAGGGCCACGAGGGCCAATGACGCGAGGGCACGGCGGCGGGAGCGCATGATGAAGAGTAAACGCCGGCAGCGCGGAAATCCCTGCAAGGAATCGGCGGCATCCGTGGGCCCTCCGCCGGCCGCGGCAACCGGAGAATGGCCGCCGGCCACTTCGGGCTTGGCGTCGTTCCGCCACGCGGCTGATGCTCGGAGTCCGCATGAGCTTGCCCGGGCAGCGGATTATCGCGGCGTGGCTGACGGCCCCGGACGAGGGCCTCGTCGAGCTGGCGCGCGACTGGACGGCGGTCGCGCCGCCGCCGCTCGCCTTGGGCCCGGAGGGGCCGGCGCTGACCCGGCTCGAGCCGGAGCCGGAGGACGCCTTCGGGCGCGAGAGCGGCTATTTCGTCAATGCGGCCGGCGAGCTGGTGTTCTGCCTGTGGCCGGAGGACCACCCCGGGCTGGAGCCCGGGGCGGAGGTTTTCCTGGCCGGCGATTTCAACGGCTGGCAGCGCGCGATCGGCGCGGCCGAGTGGCGCCTCGGGCCCGCCTCGCTGGACGGCGCGGCGGCGCTGGTGCGGGCGGCGCCCGCCGGGCGGTTTCTCACCGACCCTCCGCAGCGCTTCAAATTCGTCACCGCAGCGCACCGCTGGCTGCCGGTGCCGTCGCAGGCGCCCAATGCCGTCCGCGACGACCGCGGCAACTACAACCGGGCCATCGACCCGGCGCGCACCGGCCGGCACCGCTTCCGGTTCGCCACCGCCGGCCCGGTCGACCTCGCCGCTGAGGTGGTGGTGCGCTGGGCGGACCACCCGGACGGCGCCGTCCCGCTGCGGCCCGGCGATTTTTTCTTCCAGCTCAAGAGCCACCGGCCGCTCGGGGCCGTGGTCGGGGCGGGGGAGACCACCTTCCGGCTGTTCGCTCCCCGGGCCCGCTGGGTACGGCTGCACCTGGCCGAGCGGCTGGAGGGGCTGGACGCGGCCGCGACCTACGAACTGGACCGGCGGTGCGACGGCATCTGGGAGGCGCGGCTGGAGGGCGGGCTGCACGGTTGGTTCTACTGGTACACGCTGGACGGCCCGCACAACGCCTTCGGCGCCTTCGACCCCGGGCGGCGCGTCCTTGACCCGTACGCCCTGGCGACCGTGGGCCGCGAAGGGCCGGGCATCGTGCTCGACCGCGCCCGGATCGCCGCCCCCGACCGCTCCTTCCGCACGCCGGCCTGGCAGGACCTCGTCATCGCCGAGGCCCACGTGCGCGACCTGACCGCCCTCGCGCCAGTGACGCTGCCGGCGGAGGAGCGGCGCGGCTTCACCGGGCTGCGGCACTGGGTGGAGAGCCCGGACTTTCATCTGGCGCGCCTCGGGGTGAACGCCGTCGAACTGCAGCCGGTGGTCGAGTCCGACGCGGCGGGGCCGGCGGAGTATCACTGGGGCTACATGCCGGTGAACTGGTTCGCGCCGGCGAGTGGCTATGGCCTCGACCCGGCGGCGGCCTCGCCGCTGCGCGAACTGCAGGAGCTGGTGGCGGCGTTCCACCGCCGCGGGATGGCGGTGCTGCTCGATGTCGTCTACAACCACGTGGGCCTGCCGCCGCACCTGCTGCACGTCGACAAGCTCTACTACTTCGAGCAGGACGGCGCAGGGGTGCTCGCGAATTGGAGCGCCTGCGGCAACGACGTGCGGGCGTCGGCCGCGATGGCGCGGCGCCTGATCATCGACAGTCTCGTCCATCTGGTGGAGGTCGTCGGCGTGGACGGCTTCCGCTTCGACCTCGCCGAACTCCTCGGCCCGGCGGTGCTGCGCGAGATCGAGGCGGCGCTCAAGCGCGTGAAGCCCGACGTGGTGCTGATCGCCGAGCCGTGGAGCTTCCGCGGCCACATCGCGCGGGACCTGCGCCCGACGGGCTTCGCCTCGTGGAACGACGGCTTCCGCGACTTCCTGCGCGACTACGTCCGCGGCGCGGGCACGGCCGAGGGGTTCGTCTACTTCTTCCAGGGCTCGCCGGGCGAATTCGCCGCGTGGCCGGCGCAGACGGTGAACTACACCGAGTCGCACGACGACCGGACGTGGATCGACACCATCACCGAGAACGCGGACCACGATGGCGCCCGGCCGACGCTGAACGACGTCCGCCGCACGCACCTGATGGCGGCGATCCTCTTCGCCGCGATCGGCCTGCCGATGATCGCCGCCGGCCAGGATTTCCTGCGCTCCAAGCGGGGCGTCAACAACACCTACCAGCGCGGCGACCTCAACGCGCTCGACTACCGGCGGCTGTACCGGTTCCCGGCGACGCACGCCTACTTCGCCGGATGGATCGCCTTCCGGCGGAGCGAGCGCGGCCGCCTGTTGCGGCAGTACTCGCGGCCGGAGGCGGGTTTCTTCCGGTTCTTTTCGGTCCCGGGCTCGACGGCGGCGGCCGCGATTTACAACGCCGACGGCAGCCAGGGACCGGAGCGGATCCTGTTCGCGGTCAACCCGACGCCGGCCGACGTCGAGCTCCCCCTGGGGGAGGCGGCCGGCGCGGATTGGCGGCAACTGGCCGACCACGAGCGGTTTTTCGGGCCGGGCGACCGCGAGCCGACGCTGCCGGTGACGGCGGAGCTGTTCGTGCCGGCGCTGGGCTGCGGACTGTGGATCGCGGGATGAACCGCGGGGCGGCCTCCGCGCATCGCACTTGCCAAAGCCGGCGCGGTTCCCTTCACTCGCGGCACCTGCGGCTCCATGCCGCGGCCTCACCTGAATCAGAACATCACCCGCCCAATCAGAAACGGAGAAAACCATGGCTGTTAAAGTCGCAATCAACGGTTTCGGCCGCATCGGCCGTCTCGTCTTCCGCGCCCTCGTGGAGCAGGGCCTGCTCGGCACGACCTTCGACGTCGTGGCGGTCGGCGATATCGTGCCCGCCGACAACCTGGCCTACCTGCTCAAGTTCGACTCCACCCAGGGCCGTTTCCAGGGCACCGTGGGCTCGAGGAAATCCGCCCCGGACAAGGAGGCGGACGACGTGCTGGTGGTCAACGGCCGCGACATCCTCGTGGTCAGCGCCAAGACCCCGGCGGAGCTGCCGTGGAAGAAGCTCGGCGTGGAGCTGGTGATCGAGTCCACCGGCCTGTTCACCGATGCCGCCAAGGACAACCCGAAGTCGTCCCACGGCCACATCGTGGCGGGGGCCAAAAAGGTGCTCATCTCCGCCCCGGCGAAGAACGAGGACATCACGATCGTGATGGGGGTGAATGACGGCAAATACGATCCGGCGAAACACCACATCATCTCCAACGCCTCGTGCACGACCAACTGCCTCGTGCCGCTCGTCCACGTCATGCTCAAGGAGGGCTTCGGCCTCGAGGAGGGCCTGATGACGACGATCCACTCCTACACTGCGACGCAGAAGACGGTCGACGGCCCCTCGAAGAAGGATTGGAAGGGCGGGCGTTCCGCCGCGATCAACATCATCCCTTCCTCGACTGGCGCGGCCAAGGCCACGGCGCTCGTGATCCCGGAGATGAAGGGCAAGCTCACCGGCATGTCCTTCCGCGTGCCGACCCCGACCGTCTCGGTGGTCGACCTCACGTTCCGGACGGCGAAGGACACGTCCCTCGCCGAGATCAAGGCGGCCCTGAAGAAGGCCAGCGAGACTTATCTGAAGGGCATCCTCGCCTACACCGACGAGGAAGTCGCGTCGTCGGACTTCATCCACGACAAGAACTCGTCGATCTTCGACGCCGGCAGCTCGATCGAGCTGAATAAGCGGTTCTTCAAGCTCGTGAGCTGGTATGACAACGAGTGGGGCTACAGCAACCGCTGCGTGGACCTGCTCAAGAAGATCGCCGCGAAGCTCTAGCGCGGCGCGTCCCGCCGCGCCCGGTGACGAGGAGCGAGCAGCCAGTAGCGAGCATCTGCACCGCTGCGCTCCGGTTCGCTCCTCGCTTCCCTTTTTTGGCGGCTCCTGCTCCGGATTCTACTCGCTACTCACTACCCGCTACTCGCTACTGCCTCCAGCCATGCCGAATTACAAAACCATCCGCGACATCGACGTCACCGGCAAACGCGTCCTCATGCGCGTGGACTTCAACGTCCCGCAGGACAAGGTCACCGGCGCCATCACCAACCCGCAGCGCATCGTCGCCGCCCTGCCCACCATCAAGTACGCGCTCGAGCACGGCGCCGCGGTGGTCCTCATGTCCCACCTTGGCCGCCCCGACGGCAAGGTCATCGAGAAATTCAGCCTCAAGCCGGTGGCCGCCAAGCTGCAGGAGCTGCTCGGCCGCCCGGTGAAGTTCCTGTCCGATTGCGTCGGGCCGGAAGTGGAAAAGGCCTGCGCCGCTGGCACGCTCAAGCCGGGCGCGGTGGTGCTGCTGGAGAACCTCCGCTTCCACATCGAGGAGGAGGGCAAGATCAAGAACGAGGACGGCACCTCGCTGAAGGCTGATCCGAAGAAGGTCGACACCTTCCGCGCCAGCCTCTCGAAGCTGGGCGACGTCTTCGTCAACGATGCCTTCGGCACCGCCCACCGGGGGCACTCGTCGATGGTCGGCGTGAAGCTGTCGCAGAAGGTGGCCGGCTTCCTGATGGAGGCCGAGCTCAAGGCGTTCACCGCCGTGCTCGAGTCGCCCCGCCGGCCGCTGCTCGCCATCCTCGGCGGCGCGAAGATCGCGGACAAGATTCCGCTGATCAACAACCTCCTCGACAAGGCCGACGAGCTCATCATCGGCGGCGGCATGGCCTTCACCTTCAAGAAGGTCCTCGCCGGCATGGAGATCGGTGACAGCCTCTTCGACCCCGAGGGGGCCAAGATCGTCGCCGAGCTCGCCGCCAAGGCGCAGGCGCGCGGCGTGAAGCTGCACTTCCCGGTCGACTTCGTCTGCGCCAATCGGTTCGCCGAGGACGCCGAGACGCGGCCGGCCGACGACGCCTCCGGCATTCCGGCCGGTTGGATGGGTCTGGACGCCGGGCCGAAATCGATCGCGCTCTACGCGGCCGTGATCGCCCGGGCCCAGACGATCGTCTGGAATGGCCCGCCGGGCGTGTTCGAGTTCGCCAAGTTCGCGACCTCCTCCAAGGCCATGGCCGAGGCCATCGCCGCGGCCACCGCCCGCGGCGCCACCACGGTCGTCGGCGGCGGCGACACCGCCACCGCGGCCAAGAAGTTCAAGGTCGTGGACAAGGTCACGCACTGCTCCACCGGGGGCGGCGCCAGCCTCGAGTTCCTCGAGGGCAAGGTCCTGCCCGGCGTGGCCGCGCTCGATCCGGCGTGAGCGGCAGGGTTCGGCTGGTGGGTCCAAAGCCTCACGGCTTTGGCTACGCGCTCGGCGGCTTGGCTGTCGTAGCCAAACGCGTGAGCGTTGGGGCCAGCTCGTCCAGAATTCTCACCCGAGTCTCACTTGACCCCGCGAAGCGAGCTTGCCCGCGGCCGGGAAAAGGTTGAGTTTGGCTTTTTCGCCCTCGTGCCTGCCCGCCGCCGCCCACCGACCGCACCACCCGATTTCCGATGACCTCCTCCAATCCCTCCGTCCCGCCCATGGCGATCCGCAAGAAGCTCATGGCGGGCAACTGGAAGATGAACAAGACCTCCGCCGACGCGGTGCCGCTGGTGAAGGAGATCATCGCCGGGGTGGGGAAGGACCAGCGCGTCGAGGTGGTCGTGTGCCCGCCGTTCACCGCGCTGGAGAGCGTGGCCCGGGTGCTCGAGGGCTCGCCGGTCAAGCTGGGCGCGCAGAACATGCACCCCGAGCCCAGCGGGGCCTACACCGGCGAGGTCTCGGCCGCGATGCTCCGCGCCCTGTTCGCCAGCTACGTCATCCTCGGCCACAGCGAGCGCCGGACCTATTTCAAGGAGAGCGACGCCTTCATCAACCAGAAGATGCTCGCCGCGCTCAAGAGCCAGCTCAAGCCCATCCTCTGCGTCGGCGAAACCCTGCAGGAGCGGGAGGCGGGCTCGACCCTCCAGGTCCTGCAGACCCAGGTCGAGGGCTGCCTCCAGAAGGTGACCAAGGAGCAGGTCACCAGCGTGGTCATCGCCTACGAGCCGGTGTGGGCCATCGGCACGGGCAAGGTGGCGACGACCGAGCAGGCGCAGGTGGCGCACGCCTTCATCCGCGGCCTGCTGGCGAAGCTTTTTGGCGACGCGGCGGCCCAGCGGGTGCGCATCCTTTACGGCGGCTCGATGAAGCCGGCCAACGCGCCGGACCTGCTGGTGCAACCGGACATCGACGGCGGTCTGATCGGCGGCGCCTCCTTGGAGGCGCGCTCCTTCATCGAGCTGGTCAAGGCCGCCGCGGCGGTGAAGTAGGCGGATGGGTTGTCGCCGGAGGGGTGAATCCCCAGGAACCAATATGAAATCTCTTGTTTTTGCCGTCATCATTCTGGCCATCGCCGAATCGGGCTGCACCTCGACCGGGACCCTCGCGGTGGCGGCCGCCAGCGCCGGGGCGCCCCAGGAGAAACTGGTGGGGCCGGCGCTGCGCTCGCGGGTGCAGGACGGCATCGCGGTCCAGGTGCTCACGCCCCGGTTTTCGAACGAGACGGACTCCCTGCCGGGCGTGTTCGTCGAGGTGGCGAACCGCGGCGACGCCCCGGTGGATTTTTCGGCCGCCAACCTCGCGGTGTACAGCGGGGAAGCGCCGGTGCGGATCTACACCGCCGACGAGCTGGCGAAGCGGATCGACGACGATTTTGCCCGGGCGACGGCCGCGGGCGGCGCGAAGCCGAAGGCCTGGAAAATGCCGGCCTTCCTGCACGAACTGCTGACCCGCTCGGTCCCGGGCAAGAACGCCGGCGTCGCCCCGGCGGCCACGGTCGGGAACGCCTCCGGGGAGGCGGAGCAGGCAGGGGAGGACTTCCGCGCCGTGCGGGACCGCCAGCTGCGCGGTCTGCGGAATCTGCTCACCCCCAGCACGCTGGCTCCCGGCGGACGGACCGGCGGGGTGGTCGAGCTGCACGCCGAGGACCTCCGCAACGGCCGGCCGCTGCGGCTGGTTGTGACGCTCGGCGGTGAAACCCAGGAGTTTCGATTCGACGTCCGCCAGAAAGGCCGGCTCGCGCTCTGGTAGGCGACGCCGACGGTTGATTGGGCGCGGCAGCGGCGCTTCACGATCGCACGCCTTGCGAGGTCTGGAGCAAGGAAGACCGGCACGAGAATGGCGACGGACATCGAATAACTCAAACAGGTGCGGGTGTCGGTGCCAGGAGGAAGCTTCCATGGATAGCGGACAGAAGGTGGAACGGTCGCCTTATTTCTGGGCGCTAGTCGCGACTCTCTACACTGTGGGCGGGCTGATTGGCGCGGTGACTTCAGTTTTCTGGTTTATGGCGGGCAGCTGGATATTCGGGACCCTCCAGAGCCTACTGAGTTTGGGAGTGCTCTGGGGTACGAAATCTTTTTGGCGAGCTTTTGCCGTGCTAAGGAAAGCCCACAAGGAGTTTTACGGGGATGCCAGCGGACCTCCGTCGAAAAACTCTAACAGGCGCGGGCTCCGTCCTGCGTCGTTAAGCCATGAAAAACGGCCGTTCAATTCGCGCTAGTCTTGGAATTGTCGGACTGGCTGTGGGTGTTGTCGTATTGGGACATCCATCAGGGCAAACTGATCGGGCCCTCGCTGCATCGTGCTGGGCGCGGGGGTGCTGTGCTTGGCTTGGGCCATGTGGAGGCGAAAATGAGATCTCAAGGGCATGAATCGGTGCGCGCGCTTAGGTCATGAAAAAAGAAAGACGTTTCGGAATCTTGGGGTGGTCGTTGTTTAGTGCGGTGGCTTTGGGGCTCTTTTGTTTCAGGACGGCAAAGGAGGGGCTGAGTTGGTGGCCGGTTTTAACGAGTGGCCTCTTGATAGCCGTTGGACTGCTTGGGGCTGCAAATGTCGCGAGGAGGAAGGAATGACACACCAAGAACACAACTTCCGGCCTTCACGCGCGATCTGCTGGCGCTGCCGGTCATCGACAGCGGCCTGATCGGCGGCGCGGCCCACCGCGCCCGATAGCGAGCGGGAGGTTCCCCGGTCTTGGGAGCGGGGAAGGCGGCACGAGGGAAACACGTGCTCCACTTGAAACTGAGCGCAAAATAGCCGCCGGCAGACCGCCCGGGCGGTTGAAAAGAGGGCAGCGGGAAGCCGCGCTTACTGCGGGTAGGTGACCGTGCGGGCGCCGGCAATGCCGGTGACGGTAATCGCAATCCCCTGCGTGAAGGCGGTGGGATAGCTTTCGTTCGCCACCGTGTTCAGCGCCTTCACATAGTTCGAGGATCCAACCAGAGACGTGATCTGAACCGCCCAGACGCCCTTTTCCAGGTAGTACTGATCGGCGGCCGCGCCGAGCTGGCGGATGTTATTCAGCACCGACTTGTCCTGCGAGTTGCTCCTCACCTTCTCAAACGCCGGGATGGCCATCGCGGCGAGCAGGCCGATGATGACGACGACCACCATGATCTCAACGAGGGTGAATGACCCGCGGGAGCGTCTCGATTTCGCCATGCGACGCGGGGAGGATACGCAGTCGGGTGGGACAGGTCGAGACATGAAGGGCACGCCGGGGGTGACAGCGGGGCGCGGCTAGGGGCAGGGACCCCAGTCTCGGCCGTGGACGTAGGGTGACGAGGAGTGTCCGCTCGACCCCGGGGTAATGTCCTCTTTCGCCGCTTCGACAGGATCGGGGCCGCGGCGGACACCACTGCCGGCGGGCACAGCCCCGTTTCCCCCATCTCTCGGGGTGGCGGTACCGGAACGCGATTCACCAAAGTCTCTTGTCGGCAAAGGCCTTCCCCGAGTGCGACTTAAGGTAGTGTTCGAAGTCCAAAGCCCGCTGTTTCTCGCGAAAGGCCAAATAGCCTTTCAGGTGCCACGGGCGAAATTTGCTGGTGTGCGGACTGCCTCCGGCGTTGTGCACCGCGAGACGGGCCTTCAGATCGGTGCTGAAGCCAACGTAACGCTGCTCGGGCCAGCGATCACTCTGGAGTAGATAAACGTAAAGCATGGGAAGCCTGCCCGTCTGCGTCCCGCCGGGGCGGGACTACGCCGGGCACCATGCTTCGCCCAAGGTCGCCGTTTCCGCGACGGGGTGTTTTGTCATTCTCACCTGGCGTGCCATGCGAAGCCCGCGAGGGCGAAGCATGGTGGTGGAGGATGGATTCGAACCCGGAGGCGGCGGGTGGTAAGTCCATAGATGGTCAAGGGGGTTGCGAAAGCGAGGAGGCGGAGCGCACACACGGAAGCGCACATGAAATGGTCCGGCTCTGTCACGAGCTGGCGCAGGTAGTCGCGCTTTGGCCATTGGTAAGCGCGGAAACACGTAAAGCCATCCTCACGCTGCTGCGAGCAGCGCACGGGGGTGGCGATGAGCCCGGAGCTTGAGGCTCTGAGGGGCAGGGAAGAGGCCGGACGGGCCGCCGGAGGCGCCGCCGGCGGCGGCGCGCCGGCGCCCGCCGGCCTTCCTTGTCTACAAGTCACAACTGCACCGGAAGAGCTGGAGGCACTTCAGAAAAAGCTGGCGACTTTGCCCGGTTCGGCGCGTCGATCAGCCTACGCGTTCCAGCAGGACGTTATCGCGATGATAGACCAG
>DATJUU010000130.1:0-30875 GCA_035502155.1 Opitutaceae bacterium
GCCGTCAGCCACGCGCTGAGCGGGCTCCATCCTTGGGGTTACCATGCCGTCAACCTCGCCATCCACCTGCTCGCTGGTCTGACGCTGTTCGGCCTCGTGCGCCGGACCCCGTGGCTTTGCCCATGGCAAGGCGTTCGTCCCGCCCCGGGGCCGGCCGCCGGGGACACCGCCGTCCTGCCCGCCTTCACCGTCGCCCTGCTGTGGTCGCTGCATCCGCTGCAGACCGAAGCGGTCACCTACGTCATTCAGCGGGCCGAATCGTTGATGGGATTGTTCCTGCTGCTGACGCTCTATTGCTTCCTCCGCTCGGTCGAATCGTCGCGCCCGTGGCCCTGGCGCGCCGGCGCGATCGGCGCCTGCCTGCTGGGGGCCGCGACCAAGGAGGTGAGCGCGGTGACGCCGCTGCTCGTATTCCTCTATGACCGCACCTTTCTGGCCGGCAGTTTCCGGGAGGCGTGGCGCCGGCGCTGGCCGCTGCATGTCGCGCTGCTGACCAACTGGCTGCTGCTGGCGTGGCTGGTCGCCGGGACAGGCTGGAGCCGCGGCCACACCGCCGGCTTCGGCCTGGGGATCAATGTCGGCGCTTATTGGCTGACCCAGTTTCAAGCGCTGGTCCGTTATCTCGCGCTGGCGGTTTGGCCGCATCCGCTCGTCGGCGACTACGGCATCGCGCTGGTGCCCTCGGCGGCCGCGGTGGGGCCGCAGGCGCTGCTGATCCTGGCGCTGGCCGCCGGCACCGGCGTCGCGCTGTGGCGCCGGCCGGCGCTGGGTTTTGCGGGCGCCTGGTTCTTCGGCATCCTGGCCCCCACCAGCATCGTGCCCGTGGCCACGCAGACCATGGCCGAGCACCGGATGTATCTGCCGCTGGCGGCGGTCTTGGCCCTCGCCACCGTTGCAGTGCTGCGACTGGCCGGCCGGCGGGGATTGCTGGCGCTGCTCGCGCTGGCACCGGCGCTTGGCGGCCTGACGTACGCGCGCAACGCCGTCTACGCGAGCGAGCGCGCTTTCTGGCTCGACGTCGGGGTCAAGTGCCCGGGCAACGCCCGGGCGGGCATCAACCTCGGCAATCTCGCGCTCGCCCGGGGCGGGCTCGCCGAGGCTATCGCCGACTATCAGACCGCCCTCCGGCTCCAGCCCAATCTGCCGGAGACCGAAAGCAATCTCTGCAGTGCGCTGACCCAGGCCGGCCGGCCCGCGGAAGCGGTGGTCCATGGCGAGGCGGCGCTGCGCCTGGCCCCGCTCTCGGCCAACGCCCATGTCAACCTCGGCAACGCCTTCATGCACCTCGGGCGCGCCGGCGACGCCGTCGCGCAATACGAGGCCGCGCTGCGGATCCAGCCCGACGCCCCCGACACCCAGCTCAATCTGGGGACCGCCCTCGTCCAGCTCGGGCGCGCCGGCGACGCCATCGCCCATTTCGAGACTGCGGTCCGGCTCGAGCCGACCCGCGCCGAGTCGGAATACGCCCTCGCCGGCGCGTTCCGGCGGCAGGGGGACGCGAAGGCGGCCCTGCTCCATTACGCCGCGGCCGTGGGCCTGCAACCCGACTTCACGGCCGCCCGGTTCGCCCTGGGCAATGCGCTCGCCCGGGCGGGCCGGTTCGACGAGGCTGCGGCCCAGTACCGCGAAATCGTGCGCCTGGATCCCAACGACCTGCAGGCGCGCAACAACCTGGGCAACGCCCTTATGACGCTGGAACGATTTGACGACGCGATCGCGGTCTTCGAGGACGCGCTGCACCTGCAACCCGGTGACCCCACCGTGCAGGAGAACCTGCGCCTCGCGCGCGAGTTGCGGGCGGAGGCGCCCAAGGCACGCTAGGCGGCATCCCGATGGCAACTCACGCATCCAACGAGCAGCCGGCCGGCGGTGCGACGAGGCGATCGCCCGTTTGGCACCACCTGTTTCTCGGCGCGGTCTGCGCCCTGGTCATCGGCCTGCTGGGGTGGATGGCGGGCGAACACGGCGCCGAGTTCGCGTCGCCGCCGGCGGCGGAGGAACATTACAACCTGCTGGTGGACGGTTTCCGCGCGGGCCAGCTCAGCCTCAAGCGGGAAATTCCCGCCGGCCTGGCGCAACTCCCCGACCCGTACGACCCCGCCGCCAATCAACCGTATCGGTCGCCGCCGGTCGCCCTGCACGACGCCAGCTATTACCACGGCCGGCTCTACCTCTACTTCGGCCCGACGCCGGCGTTCGTGCTCTTCTGGCCGTGGGTCGCGCTGACCGGCCACTATCTCCCGGAGCGCGCCGCGGTGGTGATCTTCTGCGCGCTGGGGTTCCTCGCGGCGGCGGGACTGCTGCGGGCGCTGTGGCGCCGGTATTTCCCCGAGGTTTCGGTCGGCGCGGTGGCGGCCGGCTGCCTCGCCCTCGGGCTCGCCACCGCGGTGCCGGTCATGCTGCAGCGTCCGAGTTTCTATGAGGTGCCGATCAGCTGCGCCTACGCCCTCACGACGCTGGCGCTCGCCGGCGTCTGGCGGGCGCTGCACGCCCCGCGGCGCGCGGCCTGGTGGCTGGCCGGCGCCAGCCTCGCGTACGGGCTGGCCCTCGGCGCGCGTCCCTCGGTGTTGTTCGGCGCCGCCATCCTGCTCCTGCCCCTCGTGGTGGCGGCCCCGCCGGCCGACGGGGCGCCGCGCCGGCGGCGGTCGCTGCTGCTCGCCGCGGTCCTCCCCATCACCCTGGTCGGCCTCGGCCTGCTCCTCTACAACCATCTGCGCTTCGGCAACCCGCTGGAGTTCGGCCAGCGGTACCAGCTCGCCGGCGACCGCCAGGCGCAGGTGCGGCACTTCAGCCCCGGCTACATCGGGTTCAATCTCCGCCTCTACTTCCTCGATTCGCTGCGCTGGGCCCGGACCGTGCCGTTCGTGGCCGACCCGGCGGCGCCGGCGCCGCCGGCGGGCCACGTCGACGTCGTGGAGTTCCCGATCGCGATCCTGACCAACATCCCGCTGGTCTGGCTGGCGCTGGCCCTGCCGCTGGCCTGGAAGGGCCGGCCGCCGGAGGCGCGCGCGCGGTTGCGGGGCTTTTTGGCGGCCGCCGCGTTCCTGTTCGCAACCGGCGCCGCGGTGATCGGCCTGTTCTACACCACGAGCACCCGCTACGAGGTCGAGTTTCTGCCGCCGCTGGTGCTGCTGGCCGTCGCGGGCGTGCTTGCGGTGGAGCGCGCCCTGGCCGGCCGGCCGCACTGGCGGCTTGCCGCGCGCGGCGGGTGGATCGCCCTGCTCGTCCTGTCGGTGGGCCTCAATCTCCTCGCCGGCCTCAATCGCTACGCGGAGAAATGCTACGGCGCGGCCTGCCTGTACCTCCGGGCCGGGCGGCTGGAGCCGGCGGTCGGGCTGTTCGACCGCGCGCTGCGGCTGAAGCCGGAGTTCCCCCGGGCCCACGCCGACCTCGCCATCGCCCTCTGGCAGCAGGGCCGCCTGCCCGAGGCCATCGACCAGCTGCGCGCGGCGCTGCGCCTCGATCCGCAGGCCGCGCAGGCGCACACCAATCTCGCCAGCCTCTACGCCATGACCGGCCGCCTCCCCGAGGCGGTCGCGGAATTCCGGCAGGCGCTGCAGCTGGATCCGGCCAACGAGGTGGCGCACGCCAACCTCGGCAACGCCCTGCTCCAGCTCGGCCAGGTGCCGGACGCCATCCTCGAGTACCGGCGCGCCCTGCGCCTGCAGCCGGACGACGCCGCGGCGCGGGCCGGCCTGCGCCACGCGGAGGCGATGGCGGCGGAAAGCGGGCCCTGACGCCGCCGTGCCGGGGCCGCCCTTGACCCGCCTTCCCCCCGCCGGCTAGCGTCCCAGCGATGTCCGTTCCCCCGCCGCCCGCCCCGTCCGATCCGCCCGCGCGCCGGACGATCCTGGGGCTCGGCGCGGTGCTGGTGCTGGCCGCGCTCGCCGCGTACCACAACACCTTCGGCGTCCCGTTCCTGTTCGACGACGCGCCCTCGATCCAGGACAACCCCACGATCCAACACCTGGGGCGGATCGGCGACCTGCTGCTGCCGGGCGCCGGCTACGGCATCACGATCAGCGGCCGGCCGATCCTCAACCTGTCCCTCGCCCTGAGCTACGCGCTGAGCGGCTACCAGGTGTGGGGGTACCACGCGGTCAACCTGCTCATCCACGTCCTCGCCGGGCTGACGTTGTTCGGCGTGGTGCGGCGGACTCTGGCACTCGGGCGGGTACCGGCGCTGCGCCCGCAGGCGGTGCCCGCGGCGTTCGTGGTCGCGCTGCTCTGGCTCCTGCATCCGCTGCAGACCGAGGCCGTGACCTACATCATCCAGCGCACCGAGTCGCTGATGGGCCTGTTCTACCTGCTGGCCTTCTACGGCCTGCTCCGCGCCGCGGCGGCGCCGGGGGCGCGGCGCTGGCCGGTGCTGACCGTGGCGGCGTGCCTGCTCGGCATGGGCACCAAGGAGGTCATGGCGACCGCGCCGGTCCTGCTGTTCCTGTTCGACCGGACGTTTGTCGCCGGCAGCTTCGCCGAGGCCTGGCGGCGCCGTCGCGGCCTGCATCTGGCGCTGGCGGCGACGTGGCTGCCGCTGCTCGGCCTCGTGGCCGGCACGGGCTGGAATCGCGGCGGCACCGCCGGCTTCAACGTCGGCATCTCGCCCTGGGCCTACTGGTTCACCCAATTCGAGGCGGTGGTCCGCTACCTGCGGCTGGCCGTGTGGCCGCATCCACTGACCTTCGAGTACGGCACGTTCTGGATGGGCCTCGCGGACGCCGCGCCGTACGCGCTGGTCGTGCTGCCGCTGGCGGCCGCGACGCTCGTCGCGCTGTGGCGCCGGCCGGTGGCGGGATTTCTCGGCGCGTGGTTCTTCGGCATCCTCGCCCCGACGAGCATTGTCCCGGGCACGATCCAGATGATCGTCGAGCACCGGATGTACCTGCCGCTGGCCGCGGTGCTCGCGCTGCTGGTCGGCGGCGCCGCGGCGCGGTGGGGCCGCGCCGGTCTCGCCGCCGGCCTCGCGCTCGCGGTGGCGGCCGGAGTGCTGACCGAACAGCGCAACCGGGACTACGGGAGCGATCTTTCCCTGTGGGCGGACACGGTGGCCAAGAGTCCCGGCAGCGCGATCGCGCAGAGCGGCCTCGGCACGGCGCTGTTCGTCCGCGGCCGGATGCGCGAGGCGCTGCACCACTACCTGGTCTCCGCCGCGACCGACCCGAGCGGCGCCCTGATCCACTTCAACCTCGGGCTGACCCTCCTGCAGCTCAACCACCTCCCCGGGGCGGCGGCGCAGTTCCAAAGGTCCTTTCAAATCAATCCGCTCCAATACCTGGCGCATTATCAGCTGGGCCTGGTGTGGCTGCGGACGGGCCGGACCGCGGACGCGCTGGCGCAATTCCGGGAGGCGTTGCGCACCCTGCCGACGATGAGCGACGCCCAGTTCGAATGCGGCGCCGCCCTTGTGAAGCTGGGGCGGCCGGCGGAGGCCGTGCCCTATTACCGCGAAGCCCTGCGGCTCGATCCCGGATCGGTCGACGCCGAATGCAACCTGGGCGTGGCCCTCTTCCAGCTCAACCAGACGGCGGAGGCGGTGGAGTGCCTCGAACGCGCCCTGCGCATGGACCCGAACCGCGCGGAAACGCATTTTAACCTCGGCCTGGCGTTGGAACAGTCGGGCCAGGACGGGCCGGCCACGGAGCAATACGCCGCTGCGGTGCGCCTCGACCCCGGCTACGTTGGCGCGCAGCTCAACCTGGGCATCGCCCTGGCCAAGGCCGACCACCTCGCCGAGGCCCGGACCCATCTCGAGCGCGCCGTGCAGCTCGCCCCCGACCTCCCGGCGACCCACTGCAATCTCGGCATCGTCCTCGCCCAGGCCGGCCGGTGGGCGGACGCGGTCGCCCAGTATCAGGAGGCGCTGCGCCTCAACCCGAACTACGTCGAGGCGCACTACAACTTCGGCAATGCCCTCCTTTCCCTGCATCGCGTGCCGGAGGCGCGCGCCCAGTTCGAGGCGGCACTGCGGCTCAATCCAACCTTCGACCCCGCCCGCGAAATGCTCGGGCACCTGCAGTCGCCGCCGGATTCGTTCTGAGCCGCGCAGCGGCCGCCTGCCCTTCCCCGTCATGCCGCCGACACCCCCGCCGCCCGCCGACCCGTGGTCCCGTTGGGCGATCCTGGGTGGCGCGGCGTTGCTGGCGCTGGCCGCGTTGGCCGCCTACCACGACACGTTCAAGGTCCCGTTCCTGTTCGATGACACCCCCGCGATCGTCGACAATCCCACGATCCGGAACCTGGGGGACGTGGGGAGCGTGCTCTGGCCGCGCGCCGGCTACGGCATCACCGTCAGCGGCCGGCCCCTGCTCAACCTTTCGCTCGCCATCTGCTACGCGGTGAGCGGCACGAACGTCTGGAGCTACCACGCCTTCAACCTGCTCATCCACATTCTCGCCGGGCTAACCCTGTTCGGGATCGTCCGGCGGACCCTTCGACTCCGCTCAGGGCAGGCGCCGACCGGGCATGCGCAATCGGAAACGACGCTGGTGGCGTTCACGGTAGCGCTGCTCTGGACGCTCCATCCGCTGCAAACCGAGGCGGTGACCTACGTCATCCAGCGCACCGAGTCGATGATGGGGCTGTTCTTTCTGCTGACGCTCTACGGTTTTATCCGGTCGGTATCCGCGCCGCGACCCGGACTGTGGCGGGTAGTGACGGTGCTGGCCTGCCTCGGGGGCGGCGCCTCCAAGGAGGTCGCGGCCGTGGCGCCGGTGCTTGTCCTGCTCTATGACCGGACGTTTGTCGCCGGCACGTTCCGCGGGGCCTGGCGGCGCCGGCGCTGGCTGCATCTGAGCCTCGCGGCCACCTGGGTGCCGCTGGCGCTCCTGGTAGCCAGCACGGGCTGGAACCGCGGCGGCACCGCTGGCTTCAATGTCGGCGTCTCGCCGTGGGGGTACTGGCTCACGCAGTTCGACGCCGTGGCGCGTTACCTCCGGCAGGCGGTTTGGCCGCACCCGCTGGTGTTCGAGTACGGAACGTTCTGGATGGGAATCCGGGCGGCCGCCCCCTACGCCCTGGTCGTCCTGCCCGTCGCGGCGGCGACCGCGCTCGCGCTCCGGCGCTGGCCCGCCGCCGGCTTTCTCGGAGCGTGGTTCTTCGCCATTCTCGCGCCCACCAGCGTCGTGCCGGGGACGCTCCAAATGATCGTCGAGCACCGGATGTATCTGCCGCTGGCCGCCGTGATCGCCGGCGCCGTCGTCGGCCTGCACGCGGCGTTGCGGCGCGCGGTCCGGCGCCCCCTCCTGCCGTGCCTCGCCCTGGCCCTGCCCCTCGGCCTGCTGACCGCCCGGCGCAACTCCCTGTACGGCGACGACCTGGCGCTGTGGCGCCAGACCGTGGCGCTCAGTCCCGCCAGCGCGATCGCGCAAAGCGGCCTGGGCACCGCGCTGTATTTCCGCCACCGCCCGATCGAGGCGCTCGACCACTACCAGACCAGCCTTCGGCTCGATCCACGGCGGGCCTCCGGTCACTACAACCTCGGGCTGGCGTATCAGGCTCTGGGCCGCCTACCCGAGGCGGCGGCGCAATACCGGGAGGCGATCCGGCTCAGCCCGCGCTTCCACCCCGCGTGTTACCAGCTCGGGCTCGTGTTGGTGCTGATGAACCGGGCGCAGGAGGCACTGGCGCCCTTCGCCGAAACGGTGCGGCTCATGCCGACCATGCCGGAGGCGCACTACGAGTGGGGCGTCGCCCTGGCCCGGTTGGGTCAGTGGACCCGGGCCGTGGACGAATACCGGTCCGCCCTGCAACTCAATCCCGCCTTCGCCGCCGCCGAGTGCGATCTGGGCACCGCCCTGTTCCAACTGGACCGGGCGCCCGAGGCGGCGGCGTGTTTCCGGCGCGCCCTCCAAGAGAACCCGGAACTCGCCGACGCCCACCTCAATCTCGGCCTGGTTCTGGCCAAAATCGGGTCGACGGCCCAAGCGACGCCGGAATACGCCGAGGCGGTCCGCCTCGATCCGGCGAACGCCGCGGCCCAGTTCAATCTCGGCCGGGCCCTCGCCGAGGCCGGACGGACGGACGACGCCCTCGGCCCCCTGGGCCAGGCGGTGCAGCTCCAGCCGGCGTCCGCCGAGGCCCATTTCCAACTCGGCCTCGCCCTCGCCCAGGCCGGCCGTCTCGCGGAGGCGCTGGATCAGCTGCAAACGGCGGTGCGCCTCGCGCCGGCATCCGCGGAGGCGCACTGCGATCTCGGCGCCGCCCTCTCCCAGGCCGGCCGCCTGACCGAAGCGGTGGAGCATTACGAGGAAGCGCTGCGCCTCCGGCCCGACTACGCCATGGCGCACTACGACCTCGGCAACGCCCTGCTCGCGCTGGGCCGCCTCCCCGAGGCGCGGGCGCACTTCGCCACCGCGCTCCGCCTCGATCCGCGCCTCGACGGCGCGCGCGCCAGGCTCGAACGCCTGCCGGCGGCGCCCTGAGCGGCGCGCGACTGCCGCGTTGCGCGCGGCCCAAAGAGACTCAATCCTTTCCGCCGATGAACGCCCCGCCCCGCCCGTCCACCTCCCGCCGCTCGCTTTTCGCCCTGCTGGCGGGCATGCTGGCCCTGCCCCTTTCCGCCGTGGCGAGCAACTACCAGAACTTCGACACCGCCGTCTACCTGCCCGTCGGCATCGTCCGGCGCCTGGCCGATCCGGCGGTCCGGGAGCGCGAGTGGGCGACCATCAGCCGCCAGCTCAAGGTCGACAAGGTGTACATCGAGTCCGAGCGCGACCGGGTGACGGCCGACGAGCAGACGCTCGAGGACCTGAAACAGTTCTTCACCGCCCGCGGCGTGCGCGTCGCCGGCGGGATCACCTTCTCCGACAACAACAGCGGCCAGTTCCGCTCCTTCTGCTACACGGACCCGGCCGACCGGGAGTTCATCCGGCACGTGGCCGGGCTCACCGCCCGGCACTTCGACGAGATCATCCTCGACGACTTCTTCTTCGTCACCACCAAGCATGACTCGGACATTGCCGCGAAGGGCAGCCGCAGCTGGACGCAGTTCCGCCTCCAGCTGATGGACGACGCGGCGGAGAACCTGGTCCTCAAGCCCGCCCGGGCCGTCAACCCGCGGGTCAGGATCACGATCAAGTTCCCCAACTGGTACGAGCACTTCCAGGGGCTCGGCTTCGACCTCGCGCAGGAGCCGCGGCTGTTCGACGGCATCTACACCGGCACGGAGACCCGCGATCCGTTCATCACCGACCAGTACCTTCAGCAGTACGAGAGCTACCAGATCCTCCGCTTCTTCGAGAACGTCGCGCCCGGCCGCAACGGCGGCGGCTGGGTCGACACCTTCAGCATCCGCTACCTCGACCGCTACGCCGAGCAGCTGTGGAACACGCTCTTCGCCAAGCCGCGGGAGATCACCCTCTTCAACTGGGCTGCGCTGCTGCAGCCGGTCCAGCCCGGCGACCGCCCCTGGCAGGATCTGCCCACCAGCTTTGACCTCGCCAAGGTGGTGCCGCCGCCGTGGGTCCCACCCGCCGCGGACCGACCGCCGCCCACCATGGCCGCCGTCGCCAGCGCGGCCCTGACCCAGGTCGACGCCTTCCTTGGCAAGCTCGGCCGGCCGGTCGGCATCGCAAGCTACAAGCCGCTCAACTCCTCGGGCGAGGACTTCCTCCACAATTACCTCGGCATGATCGGGATTCCCATCGACCTGCGTCCCGCCTTTCCGACCGACGCCGACGTGGTCCTCCTCACGGAATGCGCGAAGGGCGACCCGGATATCGTCGCCAAGATCAAGGCCCGGCTCGAGGCCGGGAAATCCGTCGTCATCACCTCGGGCCTGCTCCACGCGCTGCAGGGGCGCGGCATCGAGGACATCGTCGAATTGGAGTACACTGACCGCAAGGTGCTGGCCCAGGACTACACCGCCGGCTACGGCTCGGGCAGTCGCGCGACGGTCGGCGAGGAAAGCGGCGGCCGCGGTATCCTCTTCCCGCAGGTCCGCTTTCTCACCAACGACGCCTGGGCGCTGGTCAGCGCCCGCGAGAGCGGCAACGGCTATCCGCTCCTGCTCATGGACCGCTACGCCCAGGGCGTGCTCTACGTCTGGGTCCTCCCGGACAACTTCCGCAACCTTTACTTCCTGCCCTCCGAGGTCATCGGCGCGATCAAGGACGCGGTCATGCAGGGTTTCTTTGTCCGGGTCGACGGGCCGAGCCAGGTCGCCCTCTACGCCTACGACAATCGCACCTTCATCGTGGAATCGTATCTCGACCACGAGGCCGACGTGAAGGTGTCGGTCGCGGGCGACTGCGGCGCCCTGCACAACCTCGTCACCGGGGAGACCCTCCCCGGCGAGCCCCCGCCGGCGGAAGCCGGGCCGCGGCGTTCCCCGGCGGAGCCGCGCACCGCTTTCCGCATCCACCTCCTGCCCCACAGTTACAGCGTGTTCGAGGCCGTGAAGTAGCCACCGCCGGATTCCGTCCATGACGACCCCTGCCGAAGAATTCCTCGCCCGGCGCGAAGCCGGGCTCGTCGACGAGCTCAAGGATTTCGTCCGCATTCCCAGCCAGTCGGGCGAGCCGAAGTGCGCCCCGGACATTCGCCGCGCCGCCGACTGGGTGGCCGCGCGCCTCCGCAGTGCGGGCCTCGAGCACGTCGCCCTCCTGCCCACCGAGGGCCATCCGGTCGTCTGCGGTGACTGGCTGCACGCGCCAGGCGCCCCGACCGTGCTGATCTACGGGCATTACGACGTCCAGCCACCCGAGCCGCTGGCGCTCTGGCAGTCCCCGCCCTACGAGCCGGAAATCCGCGACGGCAAGCTCTTCGGCCGCGGCGCGTCCGACGACAAGGGCGGCGTGCTCGCCGCCATCGCCGGCACCGAGGCCGTGCTCGCGACCGAGAAGAACCTGGGCGTCAATCTGCGCTTTTGCATCGAGGGCGAGGAGGAGGTCGGCAGCCCGCATTTCGGCGCGCTGCTGGCGCGGGAGCAGGCCCGGTTCGCCTGCGACCTCGTAATCAGCGCCGACGGCGGCCAGTGGTCGGCCGACCAGCCGCAGATCGTGCTGAGCCTGCGCGGCGGCTGCGGCGCCGAGCTCCACGTCACCGGCCCGAACCGCGACCTGCACTCCGGGATGTGGGGCGGGGCCCTGCTCAATCCCATCGAAGGCCTCGCCCGCCTCCTCGCGTCGATGCGCGCGCCCGACGGCCGCATCACGGTGGCGGGTTTCTACGACGACGTCCGGGCGCTGGCGCCGCGGGACCGCGAGCAGATCGCACGCGTGCCGGCGGACGAGGCGGCCAGCGCCGCCGACCTCGGCGTGCCGGCGCTGCACGGCGAGCCGGGCTACAGCCTGCACGAGCGCACCTGGATCCGGCCCACCCTCGAGATCAACGGCATCTGGGGCGGGCACACCGGGGCCGGGCCGAAGACCGTCATCCCGGCCGAGGCGCACGCCAAGATCCACTGCCGGCTGGTGGCCGACCAGGATCCCGACCGCATCTTCGTCCTGTTGGAGCGCCACGTGGCCGCGCACACGCCGGCCGGTGTGCGCGCCACGCTCACGCGCGCCGGCGGCCGCTCGATGCCCTATTTCCTCCCGGCCGAGCATCCGGCCAACCGCCTCGCCACCGAGGTGCTGCGGGAGGTGTACGGCGTCGCGCCCTACGAGACGCGCACCGGCGGCTCGATCCCGGTGCTGCCGCTGTTCCAGGAGGTGCTCGGGGCACCCGCAATCATGTTCGGCGCCTCGACCAACGACGCGAACATCCATTCCCCGAACGAATTTGTCCACGTCAGCAGCCTGCACCGCGCGGCGCGCTGCTTCGCCCGGCTGCTGCCGCGCCTGGCGCACTACCGCGCCCCGTGACCGCCGGCCCTGGTTTTCCCCGCCCATGAATCGACGCGATTTTCTCGGCCTTTCGGCCGCCGCCACCGCCGGTCTCCTGCTCACGGCGCGCTCCGGCGACGGTGCCGAGCCCGCGCGACCCGCGGCGCAACCCGTCATCCCGCGCCGCCGCGGTTTCAACCTGCCCGAGCTCGCCGGCGGCACGCGCGGCCCGGTCTACCGCGAGTCCGATTTCGCCTGGATGGCGGCATGGGGCTTCGACTTCGCCCGCCTCCCGCTGTCGTACTGGGTGTGGTCCGACCGGAAGGACTGGATGAAGATCGACGAGAGCGCCCTCGCGCCCGTCGACCAGGCGATCGAGTGGGGCCGGCAGTACCGCATCCACCTCAACCTCTGCCTGCATCGGATCCCGGGCTATTGCGTCAACAACCGCGAACTCGAGCCGTTCCTGCTGTTCGACAGCCCCCGGGACTCGATGGAGCGGGCGCTGGCGGCGGCGGTCCACCACTGGCGGTTCTTCGCCGCGCGCTACCGCGCCATCCCCAGCGACCGCCTCAGCTTCGACCTGCTCAACGAGCCGCCGTGGATGCCGGACCAGTCCCGTTACGTGGAGATCGTGCACACGCTGGTCGCCGCCATCCGGGAGGTGAGCCCGGACCGGCTGATTGCGGCCGACGGCGCGGACATCGGCCAGACGCCCGTGCCCGGCATCGTCGACCTCGGCCTGGTGCAGAGCACGCGCGGGTACCTGCCCAAGGCGCTGACGCACTACACCGCCACCTGGGTGCCGAAGAACGAATTCGAAACCTTCGCCCCGCCCACCTGGCCGCTCACCGACGCCCACGGCGGGGTGTGGGACCGCGAAAAGCTCCGCCGCGAACTGATCGACAAATGGCAGCCCATGGTCCGGCTCGGCGTCCCCATCCACGTCGGCGAGTGGGGCTGCTTCAACCGCACGCCGCACGCGGTCACGCTCGCATGGATGCGCGACCTGCTCTCGCTCTGGCGCGAGGCGGGCTGGGGCTGGGCGATGTGGAATCTGCGCGGCGCCTTCGGCGTGGTCGACAGCGAGCGCGCGGACGTCGCCTACGAAGATTTCCGCGGGCACAAGCTGGACCGGGAGATGCTCGAGTTGCTGCTCGCGGGCTGACCGGCACCGCCTTCTCCTCCCTCGGCCTCGGCGCTTGCGGCGGGTCCGCCGCCGGGTAGCTTCTCCGGCAACCCGTCCCGATGAAATCCACTCCTCCCTCCCCTTCGGCCCGCGTCCGCCATGCCGACCCCGGCGGCTTTGTCGACATGCTGCCCGGCGTCCGGCGCAAGACGATGGTGCACGGGCCGCACACGCTGCTCGCCGAGTTCCACCTTGCCAAGGACGCGGTGATTCCGCTCCACCAGCATCCCCAGGAGCAGACCGGCTACCTGGTTTCCGGCCACGCCGTCTTTACCATCGCCGGGGTCCAGCACGAGGTGCGCCCGGGCGACAGCTGGTCGATTCCCGGCGGGGTCGAGCACGGCGTCCGCGTCGTGCAGGACTCCGTCATCGTCGAGGTGTTTTCGCCGGTGCGGCCCGACTACCTGCCCTGAACGCGGCGGCTGCCCGCCGCTCAGGATGACCGGCGCAGCATCGGCGGGTAGAGGCTGACCGCGAGCCGCCGGAGTCCAGGATCGGGCAGGTCGACCCCGAGGACGTCCGTTAACTTCAGGAGGTCGCGCAGTTCGCCGGTCGTGAGGTGCCGCAGCGCCCGCTCGTCCAGCCGCGCCATCACTCCGCGCAGCTGCCCCCGCGCCAGTTCCATGTCCCCGCCCGCCGCCAGCACCAGGGCCAGCCGGATGCGGTCCCCGGCTTCGAGCGACGCCGCCTGCGCCAATTCACCGCGCACCCGCCCCAGCGTCGCGGCAAATGTCGCCAGGGCGCCGGTTCGACCCTGGACCAAGGCCAGTGTCACCTGCGCCTGCAAGTCGGCCGGATATTCCTCCAACCGGCGCGCCGCCGCGGCCGCTGAATCGGTCTGGCCCATCTCCAGCAGGTAATCCGCCTCGCGCGCGGCTGCCTGCGCGGGTGACTGGTCGGGTACCACCTCGAAGACCAGGACCCGTTGGCCCTTCAACACGTCGCTAGCCGGCAGCCCATAGGGAATCGGGCGCAGCCAGGGCGGCACGGCACCACGCTGGAGCCTCAGGATGAAGTCGTCGGCCGGCACCGGAGCGGACGCCGGCAGCTCCCGGTAGAAACGCACGAAGTCCGCGGCAAAGTCGTCCCAGCTCAGCAACACAATGTGCGTCACGCCGTACCGGCGGACCAGAGCGTGGGCCTCCCCGGGCGTGCCTGCCGCGAAGATGGCCGCCGCGTGCTTGAAGCCCTCCGTGTTCTCCCAATAAAGCGTGCCCAGACCCACGCAGTTTCCGAAGTAGATCAGCTCGTTGGTGGTCACCGGGGTGCTGGCGACGACCGTGCGGTCCGGGCCCATCCGCAGGCGCAGCCAGTGGGCGACGTCGCGCGCCTCCAGACGGAAGACGTCACCCGGACCCGGATCCGGCGGCTGGAGGGCGGACCGCACCACGCCGACTGCGCCGGGCAGCAACAGCAGGCCGCACCCCGCCGCCAGCCACCCAGGACGGCGGCGCGCCCCCTCGCCGGCCCTCAGGGCCGCGAACACCGGCGCCAGCGCCGCCAACAGCAGGCCGAGCTCCAGCCCCCACCAGCGGATTTCCCGCAGCGTGAGCAGCAGGAACAGCACCACCGGGGCCAGCGCCAACGACGCCTGGGCCCGCCAGACCGGCCCCGCGCTCCGTCGCAGAGCGAGCCATACGGGCGGCACGACCAGCAGCACCATGCCCCCGCCCCACACCAGCAGGCCGGACGGGTGATGCGCGATGAAGCGCGCCAGGCTCTGGCCCTCGGACACGTACTGCGTGCCCAGGAGCCAGACAAAGCGGTTCGCGACCAGGAACGTGCGATCCTTCGTGAGCAGGATCACGACCGGCAGAACCGCCACGGCGGCCGCGGCCGCCAGCGCCGCTCCCGCCTCGCGGCGGGAGATCTCCAGCCCGCGGGGCCCGCACATCCGCCACAGGCGGCACAACAACTCGCCGCCTCCCACCCACGCCAAGGCGTACAGCGGATGGTTCACCTCCAGGCGCCACCCGAGGTGCGAGGGAAAGTACTCCACCAGATAGGCCGCCAGGCTCACCGTGCCGCCCACGATACCCCAGAACCGCCACAGGGTGGGATCGCGCCGCCACGCCCCGCCGGACGCCGCGGCCCGCCCCCGCCAGCCCGACCAAACCACGCCGAGACCCACGCCGACCAGCACCGGCACCTCGCTGGCCGTGCTCACCCACAAGCCGACGCCGCCCGCCACCGCCGAGGCCGCGAACCAGCGCCGCGCCATGCCCTCCGGCGGCAGCCAGGCCGCCGCCGCATCGCCTGGCGCCGACCCGGCCGGCGGCGGCCCCGGAATGCGGACCAGACCGCCTCCGCCGGCCACCAGGAAGAGCACCGTCAGCATCCCGCACGCCTCCAGGATCCCGTGGTGATCCGGATAGTCCGCGGCAAAATAGAGGTTGAAGGGAAACCCGGCCACCATGCCGAGGGCCAGCACCGCCGCCGCGGCGGAGCCGAACCGCCGCGCCACCAGCGGGACGAGTCCCAGCAACAGCAGGCCGAGCAGCAGCGGATTGGCCCGCAGCGCCGCCCACTCGACCGCCGCGCCGAGCGGCTGCCCGGACACGGCGTGGTGGCCCCAGGCCAGCAGCGCGATCCACCACCGCAGCGGCGAGGCCCAGTGCGCCTCGCGCCCGGTCGGGGCGTTGTCGTAGTCCACGTGATGGAGGCGCCAGCCGCCCCCGGCCAGCATCGCCTGCGTCTGCATGATCCATTGATAGCCGTCCGCCCCCACGGCTGGCAGGATCAGCGTGCGTCGCTCGAGGGCATAGCCGGTCGGCGACGCGGCATCGACCGCCGGCGGATCGACCATTTCACCGGCGAGGCCGGAAACGAACTCGACGTGCCGGATCTGGGTGGCGGCGTCAACGGCCGCCAGTCCCAGCGCCACGATCAGGGCGCCGAGCCACGGGCGCTGCGTTATCCAATGGAAGGCACGCATGGAATCAGATGGCGGGGTCGGGACCACGGATCACACGGATAGACACGTATCAAGATAACGCCTAGGGTTCGCCGGCGCCACCCGGCGTCGGCAGCCGCTGCAGCAGTTCGCGCGCCGGGGCGAAGCCGGGCCGCAGGCGCAGCGCCTCGGCCAGATGGCGCCGGGCTTCCGCCGGCCGGCCCGCCTGCGCCAGCGCCACCGCCAGCGCGTAGTGAATCTCGGGATCAGCCGGCGCCAGGCGCAGCGCCGCCTCGTAGTCGGCGATGGCTTCCGCGCCGCGGTCCAGGCCGAGCAGCAGGTTGCCCAGATTCACGCGGGCGTCGACGTCCGCCGGGGCGAGCCGCACCGCCTGCTCGCTCTCGGCCAGCGCCTCGCCCGGCCGGCCCAGCCGCACCAGCACGTAGGCGAGATTGTTGTGCGCCGCGACGAGGCCCGGCTGTAGGCGTACCGCGGCTTGGTAGGCCGCGACCGCCTCGTCCAGCTTCCCCTCCTGGTCGAGCACACGGCCGAGGTTGTACTGGGCGTCCGCGTCCGCCGGCTCCCGCCGCACCGCCGCGCGCAGGTGCTCGAGGGCCTCGGCCGGCCGGTCGGCGCGGGCCAGCGCGATGCCGAGGTTCACCAGCGCGTCGGGGTAGTCCGGATCGAGCCGCAGCGCCGCCTCGTAGTCGGCGATCGCCTCCGGTACCCGGTCCTGCTGGAACCGGACGCGCCCGAGATTGTAGCGCGCCTCCGCCAAGTTGGGATCACTTCGCACCGCCGCCGCGAAATCCGCCGCCGCCGCGTCGAGTTCGCCCTGGCGGAACCGGACGTCGCCCCGGTTGTTGAACGCCGGCGCGTAGTCGGGCTTGAGCCGGAGCGCGGTTTCGAATTGCGCGAGCGCCTCCGCCGTCTGCCCGGCCCGGTCGAGCAGGACGCCGAGATTGTAGTGCGCCCGGGCGCTGGCCGGCACCTTCGCCACCGTGTCGCGCCACAGGCCGGGCTCGCTGCGGTAGTCCGCGGTGCGGCGCACGGTGAGCGCGGCGAACGCCGCCGCGAGGGTGAGAGCGAAAGTGAGAACGACGGCCCGACGCCGGATGAGTGAATGGAGGCCGAGGACGAGGGCGGTGAGCACCGCCGCCACCGGCAGGTACATGCGGTGCTCGGCGACGGTCTGCGACGCCAGCGGCAGCACGCTCGAACTCGGCGCCAGGATGACGAAGAACCAGGCGCCCGCGAATCCCAGGACCGGACGCTGGACGAGCGCCCACGCGGTGGCGGCCAGCAGGGCGACCACCAGCAGCGCCTGCGGCCACACCGCAGCCAGGCTCGTCTCGAGGCCCATGCCGTAGTCCACCACCAGCGGATGCGGCCAGAACGCCAGCTGGAGATACATCACGAGCGCCCGGCACTGGGTCAGGGCATAGTCCCACGGCGACACGCCCAGGCCGAAGCCGACCGTGCCTCCGCGCCCGCCCGACGTGGCGACGAGCAGGCCGAGCAAGAGCCAGGTCCCGGCCAGCGCGGCATACATCCCCCGGCGCCGCCGCCACGCCTCCGCGAAGCTCCCGGCCAGGAAGGTGCGGTCGACCAGCAGCACGACGAGCGGCGCGGTCACCATCACCTCCTTGCAGGCCATGCCGGCCAGGCACGCCGCCGCCGCGCCCGCCTGCCACCAGCCGGCGCGGGAGCTTTCCGCGCTGCGCACCACCAGATAGAGGGTGAGCAGGTAGAACAGGGCCATCAGCGACTCCGTGCGCTGAATCGGGCAGATCACCGTCTCGGACTGAAGCGGATGCACCGCCCAGAGCAGGGCCACGGCAAAGGCGAGCGCGTCACCTCGTAGGGGCGCGATCTTGTCGCGCCCTTGAATTTGGGCGCAGCCCCTCGGCTCCGCTCGGGGCCCTGAGCTTGTCGAAGGGCAAGCCTGCGCCTCTACGGATCCAACCACCACCCGCCGCAACAGCGCGAACAGCAGCAACGCGCAGAGCGCGTGCACCGCCAGGTTGAACGCGTGGTAGCCCCAGACGTTCACGCCCCCCAGGGCGTGGTTCACCGCCAGCGAGAGATTGACCAGCGGCCGCCCGCGCACGCCGGAGCCGTTGCCGGTGTTTGCCGCCAGCACCGTGCCGATCTGCCGCAGGTCCCGGATCGTCGCGTTCCGTGTCACCGCCCACTCATCGTCGAACACGAACGGCGCCCGCAGGCTGTTGGAGTACGCGGCGAACACCGCGAGCACGATCACGGTTCCCGCCAGCCAGCCGGCCCGGTCGGACCAGGCGGGAGCGGGTGGATCACCGGAGGTCGGCATGGGGGCGCCCGCCACGATGACACCGCGGCCCGCCGACTCAAAACCCAAAACGGCCGGCGACGCGGGTCACGATCCCTGGCGCATCATCGGCGGCACCAGCCCGATCGCCAGCCGCCGCAGGTGCGGATCGGGGATCGGCGCCTCGAATTTCTCCGTCAGCACGAGGAGGTCGTGTAGCGAGCCCGCCGTCAGCCCCCGCAAGGCCGGTTCGTCGAGGCGGTCCAGACACCGGGCCAGCTGCTCCCGCGCCGGCTCCAGCCGGCCGGCCGCGGCCAGCACGAAGGCCAGCCGGATGCGATCCTCCAGCGCCAGGTCCGGCGGCGGCACCAGCGCCCCGATCCGATCCATCGTCGCCGCGAAGGCCGCGCCCTCGTCCCGCCGGCCCTGGACATAGGCCAGCATGGCCTGCGCCGCGAGCGAGCGTGGATACGCGGCCAGCTCCGGCTCGACCCGCCCGACCAGGTCCACGCGGCCCATTTGCAGGAGGTAGTCGGCCAGATGCACGGCCGCCGCGTCGGGCCCCTGCGGCGGCGTCACCTCGAACACCAGCACGGTCTGGTCCTTCAACGCCGGGTTGTCCGGCAGCGGATAGGGCAGCGGGCGCAGCCACGGCGGCACGCCCCGCCCGTGGAGCAGGCCGAGGATGAAGGCATCCGGCGGCAGCGGTTGTCCCGGCGCCAGCCCGAGGTACAGCCGCACGTAGTCCTCGGTGAACAGGCTCCAGGACATCAGGACGATGTGGGTCACGCCGTAGCGGCGGATGAGGGCATGCGCCTCGTCCGGCGTGGGCGCGGCGAAAATCGCCGCGGCGTGCTTCAGGCCATCGCGGTTCTCCCAGTAGAGCGTGCCCACCCCGCGCAAGCCGCCGTAATAGATCAGCGGCGTGGTCGTCGCCGGCGAGCTGAGCACGACGACCGGGTCGCGCCCGGCGCGCAGGCGGAGCCATTGGGCGACATCGCGCTCGGCCAGGGCCTGCAGGTTGTCCCGCGTGAGTTCGCCGGATCGGAGCGTGCCGCGCACGGCGTTCGCCGCGCCGGGCAGGAGCACGAGCGCGCAACCCAGCCGCCACCAGCCGGCCGGTGCGCGACCGAACCCGCGCCGCTCCAGGAGCGCAAACTGCATCGCCAGCACCGCGAACAACAGGCCGTAGGCGATGCCCCACCAGCGCACCTGGGCCGCGGTCATCCCGAAGAACAGCAGCGTCGGCAGGATCGCCAGCGCGAGCAGCGCGCGCCCCGGCCGCGGCAGCGGCCGCCAGGCCAGCAGCCCGGCCGCCGGGACGATCAGCAGCGCCGGCAGCAGGTTGCCGATCACCCCCCAGCCCAGCGGCTCGCGGTGCAGGAACGACGTCAGGCTCTCGAACTCGGCGATCGACTGCACGTGCAGGTGCCAGACGAACGGGTCGCCCACGATGAAGGTCGTCGCGCCGGTCGCGAGGATCACCGCCGGCAGCAGCGCGACCGCGCCCAGCGCGCCGGCCAGCGCCAGCACCGCCCGCGGCCCCCGGTCGAGGCGGCCCGCGGCCAGCGCCCGGTGGAGTTGACACAACAGCTCGCCGCCGCCCAGCCACGCGAGCGCGTACAGCGGGTGGTTCACTTCCAGCCGCATCCCGAGGTGCGACGGAAAATATTCGACCAGATACGCCACGAAGCTCGTCGCAGCCCCGACCCGGCCCCACCACCGCCAGAGTTCCGGCGCGGCGCGCCATTCCGCTCCCGCCTCGCCCCGGCGGGTCAGCCAGCCCGCCGCCAGCGCCCCGGCCCCCACCCCGATCAGCACCGGCACCTGGCTGGCCGCGCTGATCCACAGCCCCACGCCGCCCGCCACCGCGGAGAGGGCAAACCACCGCCGCGCCGCGTCCCGTCCGGGCAGCCACGCCGTGAACGGGTCCGTCCCGCCGCCCGCGGCCGCCTCGTTCACCACGCCGCCACCGCCCGCGAGCAGGCCCAGCACCGTGAGCAGCGCGCAGGCCTCCGCCAAGCCGTGGTGGTCGGCATAGGCCGTCATGAAGAAGACGTAGAAGGGAAAGGCCGCGACCATGCCTCCGGCCATGACCGCCGCCGCCGTCCCGCCGAAGCGCCGCGCCGTCAGCGGCACGAGCGCCAACAGCACGAGCAGCAGCAGCACCGGGTCGGCATAGAGCGCCGCGTGCTCGACGGCGCTGCCGAGGGGCCGGCCGGTGGAGGCGTGGTCGAGCTCCGCCAGCAGCGCCAGCCACCAGTGAAAGGGTGACGCCCAGTGCACCTCGCGGCCGGCCGGCGCGTT
The DNA here is from genome assembly GCA_035502155.1 of Opitutaceae bacterium. GTDB lineage: Bacteria > Verrucomicrobiota > Verrucomicrobiia > Opitutales > Opitutaceae > Fen-1467. Next base: position 20,442 of record DATJUU010000130.1, read on the forward strand.
GTCGTAGTCGACGTGCCGGATCCGCCCGTCGCCGGCCGCCAGCATCGCCTGCGTCTGCATCACCCAGTGCAGGGTGTCGAGCCCGCCGCCCGGAAACAGCATCGACCGGCGCTCCAGCGCGTAGCCCGTCGGCGACGCCGGATCGGCCGCCGGCGGATCGACCATCACGCCGTACCGGCGCGACATGGCCTCGATGTGGCGGACGCGGACGACCGCGTCGACGACCGAGTACGCCACCGCCGCCGCCAGGGCCAGCAGCCACAGACGGTCGCGGAGTCGGGGGACGGAAGTCATGGGCGGCGGCGCGCCGGCGGGTCAGGACCCCGCGGCCGCCCTCTTCCCGCCGGACCGCCCCTCGAGCGCCCAGCGCCCCGGCCCGGCCACGAGCAGGAAGAGCAGCCCGAACCACATCGCCAGGTCCGTGCGCGCCTCGTGCACCATGCTGAGCACGCCGTAGCTCTTGAGCTTCATCAGCGTCAGCCCCCAGTAGGCGTGGCCGAGCAGCACCGGGATCTTGGTCGTGACGAGCGCCGCCGAGATGTCGACGAACAGCGCCAGCGTCGCCCACCGGCTCCACAGCCCGAGGATCACCAGTGCGCCCCCCAGCACCTCCACCGCGGCCACGAACGGGCCGAGGAGTTCCGGGTGCGGCAGGCCGATTGTGGCGAACCGCCCGGCGGCGTTGGCCGCGGGATCGAGGAATTTCAGGATGCCCTCGTTGAGAAACACGCCGCCCACGACGAGGCGGATGAGGATGTTGGCGTTGGCGCCCGAGGATTTGGTGGATGCGGCCATGGCGGGACCTCCTACCGAGGTGGAATGACCGACCGGCGCGGCGGGGTCAAATCAGGGATGCACGGGCTCCGCCGGGCCGCCCGTCCAATAAAGGCCGAGGTACCAGATCGTGTGCCGTTCGCCGCCGAGGCTGCGCCCCGCGCTGAACAGCAGGCTGAACCCGGGCGTGAAATTCACGTACCCGCCGACGTTCGCCACCGTGAACCCGCGGCCGTCGACGGTGTCCGGGCCCTGGGAGAAGATCTCGCCGCCCAGGGTGAGATGCGGCCCGAAGTCGCGCTGCACCAGCCAGCCCCCAAACGGGTAGTCGCGCTGTCCGGGGGCCGAATTGAGCGCCTCGCCCCCGCCGCCATAGGTGGTCCAGGGTCCCCGGCTTTTCTGCAGCCACACCGGCAGCCGGAACCAGGCGCGGCCGTTGCCGAGGCCGCGGTCCGCGCTGCCGGTCGGCAGCTCCGCCATCGGGAACACCCCGATCTGCGGGGTCGTGTCGTTCTCGTGGACGAACCGGTACTTGATGCCGAGCTCGGTGTCCCCCAGCCCGCTCGTCACGCCGCCGCCCGAGGGCACGACGCGCGTCACGGGTACGACCAGGTGGACCTGCGTGTCGGGCAGCACGCCGTAGTTGAACTCCCCCGCCGGGCCGTTGACCGCGCTGCCGTCGACCGTGCGGTCGCCCGTCCCGAAGAGATAGGCCTCCCAATGGTGCAGGTCGACCGGCTCGGGATCGTCGGTAAGGAAAGGCGGCCCGGCGTGCAGGCGGCTGGCGCAGAGCAGCCCGGGCACCAAGAGGCAGAGCAATCGCTTGAAACGATGCGGAGGCAAAACGGACCCTGAGGCTACTCACGGCCCGGATTTCCGCAACCGGGCACGCCGCCACTGCCTGACGTCTTGCGTCGCGCCCGGCGCGCTGCCTCAATCACGGCTCCGCCCGCCGCCATGCGCATTGTCGAGATCCGCGAGAAAACCGTCCCGATCGCCTCGCCGATCGCCAACGCCTATATCGACTTCTCGAAGATGACCTGCTCGGTCGTCGCCGTCGTCACCGACGTGGTGCGCGACGGCCGGCGCGTGATCGGGTACGGTTTCAACTCCAACGGCCGCTACGGCCAGGGCGCGCTGATGCGCGAGCGCTTCATCCCGCGCCTGCTCGAGGCGGACCCGGCGACGCTGGTCGACGAGGCGCACGCCAACCTCGATCCGCACCGGATCTGGGCGCGGATGATGGTGAACGAGAAGCCGGGCGGCCACGGCGAGCGCTCGGTCGCGGTCGGCACGATCGACATGGCGGTGTGGGACGCGGTGGCCAAGATCGCCGGCCAGCCGCTCCACCGGCTGCTGGCCGAGCGCCACGGCGACGGCACGGTGAACCGCCGCATCTTCGTCTACGCCGCCGGCGGCTACTATTATCCCGGCAAGGACCTCGCGGCCCTGCAGCGCGAGATGCGCAGCTACGTCGACCGCGGCTACACCGTCGTGAAGATGAAGATCGGCGGTGCGCCGCTGGCCGACGACCTCCGCCGCATCGAGGCCGTGCTCGCCGTGCTGCCCCGGGGCGCGCGCCTCGCGGTCGATGCCAACGGGCGCTTCGACCTCGCCACCGCGGTCCGCTACGGCGAGGCCATGGCGAAGCACGACCTGTTCTGGTACGAGGAGGCCGGCGATCCGCTCGACTACGCGCTGCAGGCCGACCTCGGAAAACACTACGCCGGCCCGATGGCCACGGGCGAAAACCTCTTCTCGATGACCGACGCGCGCAACCTCATCCGCTTCGGCGGCCTCCGGCCGGACCGCGACTGGCTGCAGTTCGACTGCGCGCTCAGCTACGGCCTGGTCGAGTACCTGCGCACCCTGGCAATGCTCCGCAAGCACGGCTGGTCGCCGCGCCAGTGCATCCCCCACGGCGGGCACCAGATGTCGCTCGCCATCGCCGCCGGCCTCGGCCTCGGCGGCAACGAATCCTATCCCGACCTTTTCCAGCCGTTCGGCGGCTTCCCCGACGGCGTGGAGGTGGTCGACGGCCACGTCACGCTGCCCGACCTCCCCGGCATCGGCTTCGAGGCGAGGGCGGCGCTGTACAAGGAACTGAAGAGCCTGGCCGAATAGGGCGCAGCAAGTCTGCGCCCCTACCACCGATCCACCGTGAACCCCGCACCCGCGCGCCCGCGCTTCCGCGACCGGCTCTTCCTCCAGGTCGTCATCGCCATCGTGCTCGGCACGCTCGTCGGCGTATTCTGGCCGAAGGGCGGCGAGGCGATGCTGCCCCTGGGCGACGGTTTCATCCGGCTGATCCGGATGCTCCTCGCGCCGATCATTTGCGGCACGATCGTCGTCGGCATCGCGCGGATGGATAACCTCAAGGAGGTCGGCCGTATTGGCCTCAAGGCGCTGATCTACTTCGAGGTGGTGTCGACGGCGGCGCTCGCGATCGGGCTGGTCGTCGTCAACGTGCTGCGCCCCGGCGCCGGGATGAACGTCAAGCCGGGCGACCTCAACCCCGCGGAGATCGCCAGCTACACCAGCACCGCCGCCGCGCAGACCCAGGGCGGCGTGTCCGCCTTCCTCCTGCACATCATCCCGACCAGCGCGGTCGACGCCTTTGCGCGCAACGACATGCTGCAGATCATCCTGTTCGCGGTGCTGCTCGGGGTGGCGATGTCGCGCTTCCGCGCCCAGACCGAGCCGCTGTTCAAGGTGATCGACGCCCTGCTGGCCGCGCTCTTCGCGATCGTCGGCATGATCATGCGCCTGGCGCCGCTGGCGGCGTTCGGGGCGATGGCGTTCACCGTGGGCCGGTACGGCTTCGGCGTGCTGGCCTCGCTCGGGCAGCTGATGATCGCGGTGACGCTGACGTCGGTGCTGTTCATCGGCGTCGTGCTCGGCCTGATCGCGCGCGCCGCCGGCGTGAACCTCTGGAAGTTCCTGCGCTACATCCGCGAGGAGATCGTGATCGTCTTCGCCACCGTCTCCACCGAGGTCGTCCTGCCGCGGATGATGACGAAGCTGGAGAACGCCGGCTGCTCCCGCCCGGTGGTCGGCCTCGTCCTGCCCGCGGGCTACACCTTCAACCCGGACGGCACGGCGATCTACCTGACGATGGCCGCGATCTTCATCGCCCAGGCCACCAACACGCCGCTCAGCCTCGGCGACCAGCTCGTCGTCCTCGGCGTGCTGATGCTGACCTCGAAGGGCTCGGCCGGCGTGGCCGGCGGCGGGTTCGTCACCCTCGCGGCCACGCTGGCGTCGCTGCACCAGATCCCGGTCGCCGGGCTGGTGCTGCTGCTGGGTGTGGACCGGTTCATCAACGAGGCGCGGGCGGTGACCAACCTGATCGGCAACGGCGTCGCCACCCTCGTGATCGCGCGCTGGGACGGCGCACTCGACCGGCAGCGCCTCGACGAGGCGTTGAACCCGTCGCGCGGAACCTGACGCGCCCGGGCGATTCCGGCCGCCGCGCCGGGCTTGCCATGGCGGCGGGAGTCGGAATACCTGATTGGTTTCCGCCCGTCGCGCCGTCCTCCCGACCCCTCTCCCATGAGCAACGCGTCCTCGCCCCCCTTGAAAGTCGCCATCATCGGCTGCGGCCGGCCCCGCGGCACCGACGGCGCCACCGGCTTCGGCATGGCCCACCGCCACATGGCGGGCTTCTTCGCCACCGGCCGCTGCACCCTCGCGGCCGTGGCCGACCTCAGCCGCGAGAACGCCGGGGCGTTCGTCGCCGCGCACAACCCGGCCGCGGCGATCTTCACCGACTACCGCCGGCTGCTGCGCACGGTGCGGCCCGACGTCGTCAGCGTCTGCCTCTGGCCGCACCTGCACGCCCAGGTCGTCTGCGCCGCGGCGCGCTACCACCCGCGGGTGATCTTTTGCGAGAAGCCGATGGACATCCACTGGGACGGCTGCCTGCGCATGCACCGCACCTGCCGGAAGCACGGCGTGCTCCTCGCCATCAATCACCAGCGGCGTTTCAACCGCCCGCTGGCCAAGGCCAAGGCGCTGCTCGACGGCGGCGCCATCGGCCGCCTGCAGCGGATGGAGGGCGCGTGGCACAACCTGGCGGATTCCGGCACCCACGTGCTGGACCTGATGTTCTTCTTCAACCAGGACACACCGGCCGACTGGGTGCTCGGGCAGATCGACATGCGCGGCGCCACCAAGGTGTTCGGCGCGCTCAACGCCGGCCACGGCGTCACCGAGTTCCGCTTTCGCAACGGCGTGCGCGCGCTCTACCACTTCGGCCACCAGAACGGCGAGCTCGGCTGCCTGCTGCGCCTCACCGGCGAGAGCGGCGTGATCGAAATCCTCAACGAGGCCCCCTGGCTCCGCCTCCGCCGCCACGGCCAGGCTGAGTGGGAGCCGGTCGACACCGGCGAGAGCATCCACGACGACCAGGCCATCCACCGGGCGATCGCCGACATCCTCGCCTGCCTTGACGCCGGCACGATGCCGCAGCTGGCGAGCGATCACGCCCTGCGGGCCAGCGAGATCATCTTCGCCACCCACGAGTCGGCGCGCCGCCGCGCCCGGGTCGACCTGCCCCTGCCCCCCGGCCCGTGCGCCATGCTCTCGATGGTCGACGCCGGCGAGTTGAAGGTGGTGAACCCGGTCGAGCTGCCGGCGCAGCCGGGTGCCGCGCCCAAGCCCGCGCCGCGCCCGAAGGCCGCCGCCAAACGCCGTCCCCGCCGCCGCGCCCGGAAGTAATCCGATCCCACGCGTCCGCGCGCTCCGCGACCTTCACTCTTGGGACCTTCCGACCTGCGACCTTAAGACTTGGGACCTTAAGACCTCTCCCCCGGCCCCGCCATGTTCGCCTCCCTCAACCCCGGCCACGTCGGCATCCAGGTCGGTCTCCGCGACGGCCTGGCCCTGGCCGAACGCCACGGCTTCGGCGGCTTCGACGCCCAGCTCGCGCCCCTGCACGAGGAGGTGACACGCCACGGCGCCGCGGCTGTGCGCGACCTGTATGTGCAACACGGGCTGCGCCTCGGCGCCTGGAACCTGCCGTTCCAGGCCGGCCGCGTGAGCGAAGAGGAGTGGCGCGTCGGGCTCGGCCAGCTGCCGCCGCTGCTGGCCAGCGCCCGCGCCGTCGGCGCCCTGCGCGCCGGCATGTGGATCCTACCCGGCAGCAACGAACGGGCCTTCGACGAGAATTTCGCCTTCCACGTCGCGCGGTTCCAGCCGGTGGCCCGCCTCCTCGCCGACCACGGCGTCCGCCTCGGCCTCGAGTTCGTCGGGCCCGACACGTCGCTCCGGCAGTTCCGCCACCCGTTCATCCGCTCCGTCGCCGGCATGCTCGAGCTGGCGCGGGCCGTCGGCCCGAACTGCGGCCTGCTCATCGACGCTTGGCACTGGCACGCCGCCGGCGGGACCCGCGCCGACCTGGCCCCGCTCACCCGCGACTTGCTGGTGCATATTCACGTCGCGGACGCGCCGGCCGGCGTCCCCCGCGCCGAGCTGCTCGACCACCGGCGGAAGCTCCCCGGCGCCACCGGCGTCATCGACCTCGACAGCTTCATGCAGGCCCTCGCGGACGCCGGCTACGACGGCCCGGTCACGGCCGAACCCTTCGATCCCGAGCTCAGCGCGCTGCCGGCGGAGGAATCGGCCGCCCGGACCGCGCGGGCGACGCGCGCCGCCGTGGCCAGCGGCATCCGCTCGGGGGAACGCGGCCGCTGAACGGCGGTCGCAGAAAGCCATCGCCCCGCTTCGCGCCCCGCCCCTTTCGTCATGAAATCCGTCAAAAACTACCTCCTGCTTCTCCTCGGCGTGCTGGTCGCCGGTCTGGCCTTGCTAGCCTGGCGCCAATCCCAGGAACTGATCGCCCTGCGCGGCACGGTGCTGACCAACGGCGAGCGCGCCGACTGGCAGGGCCGGGTCTGGGCCGCCCAGAAGCGCGCGCAACACCTCGAAACGGAGCTGGCCGCCGCCCGCACCGCAAAGCCGGAGACCGCGGCCGTCACCGCCGGGCCGGAGGCCGGCCCGCCGTCGCGCGCCGCCATGGGCCGCATGATGTCCGGCTTCGCCTCGCTGATGGACCGCCCCGAGGCCGCGCGCCTCATGGCCCTGCAGCAGAAGGCGCAGATCGATTCCCGCTACGCCGCCCTGTTCAAGAAACTGTCCCTGCCGCCCGACAAGCTCGCCCAGTTGAAAGGCCTGCTCGGGGACTGGCTGTCGGCGCCGATTGACGTGCTGACCGCCGGCGCCCAGCAGGGCATCAACCCGATGCAGGACCCGCAGGCCTTCCGCCAGCTGGTGCAGTCCACGCAGGCGGAGATCGACGACAAGATCAAGTCGCTGCTCGATCCCGCGAGCTACGCCACCTACCAGAACTACGTCCAGACCGAGCCGCAGCGCACCGTCGTGAACCAGCTGCAGCAGTCGCTGAGCTACACCGACACGCCGCTCACCCCCGCGCAGGCCGACCAGCTGGTGCAGATTCTCGCCCAGACCTCGCCGAGCCGCGGTCCCGTCGGGGGCGGTGCCGCGGTCTCCTACGTGGCCAGAACCGGATCGGGTGGACAGGTCGCCGCGGTCGCGGTGGGCCCGCCGCCGGCGGATGGCGGACCGCTCATGGCCGCCGGCGGCAGCCTCGTGACCGACGCGGCCGTCACCCAGGCGCAGGCCGTGCTGTCCACGCCGCAGCTCCAGGCGCTGCAGCAGATCCAACAGCAGCAGCAGGCCGCGGCCCAGCTGCGCCAGCAGATCTTCCAAAGCGCGACCGCCGTCGGCGTGGCGCCTCCTCCGCCTCCCCCGCCGCCGGGCGGCTGAACGGGCAGCCCAACACCGCGCTGAGCCGGCCCGCCTGCGCTCTGCGAGCTCCGGCGCGGCTCAGCAATAAGGACGGGCCGAGCCGGAAGCCTGGCGAAGGCTGGCTGGCGTTCGACGCCCGATTGCCTAGCGTGTGGCAATCCTGACATGAAAGCCGCCGTCGCCCTGCTCAGCCTCGCCGCCTGCGCCGCCGCCGCGGAGCCGCCGTCGCCCGCCCCGCCTCCGGCCGCGGCCCCGGCCATCACGACCGTCCACCTTGCGGACGTCCGCATGCGCGACGCCTGCATCCTGCCGGACGCGGCGACGCACACCTATTACCTCGTGGCGTCCGCCTTCGGCGCCGCGGTGCGCGCCTACACCAGCAAGGACCTGGTGAACTGGGAGGGCCCGCACATCATCTTCAAGACGCCGCCGGGCTTCTGGGGCGGCGCGCACGTCCGCAGCATCTGGGCGCCGGAGCTCCACACCTACCGCGGCCAATACTACCTGTTCCTCACCTTCGACACGACGGACCCGTTTCCCGAACAGTGGCGCAACTGGCTGCCGCGGGTGAAACGCGGGTCGCAGATCCTCCGGGCCGACGCGCCGCTCGGGCCGTACCACGCCTTCGCCGACCACTCCACGCCGCCGGCCGACATGATGACGCTCGACGGCACGTTCTGGGTCGAGGACGGCGTGCCCTACATGGTCTTCAGCCACGAATGGGTGCAGATTGTCGACGGCGCGATCGAGATGATCCGGCTGAAGGACGACCTGTCGGCGGCGGTGGGCGAGCCGACGCGGCTGTTCTTCGCCAGCGACGCGCCCTGGTCCCAACAATCCAAACGCTACGGCTGCTGGATCACCGACGGGCCCTACCTCTTCGCGAGCAAATCCGGCCGGCTGTTCATGATCTGGTCCAGCGAGAGCGCCACCGGCTACGCGGTCGGGGTCGCGGTCTCCGATTCGGGCAAACTGGCGGGGCCGTGGCGCCAGCAGGCGGAGCCGGTCTACGCGAACGACGGCGGCCACGGGATGATCTTCCGCAGCTTCGAGGGGCAACTGATGCTCGTGCTGCACCAGCCGAACGATTTTCCGAAGGAGCGCATCCACCTCTTCGAGCTCGAGGACACCGGCGAGACGCTGCGCATCGTCCGGGAATTCATCGGGCCACCGGCACCGCGGATACCATGACCCGGCGCCTGTTCTTCCTCCTGACCGTCGCCGGCGCGGCGCGACTTGGCGCCGCCGACCCGGTCCCGGTCGCGCCCGCGGCGCCCGCCGGCCCGGCGGTCCTCCGCGCCGTGCTCGCCGGCGTCGAACACGAGCTGCGCACCGACATCCTGCCCTACTGGCGGGACCACGCGCCCGACCCCGCCACCGGCGGCTTCGTCGGGCTTGTCGCCAACGACGGCACCGTGCGCCCCGGCGTGCCGCGCGGCGCCCTGCTCTCGGCGCGGATCCTCTGGACCTTCTCCGCCGCCTTTGAGCGCACCCGCAACCCCGCCGACCTCGCCCTGGCCCGCCGCGCCGCCGCCGACCTGCGCGATCATTTCCAGGATGCGCAGGACCAGGGGCTGTTCTGGTCGATCACCGCCGGCGGGCAGCCGCTGAACACCGGCAAGATCCTCTACGTGCAGGCGTTCGGCATCTACGGCCTGAGCGAGTTCCACCGCGCCACCGGCGAGCGGGCCGCGCTCGACCGGGCGATCGCCCTCTACCGTCTCGTCGAGGCGCGCTGTCGCGACCGCGAGCACGGCGGATACTACGAGGAGTTCACGCGGGACTGGCGGCTCCAGCCCGATCTGCACCGCAGCGTGATGGGCTCCGAGGCCCTGAAATCCCAGAACACCCACCTGCACGTCCTGGAGGCCTACACCAATCTCTACCGGGTGTGGCCCGATCCGGGCCTGCGCCGCGACCTGCGCGACCTGGTCGAAGTGATGCTGACGCGCATCATCGACCCGGCGACCCACCATCTGCGGCTGTTCCTCGACGCCGACTGGACGCCGCGGTCGGACACGATCTCGTTCGGCCACGACATCGAGGCGAGCCGGCTGCTGCCGGAGGCCGCCGAGGCGCTCGGCGATCCGGCCCTGCTGGCGCAGGCCCGCGCGGAGGCGCTGCAAATGGCCCGCGTCACGCTCGCCGAGGGGGTCGATCGCGACGGCGGCCTGCTCTCCGAGGCCGGGCCGGGCGGCCTCACCAACACCAACAAGGAATGGTGGCAGCAGGCCGAGGCCCTGACGGGATTCCTCGCCGCCTACCAGCTCTCCGGCGACCCGCGCTTCCTCGAGGCTTCGCTGCGCTCGTGGGCGTTCATCGACGGCCACCAGATCGATCACCAGCACGGCGAATGGTACCGGCTGCTGGCGCGCGACGATTCCGTGATTTCGCAGGACAAGCTCAGCCTCTGGAAGTGCCCGTACCACAACGGCCGGGCATGCATGGAGATGGCCGACCGGCTGCGCCAGTTGCTCCGATCGGCGCCGGCCGATTGAAGAACCGCGGCGGCGCGCTTAAATTCCGGCGCCTTTCCGCGCCCCCGGGTTCCCCGGGCGGCGCGATTTCTGTCCTGCGCCGCCGGCTCCGTTCGTCTTATCCAGCGAACCCATCCACAATCATGAGCAATGACCAAAACTCCACCCGTTACCTGTTCGTCTTCCGCTTCAAGGAGGACGCGCCCGATCCCACGCCCGAGCAGATGCAGCAGATGCACCAGCAATGGACCAACTGGATGCAGGGCATGCGCAAAAAGGGCCAGTTCGTCTCCGGCGACCCGCTGGAGGAAACGGCCGGCAAGGTGCTCCGCGGCCCCCGCGGCAGCCAGGTGACTGACGGCCCCTTCGCCGAGGCGAAGGAGATCATGGGCGGCATCATCATCGTCCAAGCCCC
>DATJUU010000131.1:0-4994 GCA_035502155.1 Opitutaceae bacterium
AACCCGGCGCCTGACCGCCATGGAACGCCTCACCGCCCGCTACCTGATCGAGACGCCGCTGCCGGTGGCCGCGGCCGCGGCGGCGCTGGCCGGCGAACAATCGACCGGGACTTTCGTCGCGGTGCCGGGCGAAACCGCCGCGCTCAAGCGGCGCTTCGCCGCGCGCGTCGAGCGCATCCGCCCGCTGGACGCGACCCGCGTGCCGGCGCTGCCCGGCAGCCGGGGCGGCGGCGGCGTCTACCGGCGCGCGGAGGTGACCGTTTCGTGGCCGGTGGAGAACTTCGGGGCCAACCTGCCGACGCTCGTCTCGACGCTGCAGGGCAACCTCTACGAGCTGGCGCAGTTCTCCGGCCTGCGCCTGCTGGACTTCGACGTACCCGCGGATTTCGCCCGGCGCTTTCGCGGGCCGCGCTTCGGCGTCGCCGGCACGCGCCGGCGGGCCGGCGTGCGGGGCCGGCCGCTCATCGGGACGATCATCAAGCCGAGCATCGGGTTGACGCCCGCGCAGACCGCGCAGCTCGTCGCGACGCTCGCCGCGGCGGACATCGACTTCATCAAGGATGACGAGCTGATGGCCAATCCGCCGCACTCGCCCTTCAACCGGCGGGTGGACGCCGTGATGGCGGTGCTTCGCCGGCACGAGGACCGCACCGGCCGGCGGGTGCTGTACGCCTTCAACATCAGCGACGAGCTGGAGGCGATGCGGCGGCATTACGAGAAGGTCGTCCAGGCCGGCGGCACCTGCGCGATGATCAGCCTGAACAGTGTCGGACTCGCCGCGGCCAAGCGGATCGCCGACGAGGGCGCGCTGGCGATCCACGGCCACCGCAACGGGTGGGGGATGCTCAACCGCCACCCGCGGCTGGGGATGGAGTTCGCCGCCTACCAGAAGCTCTGGCGGCTGGCCGGCGTGGACCAGCTCCATGTCAACGGCCTCGCGAACAAGTTCTGGGAGCCGGACGATTCGGTCGTGCGCTCGATCCGGGCGTGCCTGGAGCCGTGGCGCGGGCTGGCGCCAATCCTGCCGGTCGTCTCCTCCGGCCAGTGGGGCGGCCAGGCGCCGGGGACCTACCGGCGGACGCGGACCGTCGACCTGCTGTACCTGGCGGGCGGCGGCATCCTCGCGCATCCGGCCGGCGCGGCGGCGGGCGTGCGGGCATTGCGCCTTTGGTGGCAGGCGGCGGTCGAGGGCCTGACCGTGGCGCAGGCGGTGAAACGCCACCCGGAGCTGGCCGTGTCGCTGGCGAAATTCGGCGGGAAGGCTTGAGGACCCACACCCATGGGGAACGGGAAACCTGATCTGCTGCTGGCCTTCTACGGCGACGACTTCACCGGCTCGACTGACGCGCTGGAGTTTCTTTGCCGCGCGGGGGCGCGGGCCGCGCTCTTCCTCGCGCCGCCGACGCCGGCGCAGCTGGCGCGCTTTCCCGGACTGCGGGCGGTGGGCGTGGCCGGCCGGACCCGGGCGCTGGGGCCGGCCGCGATCACGGCGGAGCTGCGTCCGGCGCTGGCGGCCCTGCGGGCGCTGGGGGCGCCGCATGTGCACTACAAGGTGTGCTCGACGTTCGATTCCTCGCCCCGCGTAGGCAGCATCGGCCGCGCCATCGACGTGGCGGCGGAAATCTTCCCGGCGCGCTTCGTGCCGCTGCTGGTCGGCGCGCCGGCGCTGGGCCGCTACTGCGTGTTCGGCAATCTTTTTGCCCGGATGGGCATCGGCAGCGCCGGGGTCATCCACCGGCTCGACCGGCATCCGGCGATGAGCCGCCATCCGGTGACTCCGGCCAGGGAGAGTGACTTGCGCCGGCATCTCGCACCGCAGACGCGGAAACGGATCGGGTTGTTCGATATCCTGCAATTCGCGCGGTCGGCGGAGGAGCAGCGCGCCGCGCTGGAGCGGATCGCGGCGGACGGCGCCGGGGTCGTGCTGTTCGACGTGCTGGAGTCGCGCCAGCTGGAGCCGATCGGCCGGCTGCTGGACGCGGAGGCGCGGCGCGCGGCGCCGCTGTTCTCGGTCGGCTCCTCCGGCGTCGAGATGGCCCTGGGCGCGGTTTGGGCGGCCGAAGGCCGGCTGACGCCGGTCCGCGACTGGCCCGATCCCGGCCCGGCCGGGCCGTTGCTCGTGGCCTCGGGGAGTTGTTCGCCCGTCACCGAGCAGCAGATCGCCTGGGCGGTGGGGCACGGCTTCGCGGAGGTGGCGTTAGAGGCGGCGGCGCTGGGGGCGGCCCGGGGGCGGGCGGTCCGCGAGGCCGCGGCCGTGGCGGCCGCCGCCGGACATCTGCGGGCCGGCCGCAGCGTGATCGTGCACACAAGCCGCGGCGGGGTGAATCGACGCCTGGCGGCGCTGCGCGGCCGCGCGGCCGAGCTGGTGGGGACGGCGTTGGGCCGGGTCGTGCGCGGCGCCGTGGAGCAGGCACGGCCGCGGCGGGTGGTAATCGCGGGCGGCGACACCTCGAGCCACGCGGTCCGGACGCTCGGCCTCGAGGCGCTGGAGATGATCGCGCCGCTGGCGCCGGGCGCACCGCTGTGCCGGGCGCGTGCGCCGGGCTCCCCGCTGGACGGTCTGGAGGTTAATTTCAAGGGCGGGCAGGTGGGAGCCGAGGACTACTTCGGCGCCGTGGCCCGCGGCTCCGTCTGACTGAATCCCCCTTTCTCCGTATCATGAAACGCAAAACGCTCGGACTCCTTCACACCTCGGCGGCGCTCGTGCCGGTCTTCGCCCAGCTCTGCAAGGCGAAGCTGCCCCGGGTGGACACCTTCAACCTCGTCGACGACAGCTTGGTGCCGGCGATCGGCGCGCACGGGCTTACCGCCGCGATCCGCCGCCGCGTCGCCGGTTACCTCGCCTCGGCCGAGGCGGCGGGCGCCGACTACATTCTCGTGACCTGCTCGTCGATCGGCCCGGCCGTGGAGGCGGCGGCGCCGCTGACGGGGGTGCCGGTGCTGCGCGTGGACCAGCCGATGGCCGACCAGGCGGTGCGAACGGGCCGGCGCATCGGGGTGATTGCGACGCTGCCGACGACCCTCGTTCCGACCGCCGATCTCATCCAGCGCCGCGCGGTGCTCGCCGGGCGCCCGATCGAACTGGTCTCCCGCCTCTGCGAAGGGGCGTTCGCCGCGCTGATGGGCGGCGACGCGGCAAAGCACGACGCGATGGTGGCGGCGGCGCTCAAGGAGCTGGCCGGCGCGGTCGACGTCATCGTGCTGGCGCAGGCGTCGATGGCACGGGTGGTGGACGGGCTGCCGGCGGCGGAGCGACGCGTGCCCATTCTCGCCAGCCCGGCGCTGGCGATCGAATTTCTGGCCGGGGCGCTGTGAGGCGGCGGTCATGGGGGCCTGGCGCAAATTCTGTCTCGGGGCGGCCGGCGCGGCGCTGATCCCGCTCGGGGCGGGCCTGGCGGCCGGCCGGCCCGGGCTCTGGGAGCCGGCGGCGATCGCCGCCGCCGTCGGGCTGGCGCTGGGCGCCGGGGGATGGCCGGCGCTGCGGAGCTATCAGTTCACGGCCTGGATCGTCGTGGCGGTGGTTGCTGCAATGATCTACCCCCAGGCGTTCCAGCACTGGGGGAGGATCGACCTGCGCAACCCGTGGCTGCTGCTTTTCATCATGCAGGCCGTGATGTTCGGCATGGGCACCCAGATGAGCCTGCGGGACTTCGCCGGCGTCGCCCGGGCGCCGCGCGGCGTGCTGGTCGGCATCGGCTGCCACTACACGGTGATGCCGCTGGTGGGGCTGGCGCTGACCCGGATCTTTCATTTCCCGGCCGAGATCGCGGCCGGGGTGATTCTCATCGGGTCGTGCTCCAGCGGGCTGGCTTCCAACGTGATGGCCTATCTGGCGCGGGCCAATCTGCCGCTCTCGGTCACGGTCACGGCCGTTTCGACCATGCTGGCGCCGTTCCTGACGCCCCTCTGGATGAAGCTTCTGGCCGGCACCCTGGTCGAGGTGAGTTTCTTCAAGATGATGATGGAGATTGTTGAGATCGTCATCGTGCCCATCGGGGCGGCACTGCTGCACGATTACTTGAAACACGCGCCACCGTCCGGCCGCCGCCGGGTGCACGCCATCGCCATTGGCGGCGCGGTGTGGCTCGCGTTCCTGGCGCTCGGCGGCTGGGCCTGGCTCGCTGGCGTAGGGTCCGAAGGAGCGCGTTCGGTTGCCGGGGTGGGCGGATTCTTCGCCGGGGCGGTCATCTTCGGCGTGGTTTATCACCGGCTGGTGCAGCGCCTGCCGCTGGTCGACCGCCTCATGCCTTCGATCTCGATGGCGGGCATCGTCTACTTTGTCACGATGACCACAGCCGCCGGACGCGACAATCTGCTCCAGGTGGGGGCGCTCCTCTTCCTGGCCTCGGCGCTGCACAACGCGGCGGGCTACTGCTTCGGCTACTTCCTGAGCCGCGGCGCCGGGCTGGACGTGAACTCCGCGCGCTCGGTGGCGTTCGAGGTCGGCCTGCAGAACGGCGGCATGGCCTCGGGGCTGGCCGGCGCGATGGGCAAGCTCGGCACCGTCGGCCTCGCCGCCGCGATCTTCAGCCCGTGGATGAACGTCTCCGGATCCGTGCTCGCCAACTACTGGAAGCGCCGCCCGCCGCGGGACGCCGCTCCCGCCCCGGCCTCATGAAGCCCCTCCGCCCCGCCGTCCTTGCCGGCACGGCCCTGATCCTGGGCGCGCTCCTGGGCGCGCCCGCGGCCGCCCGCGCCGGCGACCGGCTGTGGTTCGACGCCAACTGGCGCTTCCATTACGGCGATGCCCCCGGCGCGGAGCAGCCGGGTTTTGACGACGCGGCCTGGCGCGGAGTGAACCTGCCGCACGACTGGGGCGTCGAGGGCGCGTTCGATCCGCACTCGCCGGGGGACGGCGGCGGCGACGGTCATCTGCCCACCGGCCTCGGCTGGTACCGCCGGCAGTTTGACGCGCCGGCGGCGTGGAGCGGCCGCCGCGTCCTGGTGGAATTCGAGGGCGCGTATGAGAATGCGGAGGTCTGGATTAACGGCCA
>DATJUU010000132.1:0-3725 GCA_035502155.1 Opitutaceae bacterium
GAGCTGCTTCACCGCCCCGCCGCCTTCCCCGACGGCCGGCCCGCCGACCTGCTCCACGCCTGGACGCCGCGCGAGGGGGTGCGCAAGTTCGTGCTCGCCTACCAAGCCCGCGCCGCCGCGCGGCTGATCGTCCACTTGGAGGACAACGAGGAGTACCTCCTCGAGGCCTGGACCGGCCGGCCGGTGGCCGAGCTGCGCGAGCGCCCGGACGCCGAACTCCTCGACCTCCAGCAACTGGGCCTGCCGCATCCCGTCCGCTACCGCAACCTGCTGCGGCTCGCGGACGGGGTCACCGTGATCGTCGACGCCCTGCGACGGTTCGTCCCCGCGGGCCCGCCGGTGCAGCTGCTCCCGCCGGGGGTGGATTTCACCCTCTATCAGCCGCAGCCCCGCGACCCGGCGCTGGCGCGCGAGCTCGGGCTGCGCGGCCACGAGAAGGTCCTCGTCTACACCGGCAGCCGGACCTTCGCCAACGAGCCCGAAATCCGCGACCTCTACGCCGCCGTCCGGCTGCTCAACCAGCAGGGCCGGCCCACGCGGCTGGTGCGGACCGGCTTCAACTCACCGGAGTTCGACCGGGACTTCGCCGCGGGCTTCAAGGACGTCGTCATCGACCTCGGATTCGTCGACAAGGCGCGGCTGCCGGGCCTGCTCGCGCTCGCCGACGTCCTCGTGCAGCCCGGGCGCCCCGGCCCCTTCAACGACTGCCGCCTGCCCTCGAAGCTGCCCGAGTTCCTCGCCATGGGCAAACCGGTGGTGCTGCCGGCCGCCAACATCGCCGCGCTGATGACCGGCGGACAGGAGGCCCTGTTCCTGCGCACCGGCACCCCCGAGGAGATCGCCGCCGCCTGCGCCCGCGTGTTCGCCGATCCGGCGCTGGCCGAGCAGCTCGGCCGCGGGGCGCTGGCGTTCGCGCGCCGGCACTTCGACCCGGCCGCCAACGCCGACGGGCTGGCCGGGTTCTATGACTCGGTCCGCGCCGCCGCGCCGCGCACGGACTGGACCGCCGCCGCGGCCACGCCGCAGGGCGACGTGCCGCTCCTCGCCCGCCAGCTGCGCGACCAGGTCGCGGCGCTGGGCGCCGGGCTGCCCCCGCCGCTCCGACCCGCCTGGACGGAGATCGCCGGACTGACGGACGATCTCGTCCGCCTGTGCCGCCAGCTGCACGCCGATGCCGCCGAGTCGCCGGCGCGCGCCGCCCTGGAACGCCTCGAGCAGGAGCGCGCGGAACGCGGCGAGGTCCACCAGATCCTCGAGGCGGTCCGCCAGCACGCCGCGAATCTGGAGCGGACGCGCGCCCAGCTCGAGGTGGAGCTGGCGCAGGCCAACTACCAGCTGGCCGAAACCCGCGCCCGCGCGCTGGCGCTGGGCGAGCAGTCGCGCCGCGAACTTACCCGGCTGGGCGACTGCCTCCGCGACTTCCAGCGCGAGACGATCCGCCAGAAGGACGACCGGATCTTCCAGCGCGAGGAAAAAATCCGCCAGATGCAGGCCTCGTTCTCGTGGCGGGCCACCGCGCCCCTGCGGTTCCTGCGCCGCCACCTGGTCGATCCCCGGCGCCGCCGGCCCGAGGCGCCGCGCGGCGTCGCCCACTACGAATTTCCCGCCCCGCCCGAGGTGCAGTTCGGCTTCCGGCCCGCCGACTTCCATCCCCAGCCCTCGGAATTCCACCTCAGCGTCGACTACCCCAACACCTGGAGCTTCCCGCCGCGCGCGCTCGGCCTCCGCGGCTGGTGCGTGTCCGCCAGCGGACGGCCGCTGCGGGCCGTGCGCGCCACCATCGATGGCCGCGTCTACGACGGGCTCTACGGGCTCAAGCGCATGGACGTGCTCGCCCGGTTCAAGGATCTGCCGCTGGCCGAATACTGCGGCTTCAAGGTCGACCTCGAGTTGCGCCAGGGCGACGGGGAGCTTGTCCTCGAGGTGGGCGACGAGGCGGGCGCCTGGCACCGCTTTTTCGCCGCGCGCCTGCACGTCGACCGCGACACCGGCCAGCGCGAGCTGACGGCCTACGAAAACTGGATCAACGTCTACGACCGCCACACGCCCGAGTCGCTCGCGGCGCTGGTCGCGAACACCGGCACCTTCGCCCGCCAGCCCCTGGTCTCGATCCTCCTGCCCGTCTACAACACCCCCGAGGCCTGGCTGGCCCGGGCGATCGAGTCGGTCACCGCCCAGGCCTACCGGCGCTGGGAGCTGTGCATCGCCGACGACGCCTCGACCGCGCCGCACGTGCGCCCGATGCTCGAGCGCGCCGCCGCCGCCGACCCGCGCATCAAGGTCGTCTTCCGCGACACGAACGGCCACATCTCCGCCGCCTCCAACTCCGCGCTCGGCCTCACCACCGGCGAGTGGGTCGCCCTGCTCGACCACGACGACGAGCTGGCGCCGCACGCCCTGTACGAGGTCGTCGCCCTGCTCAACGCCCATCCGGATGCCGAGCTCGTCTATAGCGACGAGGACAAGATCGACAAGGACGGCCACCGGCACAGCCCCTATTTCAAGCCGGATTTCCTTCCCGACCTGTTCACGGGCCAGAACTACCTCACCCACCTGGCCGTCTACCGGACCGCGCGGGTCCGCGAGATCGGCGGCTTCCGCATCGGGGTGGAAGGCAGCCAGGACTGGGACCTGGCCCTGCGCTACGTCGAGCGGACCCCGGCCGGCCGCATCCGCCACATCCCGAAGGTGCTCTACCACTGGCGGGCGCTCGCCGGCTCGACCGCGTTGCTGACGGACGAGAAGACCTACCATGTCGAGGCCGCCCGCCGGGCGCTCGGCGACCATTTCGCGCGGCTCGGCGAGGCCGTCGAGCTGATCCCGATTCCGGGCGGCCACTGGCGCGCGAAGCGCCGGCTGCCGGCACCCGCGCCGTTCCTCTCCCTGATCGTGCCGACGCGCAACGGCCTGCACCTGCTCCAGCGTTGCGTGGACAGCGTCCTCACGAAGACCGCCTATCCGGCCTACGAACTGCTGGTCGTCGACAACGGTTCCGACGACCCCGCCACCCTCGCCTACCTGCAGGCGCTGGAGACGCGGACCGCGCCCGCGCTGGCCGGCGTGCCCCCGGAGCGCGTCGCCGTGCGCGTGCTCCGCGACGACTCGCCGTTCAACTACTCGGCGCTCAACAACCGCGCCGTGCGCGCCGCCCGCGGCGAGCTCGTCGGCCTGCTCAACAACGACCTCGAGGTGATCAACGGCGACTGGCTCGAGGAGATGGCCAGCCAGGCCGCCCGGCCCGGCATCGGCTGCGTCGGCGCCATGCTCTACTATCCCAACAACACGATCCAGCACGCCGGCGTCGTGCTCGGCGTCGGGGGCGTGGCCGCGCACGCCTTCCGCGACCTCGAGCGCGGCCGCGAGGGCCGCTTCAACCGCGCCCGGCTGGTGCAGAACTACAGCGCCGTCACCGCCGCCTGCCTCGTCATCCGCAAGGCGCTCTACGAGCAGGTCGGCGGCCTCGACGAGTCGGACCTGGCCGTCGCCTTCAACGACATCGACTTCTGCCTGAAGGTGCGCGCCGCCGGCCACCGCAACCTCTGGACGCCGTTCGCCGAGCTCTACCACCATGAGTCGGCCAGCCGCGGAGCGGACGACACCGCGGAGAAGCAGGAACGCTTCCGCCGCGAAACCGAGACCATGCTGGCCCGCTGGGGCGACGTGCTGGCCGCCGACCCGGCGTACAATCCCAACCTCACCCTCGAGCTCACCGACTTCTCGCTCGC
>DATJUU010000133.1:0-34166 GCA_035502155.1 Opitutaceae bacterium
TGGCCGAGCATGGCCTCGGCGATCACGGCCCAGCTCTGGGTGTGGTTGAAGATGCCGGCATTCTCCTTGATGCCGTTGTTGAAGAGCGTGGCGCGCATCACCTCGGGGTTGGCGTGCACGAACGGCGGCGCGCAGAGCATCGTGCCGTAGGGCGTGGCCAGCCGGTCGTGCACCGTCTGCATGCAGGTGCGCGCCTGCTCGGGCGTGGCGGCGCCGCTCATCACCGCCCAGACCTGGGTGTTCACGTACACCTGCCCCTCGGGGAAATTCTTCGTGCCGTAGACCGCGCCGTCCTCGCCGATCGCCCAGATGAACCATGCGCCGTCCCAGCAGACCTGCTGGATTTTCGCCTCCAGCTTCGTCCGCCCCGCGCGCGCCCACGCCGCCTCCGCAGGCTGCCCGAGTTGGTCCGCGATGCCGGCGTAGACGTCGAGGCCGAGCCGGACCTGGAAGGCCACGAAGACGCTCTCGCCGTGGTAGCCGAGACGGATGCAGTCGTTCCAGTCGGCGGACAGGCCGCAGGGCAGGCCGTGCTTGCCCGTGCGCTCGAGGTTGAACTCCAGCGCGCGGCGCAGGTGCCCGAGCACCGTCGCCTCCCCGCGGTCGGCGTACGGCAGCACCTGCCGGTAGAAGTCGAGCTCGCCGGTCTCGGCGACGTAGGCCGGCACGGCGTTGAAGAACCAGAGGCAGTCGTCGGAGCGGTACTCCTCGTCGCGCGGCGGGCGCTCGTGGCCGGGCCGGTGGGCGAAGGGCTTGATCACCGGGATGGCGCCGCCGTTGGCGAGCTGGCCGGTGAGCATCAGCTCCAGGCGCGGCCGCACCCGCTCGCGGAGCAGCGGGATGGCACCGAGCAGGTCCTGCACCGTGTCGCGGAACCCGAGGCCGTCGCGCTCGCCGTTGTAGATCAGCGAGGCGGAACGCGACCAGGCGTAGGTGATGAGCGCGTTGTAGGCGTTCCACACGTTGACCATGTGGTCGAAGTCCGCGTCCGGCGTCTTCACCTCCAGCGACTGCAGGTCGGCGTGCCAGCGGGCCTTGAGGCGGTCGAGCTCGGCGGCGCAGCGTGCGGCGGAGCCGAAGGCGGCCGCGGTGGCGCGCCCGTGCGACGCCGGCGTGCCCAGGCCGAGCAGGACGAGCAGTTCGCGCGTCTCGCCCGGGGCGAGCTCGAGGTCCGCCTGGAGCGTGCCGCAGACGTTGTCGCCCTCGGCGAGGAAGCCGGTGAGCTTCCCGCCGCCGCGGGCCAGCGCCGCCGGGGCCGCGTAGCCGCCGTAGGCGCCGAGGAAGCGCTCGCGCACCGTCTCCACCCCGGCCAGCGGCGCGCCGCGCAGGGTCATCCACAGGCGGTTGCAGCCGGTGAGGTCGCGGCCGTCCCACGGGATGTTGGGGTTGCAGGTGATGCCGAGCACGCCGTCCTCCAGGGTGGCCCTGGTGATGAACAGCGAATACTGCAGGTTGACCAGGTCCTGGGAGGTGTCCCAGAGGTTGGCGAACTCGCAGTAGGTGTAGACGCTGAGCGGGCGCGGCCGGGCCGAGCGGTTGGTGACGCGCAGGCGCCAGTACTCGAAGGTCTGCCCGAGCGGCACGAAGTAGAGCGACTCGGTGTGGATGCCGTCGTAGTCGCTCTCGATCTGCGTGTAGGCGGTGCCGTGGCGGCAGACGCTCTGGTAGCGGTCGAGCGGCTTGCCCACGGGCTGCCAGGCGGCCGACCAGAAGTCGCCGCTGGCGCGGTCGCGCAGGTAGAAGTAGCGCCCCGGCTGGTCGAGCGGCAGGCTGTTGAAGCGCAGGCGCAGGAACCGGCCGGTGGCGGCGCTCTGGTAGAAGGAGTAGCCGCCGGCGTGGTTGGTGATAATGGCGCCGTAGGCGGTCGAGCCGAGGTAGTTGGACCACGGCCGCGGCGTGTCGGGGCGCGTGATCACATATTCGCGGGCGGCGTCGTCGAAATGGCCGAATTGCATGGCGGGCGCCCATTGTTCGGGCGCCCGCGGGGCCGTCAACCCACGTTCGCGGCGGTCGCCGCCCGCGCCGCCGCGTTTCCATTTAACGCGCCGGCGTTAAATCACGCCGGCGCATCGATCGTTCTCTCCGCCCGCCGCTCAGTCCGTCGAGAACTGGCAGACCATCGTGTGATGATAGAGCTGGCCGGGGCGGAGCACCGCGCTGGGGAAGTCCGGATGGTTGGGCGCGTCGGGAAAGTTCTCGGTCTCGAGGCACAGGCCGGTGCGGTGCTGGTACTTCACGCCCCCCTTGCCGGTCACCGTGCCGTCGAGAAAGTTCCCGGTGTAGAACTGGACGCCCGGCTGGTCGGTGGAGATCGTCATGACGCGGCCGCTGACCGGGTCGGTGACCACGGCGGCGACGCGCATCCCCACCCCGGGATGCAGCACCCAGCAGTGGTCATAGCCGCCGGCCCACTTGAGCTGGTCGGTGCCGGCTTCGATGCGGTCGCCGATCTTCATCGCCGTCCGGAAATCCATCGGCGTGCCGGCCACGGGGGCGCGCTCGCCGGTGGGGATGAGGCCCTTGTCCGTCGGCAGGTACTGGTCGGCGGCGAGCATCAGGCTCTCGTCGGTGATCGGCCGGGTCGGGTCGCCGCTGAGGTTCCAGTAGGTGTGGTGCGCGATATTGATGACTGTCGGCTTGTCGGTGGTCGCCTCGGCGTGCCAGATCAACTCGTCCTGGTCGGTCAGGGTGTAGGTCACCTGGATGTGCAGCGTGCCGGGGTAGCCCTCCTCGCCATCCGGGCTGGTGTAGGACAGGACGACGCCCTGGGAGCCCGCCTTCATCACCGGCTCGCCGTGCCACAGGACCTTGTCGAAGCCCTTGAGGCCGCCGTGCAGGGCGCAGGGCTGGCCGTTGGGATGGTCGTTGAGGGCCAGGGTGTAGGTGCGGCCGTCGAGGGTGAACTTGCCGGCCGCGATGCGGTTGCCGAAGCGGCCGACGCTGGCGCCAAAGTAGCTCGTGCTCGAGAGCCAGCCGGCGAGGGTGTCGTAGCCCAGCGTCACGTCGGCCAGGTGGCCGTTGCGATCGGGCACGGTCAGGCCCACGAGGATCGCGCCGTACTCCATCACCCGCGCGGTCATCCCGTGGGCGTTGGTGAGCGTGAAGATCTTCACTTCCCGGCCGTCGGGCATTTTCCCGTAGACGGCGGATTGGATGTCGGCGGCATGGAGTGGTGTCATGGCAAGGAGGGCGGCGGCGGCGAACAGGGACGGGACGGATTTCATGAGGACCTCGTGGGGTTGGGCGTAAGACTCGTCCAATAAATCCACCGATGGCGCGGGGTCCAGAGCGATTTGCGGCGGCGGCCCGGAAACGTCCGGAGCGCGCCCATCTCCGCCATTGACGCTGATTTTCCCGCGGCCTTACATGCTGGTTTCATGCAGGACCAGCCAGCCGGCGCGCCGGCGATCAAATACAAGCGCATCGTGCTCAAGCTGAGCGGCGAGGTGCTTCGCGGGGGAAAATCGGGCGATCCGATCGACGCCGCAACCCTCGAGCACATCTGCGCGCAGGTGAAGGAGGTGCACGAGCTCGGGGTCCGGATCGGCCTCGTCATCGGCGGGGGCAACATCTTCCGCGGCCAGCCCGGGGAGCAGCGGGGCGTCGACCGCACCACCGGCGACTACATGGGCATGCTGGCCACGGTGATCAACGGCCTGGCCCTGATGGACTGCCTGGAGAAGATGGGCGTCGTCGTGCGGGTGCAGAGCGCCATCCCGATGAACGAGATCGCCGAGCCGTTCATCCTCCGCCGCGCCCTCCGCCACTGGGAGAAGCACCGCGTCGTCATCTTCGTCGCCGGCACCGGCAACCCCTACTTCTCCACCGACACCACCGCCGCGCTGCGCGCCAGCGAGATGCACGCCGACATCATCATGAAGGCGACCAAGGTCGACGGCATCTACGACAAGGATCCGAAGAAGAACCCCGACGCGGTGAAGTACGACCAGATCAAGTTCGTCGACGCCCTGCGCCAGCGGCTCACCGTCATGGACTCGACGGCCTTCTCCCTCTGCCTCGACAACAACGTGCCGATCCTCGTCTTCAACCTCGCCGAGCCGCACATCATCCGGCGGGCGGTCCAGGGCGAGCCGGTGGGCACGCTGGTGCGGGACTGACCGCCCCGCCGGAAGCCGCGCCCCCGTTCCGAACCCCGAACCCCCAACCGCGTTCGCTCCCATGACCCATCCGATCATCACCGAAACGCAGGGCCGGATGAAGAAGGCCCTGGATCACACCCTGCATGAATTCAGCACCATCCGCACCGGCAAGGCCTCGCCGGCCATGGTCGAGGGCGTGACGGTGCAGGCCTACGGCACCTCCATGCGCCTGCGGGACTGCGCCGCCATCACCACCCCCGACCCGCGCCTCATCCAGATCACCCCGTGGGACAAGTCGATCATCCGCGACGTGGAGAAGGCACTGCAGACGGCCAACCTCGGCATCAACCCGATCCTCGATGGCGGCGTGATCCGCATGCCGCTGCCGGAGCTCAGCCGCGAGCGCCGCCAGGAATTCGTCAAGATCGCGCACAAGCTGGCCGAGGAGGGCCACGTGTCCGTGCGCAGCGCCCGCCACGCCGGCATGGAGGCCGCGAAGAAGGACCAGAAGGAGGGCAAGATGTCCGAGGACGACGCCCGGCGGATCGAGAAGGAGATCCAGACCATCACGGAGAAGTTCATCAAGGACATCGACGCCCATCTCGCCGCCAAGGAGAAGGAGCTGACCACGGTGTGAGCCGGGGGGAGCGCCTTCAGCGGTAAGCTTCAAGCGTCAAACTCCCCAGGAGAAAGCTCGTGGCTTATCGCTTACCGCTCACCGCTGCGACCGGCCGCCTCCGGCGGGTCGTCGTCAAGCTCGGCACCGGCGTGCTCACCACCGGGGTCGGCCAGCTCGACGAGCGGCGCATCGGCGACATCTGCGCGCAGATCGCCGCCCTGCGGAAGCGCGGCGCCGACGTGATCGTCGTCACCTCCGGCGCCATCGGCCTCGGCATGGGCCGGCTCGGCCTGGCCAAGCGCCCGAAGGAGGTCACGAAGAAGCAGGCCTGCGCCGCCGTCGGCCAGACGCTGCTGATGCAGACCTGGCAGCGCGGCTTCGATCCGCACGGGATCATCGCCGCCCAGGTGCTGCTCATCCACGACGACCTGCGGGTGCGCTCGCGCTACCTCGCCGCGCGCCAAACCTTCGAGCGGCTCTTCGACTACGGCGCCGTCCCGGTGGTGAACGAGAACGACACCGTCAGCGCCGCCGAGATCAAGATCAAGTTCGGCGAGAACGACACCCTCGCGGCGCTGGTGGCCAGCCTGGTGCAGGCGCAGTACCTGATCATGCTTTCGACCGCGCCCGGCCTGATCGACCTCAAGGGCACCGGCCGGGTCGTGCCGGTGGTGGAGAAGATCACGCCGGCGATCGAGGCCATGGCCGGCGGCACGACGAGCGAGACCGCCGTCGGCGGCATGGCGAGCAAGGTCGCGGCCGCCCGGCTCGCCACCAAGGGCGGCTGCGGCGTGTTCATCGCCGCGGGCGCCGAGCCGGACGTCCTGAACCAGCTGCTCCGCGGGCACTCCACCGGCACCTTCTTCGTGCCCAGCGGCCTGCCGATGGAGGCGCGCAAGCGCTGGCTGGCCTATTTCCAGCGCCCGACCGGCACCGTCGCGGTCAACGCCGGCGCGCTGCGCGCGTTGCGCGAGGGCGGCAAGAGCCTGCTGGCCGTCGGCGTCACCGGCGCCGCGGGCGGTTTCGCCGGCGGCGACATCGTCAACATCGCCGGGCCGGACGGCACGGTGTTCGCCCGCGGCGTGGCGGCGTTCGCCGCGGAGGAGATCCCGGCCGCGGCCGGCAAAAACACGGACGAATTGCGCACCTTGTTCCCCGGCCGCCGGCACCTCGAGGTCGTCCACCGCGACAACCTCGTGCTGCTGTAGCCGGGCGCGGCCGGGGGCGGCGGCTCCGCGGAGCGCCTACTTCCAGTCGTAGCGCACGCGGTAGGTGACGACCTTCTCGCCGTCGGGCGGCACGGTGACGCGGAATTCGGCCGTCTGCGCGTCGGTCTTGGTCCAGGCGTCGGACTGCTCGACGATCTGCCAGTTCATCCAGCGGTAGAGGCGCTCCACCACGCGGACCTCGACCGGCTCGGTCTTGCGGTTGCGGACTTTGATCTCGAAGGCTTCCTCCAGCGAGTCCTCGCGGTTGTTGAGCACGTAGTCGGTGCGCCGCCGCTCGCCCACGAGGTCGAAGGCGTCGCCGGTGTAGAGCTTCACGGTCTCGTGCCGCGGCGTGTGGTCGATGGTGTTCTCGCCGGTGAATTCCAGCCGGCCGTCGGCGTCGTCGCGGCGGTAGAAGCGCACCTTCCCCGCCGGCAGCGGCTCGCCGAGCCCGTTGGCCTCGCTATTCTCGAATTCGCGCATCACCCAGACCTTGGGATTCGACTGGGTGCCGTAGTCGCGGTTGCCGCGGATCGCCTCGGGGTTCCAGCCGCGGTACTGTTGAGGGATGGCCGCGCCGTTGTAGACGTAGTAGGTCTTGGCCTGGATGCCGGTCGCCCGGATGAACTCCACCTGCTTGGTCTCGCGGTCGTGCAGCGAGGTCGGCCGCGGCAGGGTGTAGAGGTGAAATTCGTCAAAGGCCTTCTCGGTCACGCCGGGCGTCTCGAAGGCGCCGGCCATCTTGGCTGCGTCATACATCACCTGGCCCGCATTCTGCGGCTGGAGCTTGTTCACGTCGCCGGCCATGAGCTTGATTGCCGCCTGCTCGAAGCTCTTGCCGGTTTCGTTGTCGATCGTCACCCAGCCGACCAGGTCCAGGGTGTCGCCCTTCTCCGGCGCGACGAGGTTGTAGGACGCCTCCCAGCGCATGCCGCCGGTGACGTAGCTGAGCTCGGCGGCGAACTTCGCCGCCCGCTCGGCCCCGATTTTCCAGGTGAGGAGCGGCTTGAGCAGGGCGTCGTCCGACAGCGCCGGAAAGACCGGCTCGCCGGGCAGGGAGAAGCGCAGCTTGCCGCCGACCTCGATGATGGGGGTTTCCGCCTGCGCCTGCATCATCTGCTGCTGGTAGTAGTTCGCCCCGAACTGGCGGGCGCCGCCCAGGTTCGGCACATAGCCGCTGCGGATGATCTTGCCCCGCACAGTGTACTCCTTGGCGTTCTGGTCGCGCACGAGGAAGTCGAGCTCCCTGCCCTCGTAGAGCGACAGCAGCAGGCCCGCGGAGATCGTGTCCGCGCGGTAGCTCTGCTCCAGGATGTGGAACGGCACCTTCCCCGCCGGATCACGCAACACCACCGAGTCGGGCTCGAGGTGCACGGTCACGCCGGCGAAGGTGACGGTGTTTTCGCCGGCCTGGAGGTCGAGCGGCACGCGCTCGCGGACGACGGCGAAACCCTGGTTGTAGATCGTGAGCGCCGGCTGGGCCGGAGCGACGGCGGCCGCCATCAGGGCGGCCGCGGCGAGGAGCAAGGGAGGGCGGGATTTCATGGCGGGGATCGGGGAGGAAGGGCGTCGGGCCGCATCGTGAAGGGCGCCGACAGGATGACAACGCGCCAACGGCCCCTTTCTTAGGCCGGTTGGGCGGCGGCTCAGCGCCCCGCCTCCCGCGCCGCCTCCAGCCACGCGTCGGCCATCAATTCGTGCCCGGCGGCGGTGGGATGCACGCCGTCCCAGATCCAGGTGTCCACCGGCGCCCGCCGGCACGCGTCATCGAAGACCTTCTGGTAGTGCACCACCGGCGCGTGGTATTTCGCGCCCAGCTGCGCGACCACCGCCTGGAGCGCGCGGATGTCCTCCTGCCACGCCGCCCAGTCCGCCATCGTGCGCGCTCCCGGCTCGATGAACGGCTCGCCGAGCACGAGCTTCACCCCCGGCAATGCCCGCACGGTCTCCGCGAGCAGGCGGTCGTAGTCCGCGGCGAATTCCGCGGGCGACACCCGCTGGTGCTGCTGCAGGGCGAGCAGCACGTCGTTGACGCCGA
The DNA here is from genome assembly GCA_035502155.1 of Opitutaceae bacterium. GTDB lineage: Bacteria > Verrucomicrobiota > Verrucomicrobiia > Opitutales > Opitutaceae > Fen-1467. Next base: position 7,966 of record DATJUU010000133.1, read on the forward strand.
CGAGGATGCCGACCACGTCGGGCTTCAGCGCGAGCGTGTCCTCCGGCCAGCGGCGGAGCAGGTCGGACACGCGGTCGCCGCTGAGCCCGCGATTGAGGAAGACCCAGTGCTGCTCGGGGTGGAGGGCACCGAGGCGAGCGGCGATCAGAAAGGGATAGCCCTGCCCGAGGAAGTGGTTCGGGTCGGACGAATTGCGCCAGCGACCGCCGTCGGTGATCGAGTCGCCCTGAAACAGGATCCGGGCCCCGGGGGCGAAACCCGGCGGGTCCCCGCCCGCCGCCCCGGCCCGGAGCGGCAGACCGCCGGCCGCGATCACCCCCAGCACGCCGACTGCCAATGGCCATCTCATGGGTGGAACGAGCAGAACCGACGGCCCGGGCGCCGGCAAGCCCGCAGCCCGCGGCTGCCGGCGCGGGCATCGCGCCCACCCACTTTTCCTTTGCGCTTTGGGCGCCTTTTTGTGGCTCTCACGTTCGTCCGATGGATTACACCCTCCACCACGAGCCCCGCGCCCCGCTCGTCATCCCGCCGATCGACTTCCGGCGCGAGCTCAACGGGGAGCAGTACGCCGCGGTGACGGCCCCGCCCGGCCCGCTGCTCGTGCTCGCCGGCGCCGGCTCGGGCAAGACCCGCACCCTCACCTACCGCGTCGCCCACCTCCTCACCCAGGGCGTGCACCCGGGCGAGATCCTCCTGCTCACCTTCACCAACAAGGCCGCGCGCGAGATGCTCCACCGCGTGCAGGACCTCACCGGCGTCGAGGCCCACCGCTTCTGGGGCGGCACCTTCCACCACGTCGGCCACAAGGTCCTGCGCCTCTACGGCGACGCCATCGGCCTGCCGCGCACCTTCACCATCCTCGACGCCGAGGAGGCCGACGGCCTGCTGCGCGACACGGTGGAGGAGAAGGACAAGGCGTTCTTCAAGGACAAGACCCACCCCCGACCGGGCCCGCTCTTCGAGATCCTCAGCTTCGCGCGCAACACGCAGCGCCCGCTGGGCGAGACGATCTCGCAGTTCTACCCGCAGCACGAGGACATCACCGACCGCATCACCGGCTTCGCCACCGCCTACCGCGACCGAAAGCGGACCCGCAACGTGGTCGACTACGACGACCTCCTCGAGTGCTGGCTCGACCTGCTCCGGGCCGAGCCGAAGGTGGCCGCCTACCTCCAGCAGCGCTTCCGCCACACGCTGGTCGACGAGTACCAGGACACGAACACGCTCCAGGCGCAGATCGTCGACCTCATCGGCGCCCACCACCGGATCATGGCGGTGGGCGACGACGCGCAGTGCATCTACTCGTGGCGCGGCGCCAATTTCGAGAACATCATGACCTTCGGGGAGCGGCACCCCGGCACGACGATCTTCCGCATCGAGACGAACTACCGCTCCACGCCGCAGATCCTCGACTTCGCCAACGGCGTCCTCGCCGCGCAGCCCAAGGGCCGGCACTACGACAAGGTGCTCCGGCCCGCCCGCCCGGGCCACGAGAAGCCCTACCTCGTGCAGACGATGGACGCGCGGGAACAGGCCCTGTTCATCGTCCAGCGCGTCAAGGGCCTGGTCGACGAGGGCCGGGCGCTAGCCGACCTCGCGGTGCTCTACCGCGCCCATTTTCACGCCCTCGACCTGCAGCTCGAGCTCTCGCGGCTCGGCATTCCCTACGTGATCACGAGCGGCGTGCGGTTCTTCGAGCAGGCGCACATCCGCGACCTGGTGGCGATGCTGCGCTTCGCCTACAATCCGGCCGACCAGTCCGCCTGGCAGCGCATCGCCGTCCTCCTGCCCAAGATCGGGGAAAAGAACGCCCAGAAGCTCCATGCCGCCGCGCTCGACCACGCCCGCGCCCGCCAGCGCAACCTGATCGACGCGCTGGCCGCGCCCGAGGTGCAGGCCCGGGTGCCGAAGGACGCGCAGGAGGAGTGGCCCAAGCTCGCCGCCTCGCTCCAGCAGATCGCGGGCGCGCTCGAGCGGGAAAAGCCGTTCCGCGCCGTCGAGCTCGCGATCGACGGCTGGTACGGCGACTACCTCAAGGGCGCCTACGCCAACTACGCCTCGCGGATGGACGACCTGCGCTCGCTCATCGGCTTCGCCGGGCGGTTCGACGAGATGCAGGACCTGCTCGCCCAGATCGCCCTGCTCAACTCGGAGACGAGCGATCGTCAGGTCGACCCCGACGCCGACGCCCTGCGCCTGACCACGGTGCACCAGGCCAAGGGCCTCGAGTTCGGCGTGGTCTTCATCATCGGGCTGGCGGAGGGGATGTTTCCGCTGCGGCGCGCGATCGAGGAGGGCGACCTCGACGAGGAGCGCCGGCTGTTCTACGTCGGGGTCACGCGCGCCAAGGACGAGCTCTACCTCTGCTTCCCCATGGTCAGCCAGCGCGGCGGCCCGTCGGCCCTGCTCGCGCCGAGCCGTTTCCTCACCGAGGTCCCGGCCGATCTCTACCAGCAGCTCCGCCTCCGCCGCAGCACCGGCTGGTGAGGGGTGTCGCCGGCCGCCGCAGAGACGGCAGAGGCGATGGTGGGGCGGGCTTCATGCCCGCCGCCCGCCCTCCGCAGTCCGGCGACGCGAATCCGCCGCGGGGGGTGGCGGCCTTGTCAACTATTAGTTGACAAGTTGCCATTTCCCAAGCCGGAAGAAACCGCCGGCCCCGGAGGCGCGCGGCCCGATTCTGGCCCGCGCCTCCAGCCTTCACCGCAGCGCAGCGGAGGTGAAGGCTGCCCTCCGGAGGCTTGGCGAAGGAGGGCACTTCCTCCGACAGCGGGGATGGCTACGGCTGGCAGGCCACCTTTCGCGGGGCGAAAGGTGCCGCGCCGCGGCTCGCAGAGCGAAGGCGGGCTCTCTCGCCGGCATTTCAGCGTCCGATCAGCTCCACGAACATGGCGTCGACCTTGGGCACATCGACCGCGTAGATGACATCGACGTCCTGCTCGCCCAGCCCCGGCCCCTGGCCCGGCGGCCAGGTGAGCAGCGCCCCGTAATTGGGACCGGGCATCAGATCCACATCCATCGCCAGCGTGCCGCGGCGCGTGACGACCGCAGGATCAATCCAAGCTGCCACCGCGACCTCATCCCAGAGGGGAAAGCCCGGTTGGGCGAGCGCCTCCACCAAGCGGCCGACGGGGCGGTGGCCGGCGGAGGCCCGGGCCAGCAGGTCCTTGGTGCCGATGGCGGACGCGCTGGCATCGTCGGTGACCAAGGCCAGGCGGCGCCATTTCGTGCTGAACACGATGTGGGAAGCCTCGGGGTCCCAATTCATGTTGAACGCCATCCTGGGCGAATAGGCGACATTCATGCCGAATTCGTCCTGCTTTTGGTCAAGGCCGCGGCCGATCGCGGTCAGCGTGCCGCCCTCCATGACCAGTTCCTTGACCCGACCGGCGAAACCATCATCGAGACGCTGCGCCAGGGCGACATTGGTCAGCGGTCCCATTGCCAAGATGGAAATCTCACCCGGATGCTTGCGGGTCATGTTCAAAAGGAACTCGGCCGCGCTGCCGGGATAGGCCTTGATTCTTGGTTGGCCCTTGGGCAGCGGCGGGACGAAAGGGGGGTCCGCCCAGGCTCCCTTGTAGGGGAGGGCTCCATAGAGCGCCTCGCGCCGCTTGTTGCGCTCCTTCGAATTCACCAGCGGATAAATCGCCCCCTGCACCACGGGCACGTCGGTTCTCCCGATCAGTTCCAGCATCCGCAGGGTTGTGGCCGTTTCTTCGGGCGCCCAGCCGTCGCCGCTGACAATCGTGATCCCCAGCACCTCGACCGCCGGATCCTGCAGAAGCATCAGGATCGGTTGGAGGCCCGTGCCATCGAAGGCATCCTGATCGATGATCACCTTGCGCGGTGCAGCGGCGGCGGGCCACGCAAGGCCAAAGCCCAGCAGGGCGGCCGGCCACCATCGCGTCATTCGCATTGGCAGAACATCCTTCGTTCGGTGGTTCTGTCAACGCCCGGCACGGTTGAAATATCGCGTTCGGAAAATTGGCCGAAGGGAAGCCGCGGGCAGGGCTGGATTCCAATGGTGCTCTGGTCGCGGGCACCAGCCGGGTGATGTTCCGTAATCCCGGGTTTGGCTGGCTTAGGCTTGGCCCCCGCTGGAAAACCGCCGGTTTTGCGCCGCAATCGCGACGAAAGCCGACCGGAGACGTCCCGTGGGGCGCGCGCCATCTACAAACAACCCCGGGCGTTGTACCGCCTGCCCGCTTGTAATCCCGTCGGAGCCGGGTAGTTGGTATGGTCACATATGGTCAAAGTCATCCTCGCCATTTTCGGAGCTTTCGTCCTCTTCGCGGTGATCGTGGTCGTCGCGGCGGTGAGCGCCTACAACAGCCTGGTCAACCGCTCGCAGGCAGTCGACGCGCAGTGGGCCCAGGTGCAGAACGTCTACCAGCGGCGGGCCGACCTCATTCCCAACCTCGTCCAGACCGTGTCCGGCGCGGCCAACTTCGAGAAGTCGACCCTGGAGGCGGTGACCGCGGCCCGCGCCTCCGTCGGCAAGGTCCAGCTCAGCGCCACGACGGCCCCGACCGACGCCGCGCAGCTCGCCCAGTTCCAGCAGGCCCAGGGCCAGCTCTCGAACGCGCTCTCCCGGCTGCTGGTCGTGTCCGAGCGTTATCCGCAGCTGCGGGCGACCGAGAATTTCCAGATGCTCCAGGCCCAGCTCGAGGGGACCGAGAACCGCATCGCGGTCGAGCGCGGCCGCTTCAACCAGGTGGCGCAGGACTACAACGCCGCGATCAAGCGCGTCCCCGCGGTGTTCTTCGCGGCGGCTCTCGGGTTCAAGGACAAGCCGTATTTCCAGGCCGCGCCCGGCGCGGAAAAGGCGCCGGACGTGAAGTTTGACTTCAACGCCCAGCCGGCGCCGGCCCACCCGTGACGTTTCGCGCGGCATTTCCCGCGGTTCGGTCCGGCGTCCTGGCGCTGGCCCTGGCGCTGGGCGCCGGCCTGCGCGCCGCCGAGGTCATCCCGCCCCGCCCGACGCACTACTTCAACGACTACGCCGGCGTCGTTTCGCCGGCGGTCGCCGGCCAGCTCAACGCGCAGCTCGAACAGTTCGAGCGCGACACGTCGAACCAGATCCTGGTCGCGGTGTATCCGCACATGCAGTCGGACTCCTCCGTCGCGGACTACACCGTGCGGGTGGCCCAGGCCTGGGGCGTGGGGCAGAAGGGCAAAAACAACGGCGCCGTGCTCTTCGTCTTCGTCCAAGACCGGCAGATGTTCATCGCCACCGGCTACGGCCTCGAGGGCGCACTGCCTGACGCCATCTGCGAATTGATCGTGGCCAACGAGCTGCGGCCGCACTTCCGCCAGGGCGACTACGCCGGCGGCCTGCAGGCCGCCGTGAGTGCCATGATCGCCGCCACCCGCGGCGAGTACCATGGCACCGGACGGACGAACGCGGACCGGCGGGCCGGCAATGCGGGCTGGGGGTTCGCCGTCGTATTGTTCGTGCTGGCGATCGTCTTCTCCTCCGCCGTGAACCGCGCCCGCCAGCGAAGCGCGGTTTACCAGCGGCGCGGCGGTCCCGGCTCGTGGGGCGGCCCGACCATGTGGCTGGGCGGCGGCGGGTTGTTCGGCGGCGGCGGATTTGGCGGCGGCGGGGGCGGCGGCTTCGGTGGCGGGGGAGGATTTTCGGGGGGCGGGGGCGGCTTCGGCGGCGGGGGCGCCGGCGGCGGCTGGTGAGGGACCGACCATGCACCACAAGAAATTTGTCAATCAGCTCGCCCACGAGCGCCTCCACGCCGCGATCCACGCCGCGGAGGAAAAGACCTCCGGCGAGATCCGCGTCATGGTCAGCCACAAGTCCGCCCCGGATCCGGTGGCCGCGGCGCAGAAGGCCTTCCTGCAAATGGGAATGCAGCAGACCAAGCACCGCAACGCGGTCCTGCTCTTCGTGGCGCCGCGCTCGCGCACCTTCGCCGTGATCGGCGACGAGGCGGTGCACGCGAAGTGCGGCGACGCCTTCTGGCGGGAGCTGGCCGCGGCCATGACCGGTTTCTTCAAGCGCGGCGAGTTCACCGAGGGGCTCGTCCACGGCGTCGAGCGCGCCGGCGCGCTGCTCGCGGAGCACTTCCCCCGGAAGGCCGGCGACGGCAACGAGCTGTCCGACGACGTGGTCGAGGAGGGACCGGAGGCGTAGCGCCGCGGCCCGGTCACCGGGCGACCGCTTCGGCGGCGCGGAGGACGCGCAGCAGGTTGCCACCCCAGATTTTGGCGAGGTCCGCCGCCGCAAACCCCCGCGCCGCCAAGGCGCGCGTGAGGTTCGGATAGTCGGCGGCATCGCGCAGGCCCTCGACTCCCCCGCCCCCGTCGAAATCCGTGCCGATGCCCACGTGGTCGATCCCGGCGACCTCCACCGCGTGCATCAGGTGGTCCAGAAAATGGCTCAACTGGGCCTCGGGACGCGGAAACCGGCGGTCGAAGTCGCGAAAGGCCCGGTTTGCCTCGGCCATCACCGCCAGCGTCAGCGGCCCACGCGCGAAGCGCGCCATCAGCGCCCGCAGCGTGGCGTCGCGGGCCCGATCCGGCCGCGCCGGCACGAGATAGGTGCTGAGCGAATTGATCTGGATCACGCCGCCGTGCCGGGCGAGAGCGCGCAGCAGCCCGTCGTCGATGTTGCGCGGATGGTCGAAGACCGCCTTGCAGCCGGAATGGGACAGCACCACCGGCGCGCGCGAGCGCTCCAGCAGCTGCCCCAGCACGGCGTCGGAGGCGTGCGACGCATCCGGGACAATCCCGAGCCGGTTGCATTCCGCCACGGCCTCGCGGCCCAGCGGGCTGAGGCCGTGCCACTCGGGCCCCCGGGGATCGGTGGAGGCGTCGCCGAGGTCGTTGTTGAGCAGGTGGGTGAATCCGAGCAGGCGGACCCCGAGCCGGCGGAACTCCGCCAGCGAGGAGAGGTCCGGGCCCGCCGCGTGGCCGTTTTCCAGGCTCAGGTAGATCGCGCGCCGGCCGCGGGCCGCGATCCGCGGCCCGTCCGCCGCCGTCACGGCGACGGCGCAGGCGCGGTCCTGCCGGGCCAGCGTGGCGCGCGTCCGGCGGAGGATCGCGAAGGCCGTGTCCCGGGCGGCCCGCCGGCCCGCCGGGGTGCGCGCCGACTGGAGGATGAAGACGGCGAACACGGCCGCCTTGAGGCCGCCCGCCCGCATCCGGGGCAGGTCGCACTGCGAGCCATCGGCGCGGACGTCGTGGCGGCGGTCGAATTTCCACGCCGGCCGGAGCAGGCTGGCCGTCGGCGTGTCGAGGTGGGAATCGAGGGTGAAGATCCGCCGGTGGAGGCGCTGCGCGGGGTCGGCAGGCATGGCCGCATTCAAGCGCCCAGGCCGCGGGTGGCGAGCCTGCGGCGGCGCCGCCCGGCTTGACCGGTTTGCTAACGTCTTGGTTACCACTCCGGGATTGCGCCCGGCCGGCGCTGTGTCTCTTTGGATGGGTTTTCCCGCATGTCCTCCCCCGTCGAAAACATCGTCATCGTCGGCACCGGCTGCGCCGGCCTGACCGCCGCAGTCTACGCCGCCCGCGCCAATCTCGCCCCCCTCGTGCTGGAGGGCGGGCTGCCCGGCGGCCAGCTCACCACCACGTCCGAGGTCGAGAACTTTCCCGGCTTTCCCGAGGGGGTCGACGGTTTCCAGCTCATGGACAACCTGCGCAAGCAGGCGGCGAAGTTCGGCGCGCGTTTCGAGCAGGCCCTGGTGACGGCAGTGGATTTCGGCGCGTCGCCGCGCGTCCTCGTCTGCGGCGACCGGCGCCTCCGGGCCAAGACGGTGATCATCGCCACCGGCGCCTCGCCGCGCCTGACCGGCGTGCCCGGCGAGAAGGAGCTCTATGGCGGCAAGGGCGTGACCACCTGCGCGACCTGTGACGGCGCGTTCTACCGCAACATGGACGTCGCGGTGATCGGCGGCGGCGACTCCGCCTGCGAGGAGGCGCTGTTCCTCACGCGGTTTGCCAGCAAGGTGTACCTGGTGCACCGGCGCCACGAGCTCCGCGCCTCGCGAATCATGGCCGAGCGCACGACCTCCCATCCGAAGATCGAAATGGTCTGGGATCACGTGCCGGTCGAGGTGCAGGGCGTGGCGGCCGGCGCGGTCGGCGGCCTGAAGGTGCGCCACGCGCAGACCGGCGCCGAGCAGGTGCTGCCGGTCAAGGGTGTGTTCGTCGCCATCGGCCACGTGCCGAATTCGCAGGCGTTCGCCGGGGCGCTCGACGTCGACGAGAACGGCTACTTCCTCCCCGCGGCGGGCTCGCAGGTGCGGACGAAGGTCCCGGGCGTCTACGTCGCCGGCGACTGCGCCGACCACGTCTACCGCCAGGCGGTCACGGCGGCCGGCATGGGCTGCCAGGCGGCAATCGAAGCCGAGCGCTGGCTGGCCGAACACGGAGGTTGAGTGCGGATCCGCGGCCGGTCCGTCCGGCCGAAATCGGATTGAGCTCGGCCGGACACGTGTCTTAAATCCGGCGCCCCCATTCTGCATGAAAGATGCCGAGAGCGATGCCCCGGTCTGCAATCTCCATCTGGCGCTGACCCTGTACGCGCGCGAAAGCCGGAGCCCCTTTCTCCTCCGCCGCCACAACCTGATGGAGCAGGTACGCAAGCTGGACACGGCCGCCGTGCTCCTGGAACAGGAGATGACGCGCATCCAGTACCGGCTCGGCACCGATGCGGAACAGCCGGACGACGTGGAACGGGCGAGAAAGGTCGGCCACCGCCTCAGCAACCTGTTGTGCCTCGCGGTGCTGCTGCAGGGACTGAAGGAGCGGCAGGGCTCGAGCGAGCGGCGCTCCCGGCCCTCCATCCCCCTGCCCGCGGGCACCGAGACGCCGTGGGCCACCACTTAGGCCGGCGTCCGAGCGCCCCCGCGGTTGCACTCGGCGGCGAATCCCCGATAGTCGGTGCCGGGATTCATGCGTGTCGTCGTCTTCAGCACCAAGCCCTATGACCGCGGCTTCCTCGAGGCCGCCAACCAGGGGCGCCACGACCTGGCCTTCCAGGAACCGCACCTGTCCGTGGAGACGGCCCCGCTCGCCGCGGGCGCCGACGCGGTGTGCCTGTTCGTGCACGACCACGCCGACGCGGCGGTGATCGACGCCCTGGCCGCGCTGGGCGTGCGCGGGATCGCCCTGCGCTGCGCCGGCTACAACAACATCGACCTGGCGGCGGCCGCGCGCCGCGGCCTCGCCGTCTCCCGCGTGCCGGCGTACTCGCCCCACGGCGTGGCGGAGCACGCCGCCGCCCTGCTGCTGGCGGTGGACCGCCGCATCCACCGCGCCTACGACCGCGTCCGCGACGGCAATTTCTCCCTCGACGGCCTGCTCGGCTTCGACCTCTACGGCAAGACCGTGGGCGTGATCGGCACGGGCAAGATCGGCGCGTGCTTTGCGCGGATCATGACCGGCTTCGGCTGCCGGGTGCTGGCGCATGACATCGTGGAGAACCCCGCCGTGCGCGCGCTGGGCGCCGAGTACGTGCCGCTGGACCGGCTCTTCGCCGAAGCGCACGTGATCAGCCTGCACTGCCCGTTGACACCGCAGACGCACCACCTGATCGGCGCAGCGGCCCTGGCGCGCATGCGCAAGGGGGTGTTCCTGATCAACACCGGGCGCGGGCCGCTGATCGACACGACGGCGGTAATCCGGGCGCTCAAGTCCGGCCGGCTCGGCGGCCTGGCGATCGATGTCTACGAGGAGGAGGAGGGCGTGTTCTACGAGGACCTCTCGGCGGCGATCCTGGCCGACGACGTGCTCGCCCGCCTGCTGACGTTCCCCAACGTGATCGTCACCAGCCACCAGGCGTTCTTCACCCGCGAGGCGATGACCGCCATCGCCGAGACCACGCTGGCCAACCTCGACGATCTCGCCGCCGGCCGCCCCTGCCCCAACGCCGTGCGGGCCTGAGCCGGGGGACGCCGCGGCGACCCGCGCCTAGGGTCTTTTCCCGGTCGGGAAAGAATCGTCAGCGCAACCCCGGCCGTTAGAAATGAGACATGGGCGGGGCGTCCCGACGGCCGCCGCTCCAATCGGCCATGTCCCATACCACCCCTCCCATCCCGGTGAACGAAGCGGAGCGCCTGGGTACCCTCGCGCGCTACCGCATCCTCGATACGGCGCCGGAGGAGGCCTACGACAGCGCCGCCCGGCTGGCGGCGATGATCTGCGGGACGCCGCTCGCGTTTGTCTCCCTCGTCGACAAGCACCGCCGGTGGACCAAGGCCGCCGTGGGCATCGAGCCCGGCGCGGTGCCGCGGGAAAACTCGTTCTGCGCCCACGCCATCAATCATCCGGAGGAGGTCATGGTGATCCCGGACGCCACCCGCGACGAGCGGTTCGCCGACAATCCGATGGTGCGCGATGGGCCGCGCCTGCGCTTCTACGCCGGCGCGCCGCTGGTGACCCCGGAGGGATTCGCGATCGGCACCGTGTGCGTCGCGGACCGGTGTGAACGGAACCTGAGCGCCGCGCAGCAGACCGCGCTGCGGATGCTGGCCACGCTGGTGGTGAGCAACCTCGAGGAACGCCGCGTCCTGGCGGACCTCGGCCTCCGCCTGGAGACCGTGCAGCGCCTCTCGCACGTCGGCGACTGGGAATACGACGTGCCCAAGAAGCAGCAATATTGGTCGGCGGAAATCTACCGGATCCTGGGGGTGCCGCCCGGCTCGATCACACCCACGCTAATCACCGCGCTTTCCTGCGTGCACCCGGAGGATCGCAAGCGGGTGCACCGCTTCGAATTGTCACTGCGGAAAACCACGGAACCGAGGGAGCTGGACCACCGCATCATCCGACCGGATGGGGCGATCCGCCACCTCCGCACCCGGGCCGAGGTCAAGTTCGGCGACGACGGCCAGCCCCTGCGCTTCACCGGCACGGTCCAGGACATCACCGATTCCAAATTGGCGGAGGAGGCGCTGCACGCGAGCGAACAGCGGTACAAGCTCGTCTCCCGCGCCACCAGCGACGTCCTGTGGGACTGGGACCTCGCGAGCGGCACCATCTGGCGCAGCGAGGGCTTCAAGACGGTCTTCGGGTTCACCTCCGACGAGGTCGAGCCGGTCTGGGATCAGCTGAGCAAGCGCCTGCACGCCGAGGATCGGGACCGGGTGATCGACGGCCTCCGCCGGGCGATCGAATCCGGCCAGGAAACGTGGATGGACGAGTACCGCTTCCGCCGCACGGACAACCAGTACGCCGTCGTCCGGGACCGCGGCACCATCATCCGCGACGCCCAGGGGACGGCCCGGCGCATGGTCGGGGGCATGACCGACCTGACTGAGCAGAAGAAACTCGAAGCCCAATACCTCCGGGTGCAGCGCATGGAGAGCATTGGCACGCTGGCGGGCGGCATTGCCCACGACCTGAACAACGTCCTCTCCCCGATCATCATGTCCATCGACCTGCTGAGGCTCGAGGGCAGCGCGGACCCGCGGCACACGCAGTTGCTGGACACGATGCGGGTCAGCGCCCGCCGCGGCGCCGATCTCGTGCGCCAGGTGTTGACGTTCGCCCGCGGCGTCGAGGGGCAACGCGTGGCGGTGGACCTGCAGCCGCTGATCGGCGATCTCGCCGGCATGATCGCAGAGACCTTTCCCCCCAAGATCGCCATCGTGCGGGAGATTCCCACGAACCTGTGGCCCGTGGTGGGGGACGCCACCCAGATTCACCAGGTGCTGCTCAATCTGGCGGTAAATGCGCGCGACGCGATGCCCGATGGCGGCACGCTGAAGTTCGCCGCGGACAATCTCACCGCGGATGCCCAGTTCGTCACCACCATCGGCGGCAACCAGCCCGGACCGTACGTCGTGCTCGCCGTCACCGACACGGGCACCGGCATGCCGCCCGACGTGCGCGACCGGATCTTCGAGCCGTTCTTCACGACCAAGGAGCGGGGCAAGGGCACCGGCCTGGGCCTCTCCACCGTGCACACGATCGTGAAGAGCCACGGCGGCTTCCTGCAGGTCGAAAGCGCCATCGGCCGCGGCACGACCTTCCGGATCTACCTGCCCGCGGATCGCGAGCTGGCGCACCGGCCCCCGGCCAAAAGCGCCGGCGCCGTCCCCCGCGGCAACGGCGAATGGGTGCTGGTGGTGGACGACGAGGAGCCGGTCCTCACGGTCACCCAGCGGTCGCTGGAGGCTTTCGGCTACCAGGTCCTCACGGCGTCGGACGGCGTGGAAGCGGTGGCGGTGTTCGCCCAGCACCGCGACAAGGTCGCGGTCGTCGTGATCGACATGGCGATGCCGGTGATGGACGGCCCGAGCGCGATCAACGCCCTGCTGCACATCGACCCGGACCTGCCCATCGTCGCCGCCAGCGGTCTGGCCTCCAACGTCACCCTGGCCAAGGCCTCGGTGGCGGGCGTGAAGGATTTCCTTGCCAAACCGTACACCACGGAGGCGCTGCTCACCCTGGTCCGCAAGGCGCTCGACCGGCGCAGGGCGCCGGCGGCCGCGTGAATCCAGGGGAGGCGGCGCGGCGCCCCGGGCCTAGTGCGCGTCCAGCACCTCGCGCACGACCTGCGTCAGGCGGGCGAGGTCGAACGGCTTGGTGAGGAACCGCGTGCCCGCCGCCTGCAGGGCTTCCGCGTCGAGGATGTTGGCGTCGTAGCCGCTGCAGAAGACGACCTTGAGGTCGGGCCGGTCGGCCCGGAGGCGGTCCGCCAGGTCCTTGCCGGTGAGGCCGCCGGGCATCATCACGTCGGTGAACAGCAGGGCGATGCGCTCCCGGTGCTCGGCCCAGCGCGCCAGCGCGTCCGGGCCGTCCTGCGCCAGCACGACCTGGTAGCCGAACCGCTCAAGCACCGCCTGCAGCACCATGCGGACCGCATCCTTGTCCTCCACGACAAGGATGGTCTCGGTGCCGTGGACCTCGGCCGGGGGCGCCGGCTCGGGCAGGGGGGGCCGCGTGACCGCGGTGGCGACCGGGAACCAGACGGTGAACTCCGAGCCCCGGCCCGGCTGCGAATCGACCTCGATCCAGCCCCCGTGCTGTTCGGTGATGCTGTAGACCGTGGCCAGGCCGAGGCCGGTGCCCTTGCCCTCCTTCTTGGTGGTGAAAAACGGATCGAAGATGCGGGGCAGGACTTCGGGGGCGATGCCTTCGCCGTGGTCCCGGACGCCCAGGCCAACGAACCGCCCCGGCCGCGCCTGCGGCACCCGGCGGACGTAGTCCGGGCCGGCCGTGAGCTCGCGCGCCGCGATGACGATGCGGCCCCCGAGCGGCATGGCGTCGCGCGCGTTGACCACCAGGTTAAGCAGCACCTGCTCCACCATGCCGGCGTCGGCCTGCACGTCGGGCAGTCCCGGCGGCAGCGCCACTTCGAGGACGAGGTTCTCGCCGAGCACGCGTTCGAGGAGCTGCATCATCCGGGCCACCGCGCCGGGGAGCGCCAGGCGCCCCGGCTGGATCGCCTGCCGGCGGCTGAAGACGAGCAGCTGGCGGGTGAGCTGGGCCGCCAGGGCCGCGCTTTCCTGGATCTGGCGCAGCGAATCGCGGGCCGGGGCCTCCAGCGCCGCGCCCTGGAGCAGAAACGAGGCGTGGCCCTGGATCACGGTGAGGAGGTTGTTGAAGTCGTGCGCCACCCCGCCGGCGAGCTGGCCGACCGACTCCATCTTCTGCGCGTGGCGCAGCTGGTCCTCCAGGCGCTGGCGCTCCGTGACGTCGCGCACGACGGCGAGCAGGCACGGTTCGCCGGCGATGTCGATCGGCTCCGCCGTGAACAGGCAGCGGTGCAGGCGCCCGGCCTTGTCGCGCTGCGACACCGGCGCCTCGTGGACCCGGGCGCCGGCGCGGAGCTGCGCAACGATCCCCGCCCGCTCCGCCTCGTGGACCCAGATGCCGAGTTCGAGCGAGGTGCGGCCCACCGCCTCCTCCCGGGTCCAGCCGACGATGCGGGTGAAGCCCTCGTTCACCTCGATAAAGCGGCCGTCGCCGACCGTGGTGATGGAAATGGCGTCCGGCGCGGCGTGGAACGCCTTGGCGAACTTTTCCTCCGAATCGCGCAGCGCCTGCTCGGCCTGCCGCTCGTGCGTGATGTCGCGGATGCGGTAGAGCGTGCAGGCCCGGCCGCCGATATCCACCTTGAAGCCCGACACCCGGCAGATCACCGCTTCGCCGGAGCGTTTGCGGCGGCGCTGCTCCATCTCGTGCACTTCGCCGGTGCGGGTCAGCATCTCCACGAATTGGTCGCGCTGCGCCAGATCCGCCCAGAGGCCGAGTTCGCTGTTGTTGTGCCCGATCGCCTCCTCGCGCGTGACCCCGAACAGCCGGCAATAGGCCTCGTTCACATCGATCATGTGGTTGGTGCCGGCTTCCGCGATGATGTAGGGGTCGGGCGACGCGTAGAACGCCTTGGAGAATCGTCCCTCCGATTCGCGCAGCGCCGCCTCCACCCGCTTGTGCTCGGTCAAATCCTCAAACGTGGTGACGATGCAGAGCCGTCCGCCGAGCTCGACCGTGCCGCCGGAGAACCGTCCGATCCGGACCGCGCCGGTGTGGTCCCGGATCTGCACCTCGCGTCCCCGCACCGCCCCGTGGGCCTCGATGTCCGCATAGATCCGCTCCCGCGCGGAGGCATCGACCCACATGCCGAGCTCCTGGGTCGTGCGCCCGACGAGCTCCGCGGCGGGCCGGCCGGCGAAGTCGCCATACCGGTCGTTTGCCCCCAGGATTTTTCCGGAGGCCGCCTCGACCACGAGCAGGGGGAACGGCGCCGATCGAAAGACCCGGGTGAAGAGCCCCTCCGGACCGCCCTCTCCTGCGTGTCCGGCCATCGGTTCGGTCTGCATTTCGCGCGAACCCTCGGGGGGCTTGCCGGCAGCTGTATTTGGGCGGTCAACGGATGCCATGTTGCCTGGAGGGGTGACGTCTCTACCGGGCCGGATTGTGGCTTGCTGGCGTCAAAGCGACAATGGGGCAATCCCATCATCTGGCGAGCCGCGAGCTCTGGCGCTCAAGAGGACTTCCGCCCGATCCCACCAAAACGCTCGCCTTGAAATTCTAGGAAGAACGCCAGTCCGAAGGGAGCATAACCAGCTTCATTCTGCCATGTTAGCGATGGACATCTCCACAAGGTCGGTGGCCACAAATCAAACATCGCCCACGTGATGATATCACAATAGACTGTTTATCAATCATTTAAAAAGTATTTGGAATAATTCTAATTCTCACTTGAAACTTGGAACGATTCCAATTCTCTTATTAGCAGAGATGACTTCCGGCACACAAACAGCAACCTTGAGCCAGCGCCTCTCCGGCAGCGGCCTGCGGCCCACGCCGCAACGGGAGGTCGTCTATCAGGTCATCTTGTCGAAACGCGATCACCCGACGGCCGAGGAAGTGTTCGACCGCGTCAAGGCCCGGATGCCGGGCATCTCGCTCGCCACGGTGTACAACTGCCTCGATGCGCTCGTGCAGTGCGGGCTCATCAAACAGGTCAACTCCGTGCGGGAGCCGTCCCGCTACTGCCCGAATCTCCACGAGCACGCCCATTTTCACGACGAAGCCACCGGCCGGATCCACGACATCGAGATTCCGCCCGAGGTGATGGACCGGCTGCGCGCGCTCCTGCCCGCGGGCTTCGCCGCCGCCAGCGTCGACCTCAGTTTCCGCGGCGCCGCCCCGGACCAGCCCGATTCACCCGCCTGAAACTCCCCGGCCCTCTTTCCATGAGTCAACTCGTCATCCAAGACCTGCAGATCGCCATCGGCGACAAATCCGTCGTCAAGGGCGTCTCGCTCGCCATCAACCAGGGCGAGGTCCATGCCATCATGGGCCCCAACGGCACGGGCAAGTCCACCCTGGCCAAGGCCATCGCCGGCCATCCCGACTACACCATCACGGGGGGCGATGTCCTGCTCGACGGGAAATCCGTGCTGGCGATGGAGCCGGACGAGCGCGCCCGCGCCGGCCTGTTCCTCGCCTTCCAGTATCCGAGCGAGATTCCGGGGGTGACCATTGCGAACTTCGTCCGTGCCGCGCTCCAGGCCCGCCTGGGCGAGAACGCGGAACTCGATGCCACGGGCTTCTACAAAAAGCTCTACGAAAAAATGGATCTGCTAAAGATCGACCGGAAGTTCACCTCCCGGTCGGTCAACGAGGGCTTTTCCGGCGGCGAGAAGAAGCGCTGCGAGATTCTCCAGCTGGCCATGCTGGAACCGAAGTTCGCCCTGATGGATGAGACCGACTCCGGGCTCGACATCGACGCCCTGCGCATCGTGGCCGACGGCGTCAACCAGCTGCGCAGCCAGGCGATCGGCATCACGCTCATCACCCACTACCAGCGCCTGCTCAACTACATCGTGCCCGACTTCGTGCACGTCATGTACGACGGCCGGATCGTCCGCAGCGGCGACAAGAGCCTCGCCCTCGAACTTGAGGCCAAGGGCTACGGCTGGCTCAAAAAGGAACTGGTCCACGCCTGAAACCCCTCCCTCCCATGACTGACAGCGACAACCACGGCAACGCCGCGCTGGCCGAGAGCCCGGTCGCCGGCATCGATCAGTCGGTCGGCGACTTCACCTACGACGTCAAATACGACTTCGACGCGGGCACCGGCCTGTCGGAGCGCACCCTGCAGTACATCAGCGAGGCCAAGAAGGAGGCGTCGTGGATCCGCGAGTTCCGCCTCAACGCCCTGAAGACCTTCCTCGCCAAGCCGCTCCCCACCCACTGGGCGTCGCGCGACCTCGAGAACATCAACTTCGACAAGATCCGCTATTACCTCGCCCAGGGCCAGAAGCCGAAGCGCACCTGGGACGAGGTGCCGGCCGACATCAAGAAGACCTTCGAGCGCCTCGGCATTCCCGAGCAGGAGCGCAAGTTCCTCGCCGGCGTGGAGGCGCAGTTCGACAGCGAGGCCGCCTACTCCAACATCAAGGACGCCGTCTCGAAGCAGGGGGTCATCTTCCTCAACTCCTCCGAGGCGCTGCGCACGCACCCGGAGATTTTCCGCCCGTGGTTCGGCAAGGTGATCCCGACGGGCGACAACAAATTCTCCGCGCTCAACAGCGCCGTCTTCTCCGGCGGCTCCTTCATCTACGTGCCGCCCGGCGTCAAGGTCTCACATCCCCTGCAGGCCTACTTCCGCATCAACGCCGAGAACTTCGGCCAGTTCGAACGCACCCTCATCATCGTCGACGAGGGCAGCGAGGTCACCTACATGGAGGGCTGCACCGCGCCGAAGTTCTCGACCTCCACCCTGCACAGCGCGGTGGTCGAGCTCGTGGCGCTCAAGGGCGCGAAGATCCAGTACATCACCGTCCAGAACTGGGCGCCCAACGTCTTCAACCTCGTCACCAAGCGCGGCCTGGCCCACGAGGAGGCCGAGATCAAGTGGATCGACTGCAACATCGGCTCCCGGCTGACGATCAAATATCCCGGCGTGGTGCTCCGCGGCCGCAAGGCGCGCGGCGAGGTCATCTCCATCGCGCTCGCCAACGACGGCCAGCACCAGGACACCGGCGCCAAGATGGTCCACGCCGCCGACGAGACCACCTCGACCATCGTCTCGAAGTCGATCTCCGTCGGCCAGGGCCGCGCCACCTATCGCGGCCTCGTCCACATCCCGCGCCACCTCCAGGGGTGCAAGAACAACACCGAGTGCGACGCGCTGCTCATCAACACCAACTCCCGCACCGACACCTACCCGGCGATCACCGTCCGCGGCCAGAAGCACGCCGCGCAGCACGAGGCCAGCGTGTCGAAGGTCAGCGAGGAGATGATCTTCTACATGCAGTCCCGCGGCCTCACCGAGGCGCAGGCGATGAGTCTTGCCGTCAACGGCTTCGTCAACGACCTCGTGCGCCAGTTCCCGATGGAGTACTCCGTCGAGCTCAAGCGCCTGATCGACCTCGAAATGGAGGGCTCGGTCGGCTGAGCCGATTGGGGATTGGCGATTGCGGAATGCGGATCGGCCCGCGTCCGCCATCGGCCCAATCCGCAATCCGACCTCCCAAATCCCCCATCCCCGATGCCCGCCGCTCCCGCTTCCCAACTGACCGCTGAAGCCGCGCCCTCCGCCTTCACCGCGGACGCGTTTGCCGCGCACCTCGCCGCGCTCGGCCACCTGCCGGGCTGGTGGCTCGACCGCAAGCGCGAGGCGTGGGAGCGCTTCGCCGCGCTGCCCATGCCCCGGCGCACCGACGAGCTCTGGCGCTTCAGCACCGTGACCGGGCTCCAACTCCCGGCCCGCCTTGCGCCGGCCGGGTCGGAGTCCCCGCCCGCCGCCGCGCCGACCCCCGCGGCCGCGGCGCAACTCTCCTTTGTCAACAACCGCCTCGGCTCCCGCGCCGCCCTCGCGGACCCGTGGGTCCGCCGCGGCGTCGTCTTCTGTCCGCTCGAGGAGGCCATCCTCCGGCACGCCGACCTGTTCCGGCAGCACTTCATGGCGCAGCCGGTCAACCTCGGCTCCGAGAAGTTCGCCGCCCTCAACGCCGCGTTCACCGCGGGCGGCGCGTTCCTGCACGTGCCGGCCGGGGTGGAGATCGCCGCGCCGTTCGTGGTGAACCACGCGGCCGCCGGCGCCGACGCCGCCGTTTTCCCGCACACTCTCGTGATCCTCGGGGACAACGCCAAGGCCACCGTGGTGGAGAACTTCGTGACCGCGCCGCCCGCCGGCCCCGGCTTTGCCTCCGGGGTCAACGACCTCTTCGCCGGCCCGGGCGCCCACCTCACCTACGTCGGCACCCAGAACTGGTCGCGGGACACGCTCGCCTTCCAGCTCAACTCCACCGTGGTGCAGCGCGACGCCCGCGTCCTCTCGCTCAACGTCCACCTCGGCGGCCGCCAGGCGCGCCACGAGTCGCACAGCCGGCTGCAGGGCGCCGGCGCCTTCAGCGAGATGCTGGCGCTGACCGTGGCCCGCGGCGCGCAGGAGTTCGACCAGCGCACGCTCCAAAGCCACCAGGCGCCGCACACCGGCTCCAACCTCCTCTACAAAAACGCCCTGCTCGACCGGGCGCGCACCATCTTCTCCGGCCTCATCATCGTCGACCCCGAGGCCCAGAAGACCGACGCCTACCAGAGCAACCGCAACCTGCTGCTCAGCGACGAGGCCGAAGCCAATTCGCTGCCCGGCCTCGAGATCCAGGCCAATGACGTGCGCTGCACGCACGGCGCCACCAGCGGGCATGTCGACGACGAGCAGATGTTCTACCTCGAGTCCCGCGGCATCCCGCCGCCCGTCGCCCGCGAGCTGCTGGTCTACGGCTTCTTCGAGGAGGTGCTCGAGAAGCTCGAGGACGAGGCGCTGCACGCCTCGCTGCGCGACCTGATCAAGGCCGGATTCGGCAGCAAGTAGTGAGTGGCGGGAAGCGAGCAGCGAGCATCACGCAAACCGGCCTCTTTGATGCGGATCTTCTTCCGGTAGCCAGACATCATTCCAAGACCCCGACCCACCAGGGGCCGAATTTCCTCCTCGCCACCGGCTGCCCACTACTCGCTACTCACTCCTCGCTACTTCCATGTCCAAGGAACGCCTCCTCTCCCGCGAGGTGATCGCGACGCAGATTCCCAGCGGCGCCCCGGTCACCATCGCCGCCGGCACCAAGGTGCACATCACCCAGACGCTCGGCGGCAGCTTCACCGTCCTGATCGACTTCGGCCTCGCGCGCATCGACGGCAAGGACGCCGACGCCCTCGGCGAGCAGGTGCCGGAGCACGCGCCGGCCGCGGCGCCCGCGCCCGCCTCCGACCAGGCGCCCGACCCGGAGTCCGTGTGGGACCAGCTCAAGAAGGTCTACGATCCCGAAATCCCGGTGAACATCGTCGACCTCGGCCTCGTGTACTCGATGGAGATCGAGAAGACGCCGGCCGGCGGCCATCACGTCAATGTGTCGATGACCCTCACCGCGCCCGGCTGCGGCATGGGCCCGGCCATCGCCGAGGATGCCCGCAGCAAGGTGATGGTCGTGCCCGGCGTGAGCTCCGCGGAAGTCCGCCTTGTCTGGGAGCCGCCGTGGAACCAATCGATGATCTCGGAAGAGGGCAAGATGCGGCTCGGCCTCGTCTGAGGGCCGCCGGTGCCGGCCCCGACCGGGCGTTTGACACGGCCCAAATTCGCGCGATGGTGTCGCCCATCACGTGACACGGGGTGTTCCCAAGGGCGGGAACTGAGACCATACCCGTCGAACCTGATCCGGCTCATACCGGCGAAGGAATCGTCACGGTCGACCGCGGCGCGGCGCGCGCCGGGCCGACCACGGCGGTCCCGGCGCCGGGCCCCCCACCCTCCATGTTCACCGCCACGCACTGCTCCTCGGTCCTCGACCGCATCCGCACCCGCCAGCCGCTGGTGCACAACATCACGAACTACGTCGTGATGAACAACACGGCCAACGCCCTGCTCGCCATCGGCGCCTCGCCGGCGATGGTGCACGCCCCGGAGGAGGTCGAGGAGTTCGTCGGCCTCTCCGCCGCCCTCGTCATCAACATCGGCACGCTCTCGTCCGCCTGGGTCCGGGCCATGGATGCCGCCGCCGCCGCCGCGAACGCCCGCGGCGTCCCCTGGGTCCTGGATCCCGTCGGCGCCGGGGCGACCCGCTACCGCACGGAGACCTCCACCGCGCTCGCCCACCTCCGGCCCGCCTGCATTCGCGGCAACGCGAGCGAAATCCTCGTGCTGGCCGGCGCCACCGCCGCCAAGACCAAGGGCGTGGACTCGACCCGCGGCTCGGACGAGGCCCTCGACGCCGCCCGGCGCCTCGCGCAGGCCACCGGCGCCATCGTGGCCGTCACGGGCGCCACCGACTATGTGACCGACGGTACCGCCCTGCTCGGGCTGGCCAACGGCCACCCGCTCATGGCCCGCGTCACCGGCCTCGGCTGCAC
This sequence comes from Opitutaceae bacterium, assembly GCA_035502155.1. GTDB lineage: Bacteria > Verrucomicrobiota > Verrucomicrobiia > Opitutales > Opitutaceae > Fen-1467. The sequence continues at coordinate 28,789 of DATJUU010000133.1, forward strand.
CGCCACCGCGCTCATCGGCGCCGCGCTCGCCGTCGAGCCGGACCGGCTCGCCGCTGCCGCCGCCGGGCTGACCTTCCTTGCGCTCGCCGGCGAGATCGCCGCCGAGCAAAGCCCCGGCCCCGGCTCGCTCCAGGTTCAGCTGCTCGACGCGCTGCATCGACTGGACTCGACCACGATCGCGAAGCGGTTGAAGATCGTGGGATGAGCGGGCGCTTCGACCTGTCGCTTTACCTCGTCACCGATCCCGTCATGACCGCCCGGCGCGGGCTCGCCGCGACGGTGGCCGCCGCGGTCGCCGGCGGCGTCACGATGGTGCAGCTGCGGGACAAGACGAACCCGACGCCGGCGGTGATCGAGGCCGGGCGGGCGCTGCGCGCGCTGCTCGCCCCGCTCGGCGTGCCGCTGATCGTCAACGACCGGATCGAGGTCGCGCGGGCGATCGGGGCCGACGGCATCCACGTCGGGCCGGACGACCCGGCGCCGGCGGCCGCCCGCGCCGCCCTCGGGCCGCGCGCCATCATCGGGTTCTCCGTCAACGCGCCCGACCGCCTGGCGGATTTCGACGCCGCGGCGGTGGACTACGTCGGCCTCGGACCGCTGTTTCCCACCGGCACGAAGCCGGACGCCGCGCCGCCGCTGGGCGAGGCCGGATTCCGCGTCCTCCGCCGCCGGCTGGCCTGCCCGGTGGTCGCCATCGGCGGGATCGACGCCGCCAATGCCGCGCGCGCCATCGCTGCCGGCGCCGACGGCGTGGCGGTTGTTTCCGCGATCTGCGCCGCCCCCGATCCCCGCGCCGCCGCAAGCGCCCTGCGGGCGGCCGTGGACGCGGCCCGCGCCGGCGCGCCGCGATGACGGGCCGTCACGCGCGAAAAATGGGCTCCACACCCCCGGTGGCCGTGTCAAAGTCTCCCCTCATGCGCCGCCTCATCCTTGCCCTTGCCATCGTCCTCGGACCGGCCGCGGCCTTCGCCGCCGCGCCGGCCGTCAAGCTTTGGAACGGACACGACCTGACCGGCTGGTCCTTCGTCACCAGCCCGGCGGTGGACATCGCCACCGTCTGCCACGCGACGCCCGACGGCGTCCTCGCCGCCGCCGGCCGGCCGATCGGCTACCTGCTCGCCGGCCCCGAGACCTACGCGAACTTCAAGCTCCACGTCGAATGGCGCTGGCCGGCCAAGCCGGGCAACGGCGGCGTGCTCGTGCACATCAGCTCCGGGCCGAAGGACCGCCAATGGCCGCTGTGCTTCCAGGTCCAGCTGAAGGTGCACCGGGCCGGCGACATCCTGCCCATGGCGGGGGCGACCTGCGCCGAGCAAAGCCCGCCGGGCGCCTCGCAGGTCGACAAGATCGGCCTCGACAGCGAAAAGACGCCCGGGGCCTGGAACACCTGCGATATCGTCTGCCGCAACGGCACGATCGAATGCTCGGTCAACGGCGTGCCGCAAAACCGCGTCACCCAATGCGCGCCGGCCGCCGGCCAGGTTGGCTTCCAGTTCGAGGGCACGCCCTTCGAACTGCGGAACGTCGAACTTACCCCGCTGCCGTGAGCCGGGGCGGTGCCAGGATCCTCCCGCGACGCCCGGGGCGGACGCCGGATGTTTGTGCTCGCCACGATTCCGGCCATTCGCAGACTGCCCGCGTCTTGCGCATGAAAGCATGCCGTCGCCCCCCGTGTGATGATATCGCACGTCCCCCGCCGCGCCCGCGGCTGACGGCCTCCTTCCCCGCCTGAGGCGCCAGTCAGGCGACCGGTTTGGCCCGGCGGCCGATTTCCGCAACCCCCGTTGATTGCACCCCCCAACATGAAGACCCTGACTCCGATTCTGGCCGCGGCCGACGCCGCCTCCACCACCCTGGGCGGATGGGACTGGTTCGCCATCGCCTGCTATTTCAGCGTGCTGGGCTGCGTGGCCTGGTGGGTGGTGAGCCACCGGAAGGACACCGCGACCGACTACTTCCTCGCCGGGCGCAACCTCGGCTGGTGGGTCATCGGGGCGTCGATCTTCGCTTCCAACATCGGCTCCGAGCACATCGTCGGGCTGGCGGGCTCGGGCGCGACCGACGGCGTCGCCATGGCCCACTACGAGCTGCACGCCTGGTGCCTGCTCATGCTCGCCTGGGTGTTTGTGCCCTTCTACTCCCGCTCCCTGGTCTTCACGATGCCCGAGTTCCTCGAGCGGCGCTTCAGCCCCGGCTCGCGCTACGTGCTCTCCATCGTCTCGCTCGTGACGTTCGTGCTGTCGAAGATCGCGGTGGGCATCTTCGCCGGCGGCGTGGTCTTCTCCACCCTGCTGCCCGAGATCCACCTGCAAATCGGCGGCGTCGCGATCAACAGCTTCTGGATCGGATCGGTGGCGGTGATCCTGCTCACCGGCCTCTACACCGCCCTCGGCGGCATGCGCGCGGTGGCCTACAACGACGCCGTGCAGGTCGTCGTCCTGATCTGCGGGTCGGCGACCCTGACCATCTACGGCCTGATCAAACTCGGCGGCTGGCACGAACTGCGCGTGCTGTGCGGTTCCGATATGTTCAACCTCTGGAAGCCGATGACCCCGCCGGGCGTCACCTCCACCTGGGCGCCGGTGCTCGAACGCGCCGCCGACGGCCACATCGTGAAGCAGGCCTGGTACTTCAACAGCCACTATCCCTGGCTGGGCATGCTGATCTGCGCGCCGGTCATCGGCCTGTGGTACTGGTGCACCGACCAGTATATCGTGCAGCGCGCGCTGGGCGCCCCGGACGAGCGGACCGCCCGCCGCGGCAGCATCTTCGCCGCCTGCCTGAAACTGTTCCCGCCCTACCTCTTCATCATCCCGGGCATGATCTGCTTTGCGCTGGTCAAGAGCGGCAAGGTGCCGGCGCTGTCCGCCGAATTCGACGCCCAGAACGCCTTCCCCCTCATGGTGAAGGACCTCCTGCCCTCGGGCCTGCGCGGCCTCGTGGTCGCCGGCCTGCTTTCGGCGCTGATGGGCTCGCTGGCAGGCGTGTTCAACGCCTGCTCCACCCTGTTCACCGTCGACCTCTACCAGAAGTTGAAGCCGGCGGCGACCCAGTCCCAGATCGTGCGCACCGGCCGCACCGCCACCACGATCATGGTGCTCATCGCCCTGGCCTGGATCCCGGTCGTGCAGGGCGCGCACAGCCTCTACGATTACCTCCAGGCGGTGCAGGGTTACCTCGCCCCGCCGATCTTCGTGGTGTTCTTCTTCGGCGTCTTCTGGAAGCGCCTGAACGCGCAGGGCTGCCTCTGGGCCATGATCGTCGGCTTCGCCCTCGGCCTCTTCCGCATGCTGGTGGACACGCCGGTGACGATGAAGCTGGGGAGTCTGGCCCAGGGCTACGCGCCGGGCTCGTTCCTCTGGATCATCAACAACATCAACTTCCAGTACTTCAGCATCGTCATCACCCTCGTCTCCGCGATCGTGATGGTGGCCGTGAGCTATGCGACCGCCGGTCCCGAATACGCCCGCATCCAGAGCCTGACCTTCGGCACGGCGACGGCGGAGGACAAGGCCAAGACCTACGCCAGCTGGGATTGGCATGAGGTCGTGGCCTCCTGCTTCGTGCTGGCCGTCATCCTCTGCGGGTACCTCTATTTCCGCGGCTGAGCGGGCCTCCCCCGTCGCGTTTCGCCTTGAGCGGCGCCGCCCCCCCGGACGGCGCCTTTTCATTGGACAACCCCGACCGGCCGCGCACAGTTTGCCCGGTTATGCCCGCAACTGACTCCTTTCCTGATCACCGCTCCCCGCTCCCGCCGCCCCGCCTCGACGACGACGACGAGCGCGAGGAGGAGCCCAAGAACCCGCCGCTGCCCCAGGCCGTCGGCGCGATGATCCAGAAGAAGTTCCTCGAGGCGCGGAAGCTGTTTCTGTGGGGCGCGGTCACCGACGACACCGCCAAGGACGTCTGCGAGCGCCTGCTCTATTTCGAGGCCGCCGCCCCGGGCAAGGAAATCACGTTCTACCTCAACTCCCCCGGCGGTTCGATCACCGCCGGCATGGCGATCTTCGACACGATCAAGCTGATTTCCTCGCCGGTCACGGTCGTCGTCACCGGCATCGCCGCCTCGATGGCCTCGGTCCTGCTTTGCGCCGCGCCCAAGGGCAGGCGGCTGATCTTCCCGCACGCCCGCGTGCTCATCCATCAGCCCCTGATCGCCGGGCGCTTCATCGGGCCGGCCACCGACATCAACATCCAGGCGAAGGAAATGGAGAAGCTCCGCCAGGAGCTGAACCAGATCCTGGCCGCCGCCTCGGGCCAGCCGATCGAGAAGATCGCCCGCGACTCGGACCGCGATTTCTACCTGAACGCCCAGGAGGCCATCGACTACGGCCTCGCCGACCGGATCGTCGACAAGCTGTGAGACCCCGCCGGCCGGGGCGGCCGGTGCTATAGTTTTCCTCCCATGGCGGACGGCGCCAGGGATTCGCCGAACTCGCGCTCCCACCGCCGCGCCTGCGACCCGTCCCCCGCCGCCATCGCCGCCCCGATCGCGTCGCGCAGGAGCGCGGCGCGCCGCTCGCGCGCGATCGAGTCGTTGCGCAGGATCGCCTGGTAGAGCGCCACCGCCCGCGGCGCCGCCCCGCCCTCGAGGAACCGCCGCGCCGCCTGCTGCAGGAGCGGCACATCGCCCAGCGCGCAGGACTCCGGCACCGCCACGGATTCCAGGGCGCGCAATGCGCCGGCCTTGTCGCCGGCGGTTTCGCGCCGCTCCGCCAGCGCCAGGGCCAGGACCCAGCCGGGCGCCTTGGCCAGCCGGGCCTCCAGCAGCTCGCGGGCCGCCGCGGCCTTGCCCTCCTGCTCCAGCAGGTGGACCTGGCGCAACACCGCGTAGGGCGCCAGGGCCGGCGGGAGCGCGTCGAGCCGGGCCAGCTGCGTGTCGAGGCTCACGGCGAAGGGCCGGTAGAGCGGATCGCCGATCACGATCGTCTGCCAGCTCAGCGCCGGCTCGGCGAAGTAGGTCGCGTCGCCGAGATTCATGCCCATTGCCAGCGCCCGCACCAGGAGCTGCGGCTCGAGGGTCAGCTGCAGGTAGGGTTCGAAGACGTTGCCGAACGTGGCGGTGACGCCGCGCGCGACGAGCGGCCCGCTCCAGCCGCTGGTCGCCGAACGCAGCGTCTGCGCCGAGAAGCTGTGGATGTGCAAGGCCACGGCACCGGGCGGGAACCGGAAGCCGGGCAGCGCCATCGGCCCGTCGAGGTCGGTGTCGTGCCACCCGAAGTAGAGCACCGGCGCGTCGAAGCGGGCGCCGGGTGGGAAGGTCTCATCCGCGCGGTTCACGTCGCCGTCGAAGCCGAGCGCCTGGAGCTGGGTGAGGGCGAGATCCAGCCACTCGTCGCCGTCGGTGTGCGTTCCGCGCCCGTCGACGTAGAAGCGCC
>DATJUU010000134.1:0-31767 GCA_035502155.1 Opitutaceae bacterium
TGGCCCACGGGGCGTATGCGGCGTCGGGCAGCTTGGCGCGCACGGCGGCGATCTTTTCCGGCGCCCCGCCGGCGAAGAGCAGCGGCAGGGCGCGCGTCGCAGGCTGGGCGCGCAGGCCGAAGGCGATGTCGCGGCCGGTCGACGGCAGGCGGTCGAGCGAGATGACGACCGCCGCCGGCGGATGCCGCCGCAGGGCGGTGAAGAGCGCGGGCGGGGGCGGCAGCGCGGCCTCGACCCGCCAGCCGCGGCCGGCGAGGCGCGCGGCCAGCGCCCGGGCCTCGGCGGCGTGCCAGTGGATGAGTCGGACGGTGGGGCGCATGGTCGGGGCCGGCGGCGCGATCTTGGCCCAGCGTCATAAGGTCTGCGCCCCCGCGGGTCGAGGGCGATGTTGGGACGGGTGGAACCCGGAATCGCGCGCCAGCGCGCCTCCTACGATTTTCGATGATCGATGCCTGTAGGGCCGGCGCTAGACGCCGGCCGTTCCGAAACTTGGGATCGGCCTGCCGTCGAGCGGCAGCCCTACAATTCCCGACGTTATCGCGCGCCAGCGCGCCTCCTACGTTTCTCGATGCCCAACGCCTGGGTAGGAAGCCCGCTCGCGGGCGATCCTCACCGCGTCGATCTTTTGTTTACCTCGCCCGGGTCGGCGTGCTTCACTGGCGGCGGTGAAGGACGCCGCCCCTGATCTCGTGGTGCTGGCCGCCGGCCTGGGCAGCCGCTTCGGCGGCCTGAAGCAGGTCGCGCCCGTCGGGCCCGGCGGCGAGCTGATCGTCGAGTATTCGGCGCACGACGCCCGCCGCGCCGGCTTTGCGCGGGTGGTGTTCGTGATCCGGCGCGACCTGGAGCGCGACTTCCGCGCGGCCATCGGCCGCCGGCTCGAGGGCCGGATGGACGTCGCCTACGCCTTCCAAGAGCTGGCCGACCTGCCGCCGCCCCACGCGCCGCCGCCCGGCCGGACCAAGCCCTGGGGCACCGGCCAGGCCGTGCTCGCGGCGGAGACCGCGGTGCGCGGCCCCTTCGCGGTGATCAATGCCGACGACTTCTACGGCGCCGCCGCCTACCGCGCCCTCGCGGCTCATTTCCGCGCCTCCTCCTCCGCCCCGAAGCCGGCCTACGCCCTCGTCGGCTATCCGCTGCGCCAGACTCTTTCGGAGCACGGGTCCGTGAACCGCGGCCTGTGCCGCGCGGATGCCGCCGGACGGCTGACCGGCCTCGACGAAGTGCTGAAAATCGAGCGCACGCCCGACGGCCGCGCGCGCCATCCGCTCGCGGGCGGCGGCTGGAGGGCCCTGAGCGGCGACGAGATCGTGTCCATGACCTGCTTTGGCTTCGGGCCGGCGCTCTTCGGGCAGCTCCGCGAACTTTTGGGCGGATTCCTGCAGAAGAATGGCCGCAGCGAGTCGGCGGAATTCTACCTGCCGGTGGCGGTCAACGATCTGGTGGCGGCGGGAGCGGCGGACGTGCGCGTTCTCCGCGCCGATACCCGCTGGTTCGGCGTGACCCACCGCGAGGACCTGCCGGCGGCGCGCGCCGCGATCGCGGAGCTCATCGCGGCGGGTGTTTATCCGGAGCGGCTGTAGGGCGATCCGCAGTCACATCGCTGGTCGGGCTTCCGCGGTTGTAGGAGCGGCTTAACGCCGCGATTTCCAATTTATCGGGGCGTAAAGCCCCTCCTACAGATTTGCAGGCTAGGCCCCGCCCTACACCCCGTCGACGAACACCGCCACGCCGGTCGCATTGTCGAGCCCGCCGCGGGCGCTGGCCAGCTCGATCATCCGTTTCAGCGCCCCGATCGGATTGGCCGCGGTGGCCATCAGGTGGGCGATCTCGCGATCGCGGGAAAAGCGGGTCACGCCGTCGCTGCACAGCAGGATGCGGTCGCCTTCCTGGAGCGGCCGGACGAAGACGTCGGCCAGCGGCGGGTCGGGCTGGCCGATGCAGCGGGTGAGGGCGTTGCGGGCGCGGGCGCTGAGGAACACGGCCACGCCGCGGCCCTGGCGCACCTTGAGCTCGTTCTCCACCGTGTGGTCGAGGGTCAGCTTCTCGAAATTCTCGTCGCGCCACAGGAAGCAGCTCGAGTCGCCCACGTGGGCGATGTGCAGGCTGTTGTTGTGCAGGCGCGCCACCGTCAGGGTGGTGCCGATCCCGTAGATCGCGTCGATCGTCTGGCCCACGCCGGCGACGTGCTGGTTGATCGTCTGGAACAGGGTCTGGAAATCCCAGTCCTCCTTGGGCGGCAGCTTGCGGCTCAGCGAGCTCAGCCGGACGATGGCCTCCTCCGCCGCCTGGGCGCCGCCCGCCAGCCCGCCGATGCCGTCCGCCACCGCATAAAGCCCCAGCTCGTCGTCGCAGAGGTACCGGTCCTCATTTTCCTCGCGGATCTTTCCGATGTCAGTGAGTGCGGCGGAGCGGATGCGCATGAGGAAGGGAATCACGCTAGCGCAGCCGGCCCTAAACGAAAGGCTGAAATTGCTGCTCGCGGTTCTCCTTGGTGAGCCGTGAATAATCGCGTTTCGGCAGGCATTCGAGGAAGAGCCGGCCATAGGCCTTGGCCAGCACGCGCGAGTCGAGGATCGTGACGAGCCCGCAATCGGTTTGCGTCCGGATGAGCCGGCCGACGCCCTGCCGGAACTTCACCAGCGCCTCGGGCAGGGTCAGGTCGTTGAACGGATTGCCGCCCTGGTCGCGGATCCACTCCGCGCGCGCCTCGGCCACCGGGTGCGTCGGGACGTCGAACGGCAGGCGCGTGATCACGACCTGGGACAGCGCCGCGCCCGGGACGTCGACGCCGGTCCAGAAGCTGTCCGTGCCGAAGAGGATGGCGTTGCGGGCGGCGCGCATCCGGTGGGTGAGCTCGGTGCGCGAGCCATCCACCCCCTGGAGGAAGAACGGCCGGCGGTGGTGGGTGTAGACGGCGGTCAGCGCCGCGGCGCAGGCGCGCATGTCGGCGTGGCTGGTGAACAGCACCAGCGAGCCGCCCGGCACGCGCAGGGTGCAGAAGCCGAGGTAGTCGACGAGCGCGTCGAGCGCGAGGCGGGCGTCGGCCGGCGAGGGCAGGGGCATGTCCGCCGCCACGTACACCCGCAGGTGCCGCTCGTAGTCGAAGGGCGAGGCGACCACGCCGCTGCGCGCGCCCTCGGCGCCGACGCGCCGTTGGAATGGCTCGATCTCGCCGCCCATCGCCAGCGTCGCACTGGTGAACACCACCGCGGTCTGCCGCTGCAGCAGGTGCTCGCGCAGGTAGGGGGCGACGTCAATCGGGGCGGTGCGCAGGGTCACGGTCTGGCCGCGCCGGCCGGTGCGCTCGAGCCAGTGCACGTGGTCCTCGGCGCTCATCCCCAGGAACTGCCGCAGGCCGGCGCGGCAGCCGTTGAGGCGGTCGCGCTGCTCGAGCAGCTCGTCGCGGTCGTGCCCCTCGTCGAGCCGGTCGGCGAGCGCGCCCACCGCCTTGATCAGCGCCGCCAGCGGCGCCTCCAGCCACGGCTCGGCGAAGCCCTCCTCGCGCAGGCGCACGACCGGCTGCTGCTCCAGCCAGCGCTCGCGCAGGAAGTCGAAGAACTGGGTCGCGGCGTCGAGCGCGTCCTCGACCAGCTGCTTCTCGCGCGCGCCGCCGAGCTTGTGCAGCAGGCCGCGCTTGCGCGCCGGGTTCCAGAGGTATTTCAGCAGGCGGTCGACGCCGTGGCTGCTCAGCCGCAGGCCGAAGTGCTCGGTCGCCACCTCCGGCACCGTCTGCGCCTCGTCGAGCACCACGAAGTCGTCGGGGAAGAGCACGCCGCGGATCCCGCCCTTGTCGGCCGCGCCGCCGGCGCTGATGTGGGTGAAGAGCAGGCTGTGGTTGACGATGATGACCTGGGCGTGGCGCAGCCGGGCGCGGGCCTTTTGGTAGAAGCAGGCCTCGCTGGTGCAGTGCTTGCGGCTGCAGGCGGCGGAGTCGGCGTTGACCGCGTCCCAGATCTCCGGCGCCGGCGGCGGGCTCAGCTCGTGGACGAGGCCCTCGCGCGTCTCCCGCGCCCAGGCCGCGATGCGCTGGAGCTCCGCTTGGTCGGCGCCGGGGAACAGCTCCTGCCGGCCGGCGAGGGCGTGCGCGAGGCGGTTGGGACAAAGGTAGTTGGCCCGGCCGACGAGCACCGCGGACTTGAACTTCGCGTAGGGCCGGAGCCCGGGGACCGACTCGAACAGCCGGCGGCAGAGCGGGAGATCCGAGGTCTCGATCTGCTCCTGGAGCGAGATGGTGTGGGTGGAGACGACCAGCTGCCGCTGCAGGTCGGTGGCGTGGATGATGCCGGGCACGAGGTAGGCGAGGCTCTTGCCGACCCCCGTGCCCGCCTCGAAGAGCAGCGGCTCGTCGTCGCGCATCGCTGCCGCGACGGCGCGCGCCATCGCCTCCTGTTGCGGGCGGTGCTCAAGATCGAGCCGGGCGTGCAGCCAGCCGCCCTCGGCGAAGACCTCCGCCGCCAGCGCCGGGGCGTGGCTCTCGGGGGGCGGCGGGGCGCCGGCGTCGTCGCGGAGACCGATCATTGGGGAAGCACGATCAAGGATTCGGGGGCCTTCCTCCCACGAATTCACACGAATGGCCACGAATATTGTTCACGAGATTGGATTTCGGCACGGAGCGTTGAATTTCGGTGGTGTTCCCAGAGAGCGGCGGACGGTCCGCTCATTCGTGTGGATTCGTGTGCATTCGTGGGCGATCTTCGCCGCTTGAGAATGAGTCCGGCGCGCACGGAATCCGGCGCGGTGGGGCGCAATTGGATTTGCGCTTTGGGGGCGCGGCAAAAAACTGGGGGACGATGAACGAATCCGCCGCCGCCGCGGCCTGGATCGACGACCTGGTCAAGTTCCTCCACGCGCAGCCGGGCGTGCGGGCGGTGCGCGTCGATCCCTCGGGCCGCAAGCTCGCGGTGGCCACCATCGGCGAGATCGACCTCGCGGCGGTGGAAGGCCAGGTGGCGGCGACGATTGCCGCGATCGAGGCGCGCCTCGACGCCGGGCGCACCACGGCGGTGCCGCGCGGCTACGCACTGCGGCAGGTGGGCGCGACCACCGAGGTCGTGCGCGAGACCTGCAGCACGGCCGAGAGCCTCTGGCTGTGGCGCGAGTTCACCTGGCCGGAGGCCGCGGCCCCGGAGGCGCCCGCCGCCCCGGAGTGGAGGGAGCTGGCCGCGCTTGCCGCGATGTGCGGCGTCTTCGGCGTGGCCGGGTTCGTCGGGGAGCTGCGCTGGGGCGGGACCTTCTGGATGACCCGCGCGCTCTACCTCGTCGCGCTCGTGGCCGGCGGCTGGGACGCGGCCAAGGACACGTGGGGCAACCTGCGCGCGCTCAAGCTCGACATCCATTTCCTCATGCTCGCCGTGGCGGTCGGGGCGGCGGCCATCGGCGCGTGGGGCGAGGCCGTGCTGCTCCTGTTCCTGTTCTCGTCCGCCGGCGCGATGGAGGAGTTCGCGCTCGACCGCACCCAGCGCGAGGTGGGCGCGCTGCTCAAGGCGTCGCCCAAGCAGGCCACGCTCGTGCTGCCGGACGGCGGCCAGCGCGCCGTGCCGATCGAGCAGGTGGCCCCGGGCGACCGCGTCTTCGTCAAGCCGGGCGAACTCTTCCCGGCCGACGGCGAGGTGGCGAAGGGCAAGACGGCGAGCGACGAGTCGACGCTCACCGGCGAGGCGCTGCCGGTGGAGAAGGCGCCGGGCGAGCCGGTGTTCAGCGGCACGCTCAACCTCTGGGGCGCCGTCGAGGTGGTCGTGCGCCGGCGCCCGGCGGAGAGCACGCTGCAGAAGATCATCCGCCTGATCCAGACCGCCCAGAAGCTCAAGGCGCCGAGCGAGCGGTTCACCGACCGGTTCGGCGCGAAGTACACGTTCCTCGTGCTCGGGGTGACGGCCGCGATGTTCTTCGTCTGGTGGCTGGGCTTCCACCTGCCGCCGTTCGACAACACGGCGGCGACGACGTCGGCCTTCTATCGCGCCATGACGTTGCTCGTCGTCGCGAGCCCGTGCGCCCTGGTGCTGTCGATCCCGTCGGCCATCCTCGCCGCCATCGCCTGGGGCGCGCGCAACGGCATCCTCTTCCGCGGCGGCGCGGCGATCGAGAAGCTGGCGGAGGTGGACCTCGTGGCGTTGGACAAGACCGGCACGCTGACGACCGGCGAGCTGACGGTCGTGGGCTACGAGAGCTTTCCGGCGGGCAAGGAGCAGGAGGTGATCGAGCTGGCCTGCGCGCTGGAGGCGAACTCGGAGCATCCCATCGCCCGCGCCATCACCCGCCACGGCCGCACCCACCGCGTGCGCGCCCGGGCGGTGGAGGAGTTCGAGTCGATCACCGGGCGCGGCCTGCGCGGCCGGCACGACGGCGCGACCGTGTTGCTCGGGCGCCGCGAGCTGCTGGAGGAAGGGCCGCTGGCCGAGTGGGCCCGGCAACTCCCGCCCGCCGCCGCCGAGCTGAGCGAGGTCTGGGTGCTGGCCAAGGGAGTCATCGGCCGCGTGCTGCTCAAGGATGAGATCCGCACCGCGTCGCGTGAGACCCTGGACCGCCTGCGCGCCGGCGGCATCCGCACCGTGATGCTCACCGGCGACCGCACCCACGCCGCCGAGGCGGTGGCACGCGAGCTCGGCCTGGACGAGGTGAAGGCGGGCCTGACCCCCGAGGGCAAGGTGGCGGCGATCCAGGCGTTCCGCGAGCTGGGCCGGAAGGTGGCGATGGTCGGCGACGGGGTGAACGACGGGCCCAGTCTGGCCGCGGCCTACGTCTCGGTGGCGATGGGCGCCCGCGGCAGCGACGCGGCGCTGGAGCAGAGCGAGGTGATCCTGATGAACGACCGGATCGACAATTTCCTCGCCGCCGAGCGGCTCAGCCGGCGCGCGCGGCGGATCATTCGCCAGAATCTCACCGTGTCGCTCGGGGTGGTCATCGTGATGGTGCTGGCGGCGGGGGCGGGCGTCGTGCCGCTGACGGTCGGCGTCTTCGCCCACGAGGGCAGCACGGTGCTCGTCTGCCTGAACAGCCTCCGCCTGCTGTTCGGGCGCAACGCTTAGGCGGCGCGCGATGAGCGAGGCGGATCCAGCCCCCGCGCGCGACGGCGCCCCCCGGCGGCGCCTCCAGCTGGCCGTCGGGGGCGGGCTGCTCGCGCTGGTGTTCGCGCTGCGGTTCGGCGGCGTCCCGGTCGAAGCCGCGGCGTGGTGGGTCACGCACCTGGGCTACTGGACCACGCTGCTGGGGTTCGCGCTCGCCGTCTGGTTCCTGGTCCGGCTGGCGCGGTCCGCCGGCGGCGGCTGGCGCCAGCACCGCTGGGGCCTGCTGGCGGCGCTCCTGGGCGGCGCGTTCCTGCAGCTGCTGGAGCCGCACCGGCTGCGGGTGATGTACGACGAGTACGCGCTGCTGACGACCTCGCTGGACATGCACCGCGAGCGGAGCGCGGCGACGGTCAGCTACGCCGTGGCCGGCCCGGACGGCCGGCTGCGCTACCTCGGCGGGTATGTGGAGAAACGGCAGCTGTTCTTCCCATTTCTGCTCTCGCTGGTCCACGACCTCACCGGTTACCGGCCCGAGAATGCGTTTGTGCTCAATGCGCTTGTCGGCGCGGCGTTCCTGGGCGCGGTCTTCTGGGCGGGCCGCCTGCTGGGCGGGGGGGGCGTCGGCGTGCTGGGCGTGCTCCTGGCCGCCGGCCTGCCGCTGGTGGCGCAGAACGCCACCGGCGGCGGCTACGACCTGCTCGCCGCGACGCTGCTGATCCTCCTGTTTGTGCAGGCCGTGCGCTGCGTGCGCGCGCCGACCCGGCCCAACGCCGAGCTGCTGGTGATTCTCGCGCTCCTGGCGGTGCAGGTGCGCGACGAGTCGTGGCTGCTGGGCCTGCTGGCCGCGGCGGTGCTGGCGTGGGGCTGGTGGCGGACGCGCCGCGTCGAGCTGTCGTGGTTTCTCGCCCTGTCCCCGCTGCTGCTGCTCACGCCGCTCGCGGTCAACCGCGTCTACTTCGCGACCCCGGCGTTCTTCGAGAGCGTGGCGCGCGGCGTGGACACCTTCGGCTGGCACTATTTCCAGCGGAATCTCGGCGACGCGCTGGCCTACCTCTACGGCTGGAACGGGACGCAGACCAACTCGCCGCTGCTCTCGTGGCTGGGCACGGCGGCGCTACTCCTCTGCCTGGTCAACGCGCTTCGGCGACTCCCGACGCTCTGGCGCGAGGGCAACCCCCTGCTGGTGCTGGTCGGTTTCGCGGGCTTTGCCGCGGCCGTCACCGGGCTGGTCCTCTGCTACTTCTGGGGGCAGTTCACCGATCCGGCGGCGGCGCGGCTGTCCTTCCCGCTCCAAGCCGTCTTCCTGCTCGCGATCCTCGGCCTCGCGCCGCGGCTGCTCCGCACCCGGCGGCGGCTTGGGACCGCCCAGGGCGTGGCGGCGCTGTTCGTGCTGGCCCATGCCGTGCCGGTGGAGGCGCGCCACGCGGCCACGGACCGGCTCCCGGTCAGCCTCGAGAGCGAATGGGCGGTCGCCTACACCCTCGCGCACGGCGACGCGCACACGCTGTTTGTGGCCTACTCGGCGCTGCCGCTGCTCTGCCACGGCCGGCCGGCGATCCCGCTCGGGTTCCTGACCGCGGCGCCGAAGTATTTCGATTTCCTGATTGATGACCCCGTTTACCACGAGGTGCTGGCCCTCGAGGTCTACCGGCGCGACGCGAAGACCGGCGCGTGGGTGCCGATCCACGACGAACTGACACGGTACTGCCAGCGGCGGGGCCTCGCCCTCGAGCCCGTGGCCGAGAAGGTCTTCGTGCCGGGCTACGAGTCGCGCATCAGCCGGCTGGCGCGCCCGGCGGCGCGGTGACCGGATGCCGGACGGTTTTTGGCCGCGAAGAGGCGCAAAAAGATCCTCCGTTGGCACTGAGACCCTGCCGCCCCCATAGGGGCGACGCTGCCTTCCGCCGAAGGCGACAACGACCTTGTGCCTTTTTGTGGCGAAAAAGAGTTTCGGCCGTCGACCTTACTCCGCGATCCACACCAGGTCGCCGGTGCGGATCTCCTCGAACAGCTCCGCGATCTCGACGTTGCGCATCAGGATGCACCCGGCGCTCTGCGGCGTGCCGAGGCGCTCCTCGTGGTTGGTGCCGTGGATGTAGATGTAGCGGTCGTGGGAATCGACGTCGCCACCCTGGTTCACGCCCGGCTCCAGCCCGTGCAGCCACAAGATGCGGGTGGTGATCAGGTTGTCGCGGTTCTCCGCCTCACCGAGCTCCTGGTAGTGGCGGCCGGTCGGCGTGCGCGACCGGAACACCGTGCCCGGCGGCTGGCCGTGGCCGATCTTCTCCGCCACGTTGTGCAGCCCAAGTGGCGTACCCAGCGAGCCTTTCGTGTGCGCCGGCGGCCGCAGCGACGAGGAGATGACAAAGGCGCGCACCAGTTCGCCGCCGCGGTAAAACTGCATAGTCTGGGTGCGGAGATGGACCGCGAGGAGCTGGTTTGCGGGCTTGATTCCCAGCTCGGCGCACCTTTGGATGACGTGTTTTGTCGGAGAAATCATCACCGTGAGCACCCAACGTTACCACGTCGGCATCGTCGGCGCCACCGGAGCAGTCGGTCAAGAGTTGTTTCGGCTGCTGCTGGAGCGTGATTTCCCCATGGCCTCGCTGCGGCTCTTCGCCTCGGCGCGGTCGGCGGGCAAGGTCATCGAGCGCGGCGGCCGGAAATACCCGGTGGCGGAGGCGACCCCGGCGATCTTCGCCGACCTCGACGTGGCGTTTTTCAGCGCGGGCGGCCCGGTGACCCGCGCGCTCGCACCGGCGGCGGTCAAGGCCGGCTGCCTCGTGCTGGACAAGAGCTCGGCGTTCCGGATGGACCCGGCCGTGCCGCTGGTCGTGCCGGAGATCAACCCGCACGCGCTGCGCCGGCACCAGGGCATCATCGCGAGCCCGAACTGCTCGACCTCGGTCGCGCTGATGGGGCTCTACCCGCTGCACCGGGCCTTCGGCCTCCGGCGCTATTTCGCGGCCACCTACCAGTCCGTCTCCGGCACCGGCGCCGAGGCGGTGCGCGAGCTCGACGCGCAGATGCGCGCCTGGGTCCAGGGCGCGGCGCTGCCGCGCAAGGTCTACCCGCACCAGATCGCCTTCAACGTCATCCCCCAGATCGACACGTTCGGGGCCAACGGCTACACCGGCGAGGAGAACAAGATGGCGGCGGAGAGCCGCAAGATCCTCGAGCTGCCGGAGCTCAGGGTCTCGGCGACCTGCGTGCGCGTGCCGGTGGTGCGCGCCCACTCGGTCGCGATCGACGCGGAATTTGAAAAGCCGGTCGACCTGGCGGCGGCGCGCGCCGCCGTCGCCGCGTTCCCCGGCGCCGAGCTGGTCGACGAGCCCGCCCAGAGCCGCTATCCGACGCCGCTGCACTTCAGCGAGCAGGCGAAGTGCGGCGTGGGCCGCCTGCGGCTTGATTCGGCCTTCGACAACGGCCTGGCCCTGTGGGTGAGCGGCGACAATCTCTGGAAGGGCGCCGCGCTGAACTCGATCCAGATCGCCGAGCTGATGCACCGCGAGGGGATGCTCCCGGCCAAGCCCCGCGCCAAAGCCGCCCTCGCCGGGGTGTAGAAGCTGCTCGAAGACTCGCGGATGGGGCGAGGGGCGCAGGCTTGCCCTTCGACAAGCTCAGGGCCCCGAGCGAAGCCGAGGGGCTGCGCCCGATCTGGAAGGGCGCGACAAGATCGCGCCCCTACAGTTTCTGTCGTCGGCCAAACTTTAGGCTTCGCCGCCGCCCGGGTTGCCCGGTAGGCTGTGGCTTCGCTTCCCATGAAACGTCTCCTCTGCCTCCTCCTCGCCGGCGCCGCGCCGGTGTTCGCCCAGAAGTTCGAGGGCCTCGCCCTCACGCCGCCGATGGGCTGGAACAGCTGGAACACTTTTGCCAGCAACATCAACGAGACGGTGGTGAAGGAGACCGCCGACGCGATGGTGGCCAACGGCATGCGCGACGCCGGCTACCAGTACATCGTGATCGACGACTGCTGGGCGCTGAAGGAGCGCGACGCGAACGGCCAGCTGGTGCCCGACCCGGCGAAGTTCCCCGGCGGGATGAAGGCGCTCAGCGACTACCTCCACGCCCGCGGCTTCAAGTTCGGCATGTACAGCTGCGCCGGGTCGAAGACCTGCGGCGGCTATCCCGGGAGCATGGGCCACGAGTACCAGGACGCGCGGCAGTTCGCCGCCTGGGGCGTGGACTACCTCAAGTACGACTGGTGCAACGTGGGCACGCGCGACGCCCGCGAGGCGTACACGACGATGCGCGACGCGATGTACGCGGCCGGCCGGCCGATGGTGTTCAGCATCTGCGAATGGGGCACCGCCAAGCCGTGGGAGTGGGCGAAGGACGTGGGCCACCTCTGGCGCACGACCGGCGACATCCTCGACTGCTACGACTGCAAGCAGCGCTGGGCCCAGGGCTGGAAGGTCATCCTCGACCTGCAATTCTCGCTCGTGCAGCCGGCTTTCGGGCCGGACGACAGCATCGGCAAGTACGCCGGGCCCGGCCACTGGAACGATCCCGACATGCTCGAGGTCGGCAACGCCGGGCTGACGCTGCCCGAGGCGCGCGCGCATTTCTCCATGTGGTGCATGCTCGCCGCCCCGCTCATCGCCGGCAACGACGTCCGCCACATGACGCCGGAAATCCAAGCCATCCTGACCGACAAGGACGTGATCGCCATCGACCAGGACCGCCTGGGCAAGGAGGGCTGGCGCTATCGCGCCGAGCCCGGCCGCGAGATCTGGGTCCGCCAGCTCGCCGACGGCGCCTGGGCCGTGGCGCTGCTCAACACCGGGCCGGCCGCGGCGGATCTCGCGCTCGATCTCCCCTCCATGTGGGTGTTCGAAGGCAAGTTCGCCGTCCGCGACGTCTGGGCCCGGAAGGACGCCGGCACCAATGCGCAGATGTTCACGGCGCACCTGGCGCCGCACGACGTCGCGCTGCTGCGGCTGACGCCGGTAAAACCGTAGTTTCGCGGCGTTGAGCCGCTCCTACAGTCCGCGGAAGCTGGGATCGGCAATCCTGTAGGAGGGGCTTTATGCCCCGAGGATCGGAGGATCGCGGCGTAAAGCCGCTTCTTCAGCCGATGACCGCGAGCCTCCCGCCCGGAATAAATCCTTGTTCCGCCGTTTCGCGCCTGCTTATCTCCACCCCCGGTCCGGACGGCTAGCTCAGCGGTTAGAGCATCTCGTTTACACCGAGGAGGTCGGGGGTTCGAATCCCTCGCCGTCCAGGCCTCGCTTTCGGCGAAAGCGAGGCCTGCCACGCCGCAGCCTCGAGCTGGTCGAGAGGCGAAGGCGGGCTGAATCGCCGCGGACTCCGGTCCGGACAGTCAAGTTCGATCCTTTCCCTCATGCACCGCCACACGATCTCGGTCCTCGTCGAAAACAAGTTCGGGGTTCTCGCCCGCATCGCCGGGATGTTCTCCGGCCGCGGCTTCAACATCGACACCCTGAACGTCGCCCCCACCCACGATCCCTCGCTCTCGCGCATGACCGTCGTGCTCAAGGGCGACGACTCCGCCCTCGACCTCTGCATCAAGCAGCTGCGCAAGCTGATCAACGTCGTCGAGGTCACCGACTTCAAGGAGGGCCAGGCGGTGAGCCGCGAGCTCATCCTCATCAAGATCAAGGCGGACGGTAAGACGCGCCCCGAGATCATGCAGATCTGCGACATTTTCCGCGCGAAGATCGTCAACGTGGGCCACCAGGACGTGATCATCGAGGCCACCGGCGACGAGGGGAAGGTCACGGCCTTCCTCGGCCTGCTCGAGCCGTTCGGCATCCTCGAGCTCGCCCGCACCGGCACCCTCGCCCTCAAGCGCATCAGCGTCTGACGCGCCCTCATTCTCCCGTCCTCCCATTCCCTCATAATCTCCATTGCCATGCCCGCCAAAGTCTACACCGATCGCGACGCCGACCTCGGCGTCTTCGCCCACAAGACCCTCGCCGTGCTCGGCTACGGGTCGCAGGGCCACGCCCACGCCCTCAACCTGAAGGACAGCGGCTGCCGCGTCATCATCGGCCTCTATCCGGGCTCGAAATCCCGCGCGGTGGCGGCGCAGCACGGGTTCCAGGTCTTCGACACCGGCGAGGCCGTGCGCCGCGCCGACGTCATCATGGTCGGCCTGCCCGACATGAAGCAGGCGGGCGTCTATGAACAGGACATCGCGCCGAACCTCGCCCCGGGCAAGTGCCTGCTTTTCTCCCACGGCCTGAGCATCCATTTCGGGCTGATCAAGCCGCCGAAGCACATCGACGTGATCATGGTCGCGCCCAAGGGCCCCGGCCACATGGTGCGCCGCCTCTACACCGAGGGGAAGGGCATGCCCTCGCTCATCGCCGTCTTCCAGAATAAATCGAAGCAGGCCAAGGCGCTTGCGCTCGCCTGGGCCAAAGGCATCGGCTCCACCCGCGCCGGCGTGCTCCAGACCACGTTCAAGGAGGAGGCCGAGACGGACCTCTTTGGCGAGCAGGTCGTGCTCTGCGGCGGCGCCAGCGCGCTGGTGCAGGCGGGCTTCGAGACGCTCGTCGCGGCCGGCTACCAGCCCGAGATGGCGTACTTCGAGTGCCTCCACGAGTTGAAGCTCATCTGCGACCTGATGTATGAGAGCGGCATCGCCGGCATGCGCTTCTCGGTGTCCGAGACGGCCAAGTACGGCGACATCACCCGGGGGCCGCGCATCATCAACCGGCGCACGCGGGCCGAGATGAAGAAGATTCTCAAGGAGATCCAGTCCGGCCAGTTCACCCGCGAATGGGTCCGGGAGTACCAAGGCGGGCTGAAGAACTACAAGCGGCTGCTCGCGGCCGGCGAGAAGCACCCGATCGAGAAGACCGGCCAACGCCTGCGCAGCCTGATGCCCTGGATGTCGAAGAAGAACATCAAGGGCGTCCAGGCGGCCTATTGATCGTTCATCTTGTCACAGAGAGCACAGAGATCGACTGAGGGCACAGAGCAGCGCACTTCAGGCTATCCGAAGACCGCCATCAGAGCGGTAGGGGCGCAGCTTGCTGCGCCCATTTCCGAGGGCGCGACAAGATCGCGCCCCTGCAGTAACATGTCGGAACACGATTTCCGGATGGGTTCCAGACTCACCGTGGGCTCCACGCATTCTCCGTGTCCTCCGTGACCGAAAGGATCATCCTCGCGACGCGGAAGAGCCCGCTGGCGCTCGCCCAGGCGGAGCTGGTCGCGGCGCGGCTGCGGGCGCATTTTCCCGAGGCCGTCTGCAGCCTGTTCAAGGTCGTCACGACCGGCGACCGGAAGCGCGACTGGTCGCTGGAGAAGCAGGGCGGCAAGGGCCTGTTCACGGCCGAGCTGGAGCAGGCGCTGCTCGGCGGCGAGGCGCAGGCCGCGGTGCACAGCACCAAGGACCTGCCCGGCGAGGCGACACCCGGCCTGGTCATCGCCGGCTATCTCCCGCGCGAGGATCCGCGCGACGTGCTGGTGCTGCGCGCCGGCGTGCGCACGCCCCTCACCATCGCCACCAGCAGCCCGCGGCGGCGGCTGCAGATCGCCCGGACGTACCCGGGCGCGGCCTTCGTCGAGATCCGGGGCAATGTCGACACCCGGCTGAAGAAGATCGCCAGCGGCGCGGCGGACGCCACGGTGCTGGCCGCCGCCGGGCTCAAGCGCCTGGACATCGCGTCCTGGCCGGGCGTGGAGTTCCACCCGCTCGAGTTCGGGCAGATGGTGCCGGCGGTGGGGCAGGGCGCCATCGCCGTGCAGTGCCGGGCGGAGGACGCCGCGGCGCTGGCGCCGGCGTTCGACGCCGCGACGGCCCGCCAGCTCGGGATCGAGCGCGCGCTCCAACACCGGCTGGGCGGCGGCTGCCAGCTCGCCTTCGGGGCCCACGCCACCGCCGACCTCCTCCACGTCTTCCACGAAAAAACCGGTCCCCGCACGCTGCCGCTCACGGCGGCCGATTTCGACGCGCCGGCGGCGGCGGTCGAGCGGATCGTGCAAACCCTGGGGCTGGCCGGGCCATGATCGGACGCTGGATATTCGCAAGTGTCTTCGGCGTGGCGACCATGGCGGCCGTCGCCATGGTGGTTGTCACCTGGACCGAGCCCGACGCCGGCCGCTGGCTGTTCTTGGCTTTCGCGGCGCTGTTCGCGGTCATGACGTGGTCGGTCCTGTTCCCGCAGAAGCCGAAGCCGGAGCCCACCGGCACCCGCTTCGTGCCGGCGTGGTTCTTCGACGGCGCCATCCTGGCGCTCGGGATCCTGATCCTCCTCGCGGTCGCCTCCTGTATTTTCGGCGGCAAGTGACGGCCGCCGGGCCGATTCATTATTGGCGAGCGGCCTGCCGACGTCCGCCGTCGCTCCTGCGGAGCGATGGCGGGACCAGAGCGACAGCCCCACCATGTCGAGACGTGCGCCGCCTCACGGATCGAAATGCTCGGTGGGGTGGATGGACCGGAGCTCCTGGAGCTTGGCGGACCAGCGCTCGGCGTCGCGGGTCCAGCCGAGCTTCTGCGCCACCTGGATGCGCAGCTCGTAGAACTCCGGCTCGTCATCCTTGATCGAGATCGCGCGGTGCAGATGCGTGTCGGCGTCGCGGAACTCGCCGCGGTCGAACTCGTTCTGGGCGAGGAGCTCGAGGTAGTAGGGATTGCGCAGCTGGTAGCGCTCGACCTTCTTCTGCAGCGCCGCGGCGTCGCGGGTCCGCCCGGTGAGGGTGTAAAGGTCGGCCAGGTTGGTCAGCGCGGTGTGCTCCGAGGAATTGAGGCGCACGGCCCGGGTGAGGCAGGATTCGGCGGCCGGGTAATTGCCCGCCCGCATCAGGTCCCCGCCCTTGTTGGCCCAGACGAACGAGGCGGTCGGGTCGGCCGCCAGCGCGCGGTCGAACAGGGCCCCGGCGCCGCGGTCGTCGCCGGCCGCGATCCGCTGCACCGCGAGGTTGTTGTAGAAATGGGCGAAGGCGCGGGCGTCGGACACCAGGTCCACCGAGGAAATGGGCGCCATGCGTTCCGTCCCGGGCAGCAGATCGAGGTCGAAGAGCGCCCCGCCGGTG
Organism: Opitutaceae bacterium; assembly: GCA_035502155.1. GTDB lineage: Bacteria > Verrucomicrobiota > Verrucomicrobiia > Opitutales > Opitutaceae > Fen-1467. Next base: position 16,014 of record DATJUU010000134.1, read on the forward strand.
CGGACGCGCACGTTGATGTGCCGGATTTCCGTGATCAGGTTCCCGTGGCGGTCCCAGCGGGGGAACGTGTTGACCTCGCAGAAATCGGCGTGGAAGCCGTAGGAGCGGACGACCGCGATGGCGAGGAGCGAGAACGAAACGCAATTGCCGTGCCGGCGCCGGAAGGTCTCGGCGGCGGAGTAGTTGCCTTCGGGATCGTAGGTGAAGTGCAGGCCGTCCGCCTCGAGGATGACGCCGACGATCTCCCGGAGGCGCGACACCTCGTCGCCGATGTTGTCCACCCGGGCGGCGAAGTAGGCCTCGATCTCGGGGTTGAGCGCCAGGAGGTCGGAATCGTGGGCCGGAAACACGTAGGGCGCGGGCGGCGGCGTGGTCGCGGCCGGAGGCGACACGGCGGCGGGAGGTGCCGGTGCGGCGGCTTGCGGGGCGGCCGCGGTCTGGCCCGAGGCCGGCGGCGCGACCGCCCCCAGGACCAGGGCCAAGGCGGCGGCCAGGCTCCGGCGGTTTCGGGGGGGCTGGGTGGTGCGCAGCATGACCGGGGACGGTTTTGACGGTGCGAAAATGAGGCTCGGATCCGGCGAGGACAACTGATCCAGGCGCAGGAAGGTTACGCCCGAAACGCGGCCGGCGCCAGCCCGATGCTCAGGGATCGCCCGGCGCGGCGGTCACCAGTACTCCTCGACGTGAATCGTGCCGGCCACCTTGCCCTGGTCCGGCTTGAAGCCGCGCGCGACCAGCAGGTCCTTCACGATTTTGATCATGTCGGGGTTGCCGCAGAGGAAGACATCCATCCGCGCCGGGTCAAGCGGTACGCCGGAAGCCAGCTCGACCGCCCCCTTCTCGAGCAGCGCCTGCACCCGGCCGACGCTGCCGCGGAAGTGCGGGTCCTCGTCCGCCCGGGTGATCGAGGGAATGTAGCTCAGGTTCGGCCGGAGGCGGGCGAGGCTCTCCAGCTCCGCCCGGTAGCCGAGGTCCCAGCTGTAGCGCGCCCCGTGCAGCACAATGAACGCGCGCTGGGTATCGTGCACCAGCAGGGTGCGGAGCATCGACATGTAGGGCGCAAGACCGGTGCCGGTCGCGATCAGCAGCACGGCCTTGGCGGGCGCCACGCGGTCGAGGGTGAACAGGCCGCTGGGCTTGGGCCCGAGGAACAGCCGCCCGCCGTAGGGCAGGGCGAACAGCCGCGGGGTCAGCTGCCCGCTGGTGATCAGCGTGACGTAGAACTCGAGGTAGCGCTTCTCGACGCTGGCGGACGCGATGCTGTAGGCGCGGCGCACGAGCTTGTCGGGCTCGGCGGCCGGCTCCTCGTCGTCCGCCTCCGGCACGCGGGCCTCGCGCCCGAGCAGGCCGAGCACGGCGAACTGGCCGGGCTTGAAGTCGAACAGGGGCGCGTCGGGCTGGACGCGCATGACCAGCAGCTGGGCGTTGACCTCCTCGCGCCCGGCGAGGACGGCGTTGTAGGAGCTGGAATCGGCGGTGCTCATGGGGGTGCGGCGGGCCGGTTCAATCCCAGATCGGCCGCCAGTTGCGCGGATATTGGGTCAACTCGTGGAGCCGGGCCATCTCGGCCGCCTCGAGGCGGCAGCCGGCGGCGCCGAGCGACTCCTGCAGCTGCGCCGGGTTGTTGGCGCCGATGATCGGGGCCGTGACGACGGGGTTGGTCAGCAGCCAGGCCAGCGCGGTCTGGCTGACGGTCTTGCCGTGCGCCCGGCCGATGTCGGCCAGGGCATCGATCACCGCCCAGCCGCGCTCGTGGCAGTAGTGTTCGCCGATTTCCTTGGCGCGGGCGCCGAGGGGCGGCGGCTGGCCGCGGGCGTACTTGCCGGTCAGAAAACCGCCCGCCAAAGGCGAGTAGGGGATGACCCCGAGGCCGTGGTGGCGGCACAGCGGCATCGCCTCGATCTCGAAGCCGGCGCGCTCCATCAGCGAATACTGCGGCTGGTAGCTTTCGAACCGCGCCAAGCCCCGCCGGTCGCTCCGCCAGAGCGCCTCCATCAGGCGCCACGCCGGGTAGTTGGAGGCGCCGAGATAGCGCACCTTGCCGGCGCGCACGAGGTCGTCGAGCGCCCCGATGGTCTCCTCGATCGGCGTCGTCAGGTCGGCCCAGTGGCACTGGTAGAGGTCAATATAGTCGGTCTGCAGGCGGCGCAGCGAATCCTCGCAGCAGCGCAGCACCCGCTGGCGCGACAGCCCTTCGCCGTTGGGTCCCTCGGTCATTTGGCCGCGGACCTTGGTGGCGAGCACGAGATCGGCGCGGCCGCCCCGCGCCTTGAGCCACCGGCCGATGATCGCTTCCGACACCCCGCCGCCGGCCAGGCCCGCCGCATGCCAGGTGGTGTAGATGTCGGCGGTGTCGATGAAATTGCCGCCGACCGCGCGGAAGGCGTCAAGGACGGCGACCGACGACGCCTCGTCCGTCGTCCAGCCGAACTGCATCGTGCCGAGGCAGAGCTCGGAGACCTTCAGGCCGGTGCGGCCGAGATTGCGGTAGTCCATGGGCGGAAGAATGGATGAGATTTCCGGGAATTGGCCAGCCGGAGTTGGCATCGACCGGCGGCAAAAGAACTTTGCCTGCCACTCGGTGCCCGGCCTAGAATGCCGGTGATCGCATGCTTCCACGATGAATTCAGGCCTTGTCTCCTTTGTCGGCACCGGACCGGGTGAGCCCGACCTCGCCACGCTCCGGGCGCGGGAGGTCATCACCGCGGCCGAGGTGCTGGTCTACGACGACGTGGTGCCGGCGGCGATAGTGGTCTGGAGCCGCCCGGCCTGTGAAAGAATCCGGCTCGAGACGACCGGGACCCGGCCGGCCCGGCCGCCGGAGGAGGTGGCGGCGCTGCTGGAGGCGAAGGCCAGGGCAGGCCGCCGCGTCGTGCGCCTGAAGGTCGGCGATCCCTTCGTGTTCGGGCGCGTCGGCGTCGAGGTGCGCCAGCTGGCGGCGGCCGGCGTGCCCTTTGAGGTCGTGCCGGGCATCACCGCGGCGCTCGCCGCCGGCGCCTACGCGGGCATTCCGCTGGTCCAGTGCGGCGCCGGCGGGACCCTGATCCTGCTGCCGGGCAACGCCGAGGCGGGCGCGGTGGACTGGCGCCGGTACGGCGCCCTGCGCCACGCGACGCTGGCGATCTATATGGCGCTGGAGAACCTCCGCGCCATTCTCGCCGAGCTCACCGCGGGCGGCCTGGCCTCCGACACGCCGGCCGCCGCCGTGCAATCAGTTTCACTGGGTGCCCAGCGCACCGTGACGGGCACGGCCGCGACGCTGGCCGACCTGGTCGCCGCGGCGAAGCTGGGAGCGCCGGCGATCGTGCTCGTCGGCGAGGCCGTGCGCCATCACGCGACCATCAGCTGGTTCGAGCAGCTCCCGCTTTTCGGCCGGCGCGTCGCCGTGACCCGCGCCCGCGAGCAGGCCGGGGAGCTGCGGCGCCGCCTCGAGGCCCTCGGGGCCGAGGTCGTCGAGCTGCCGCTGCTTGAAATCCGGCCTTACCGGGACCGCGAGACGACGGTCGATGTCATGACGGAGCTGGGAAAGTACGACTGGATCGTTTTCACCAGCGCCAACGGCGTGCGGCACTTTTTCGACCTGCTGTTCAAGGGCTTCCGGGACATCCGCGCCCTCGGCGCCATGCGCATCGCCTGCGTGGGCGAGACCACCGCCCGGGCGGTGCGCGATCTGCACCTCGAGGTCGAAATCTGCCCGGCCACCGCCACCGCCGAGGCCCTCGCCGACGCCATGATCGCCACCGACGGGCTGGACAACGTGATGATCCTGGTCGTCACCGGCAATCTCAACCGCGACACCCTGGTGAAGAAGCTCGAGGGCGCCCGGGCCATCGTCGACCGCCTCCAGGTCTACGAGAACGTCCGCACCGACCTCGCCGGCGACCCGGCGGCGGACGATTTCCGCCGTCGCGGGGCCGATGCCATCCTGTTCGCCAGCGCCTCGGCCGTTCATGCCTACGCGGGCCAAAAGGTCCTCCAACCGGGGCCGGGCGCCCGGCGGCCGCTGACGGGAAGCCTCGGCCCGCTGACCAGCCAGGCGTTGCGCGAGGAGAAGCTGCCAGTGGATTTCGAGGCCGCGCAGGCGACGCCGGACGCGCTGGTGGCGGCGCTGGTGGCGAAGCTGGCGGCGGGCTGACGCCGCCCGGGGAAGGTTCGCCCCGAACGGAGTTGCGGCGGCCGGAGGCCCGGGTAACGGTGGAGCCATGGTCCACGGGATCCGCCTGAAGATCTGCGGGCTGACCTCGCTCGTCGACGCCGGCGCAGCCGACGCGGCCGGCGCGGACTACCTCGGCTTCAACCTCTACCCGGAGTCCCCGCGCCGGGTCACGCTGGACCAGTACCGCGCCATGGCGCCGCGCCTGCCGGACCGGAAGAAGGTGGCCGTGATGGTCGAGCCGGCCGATGCCGAGCTCGCGGCGGCGGTGCAGGCGGGATTCGACTGCTTCCAACTGCATTTCCGGCCGGAGGCGCCGGCGGAGCGCCTCGCGGCCTGGGCCGGGGCGGTCGGACGCGACCGGCTGTGGCTCGCCCCGCGGCTCCCGCCCGGGGCCGACGTGCCGGCGGCGGCGCTCGCGCTGGCGGACACGTTCCTGCTCGACGCGTTCGACGGGAAAAGGTTCGGCGGCGTGGGGCGGCCCGGCGACTGGGCGAAGTTCCGCCGGCACCGCGAGGCGCATCCGGAAAAAAACTGGATCCTTGCCGGGGGGCTGGCGCCGGAGAACGTCGCGGCGGCGCTGGCGGCGACGGAGGCGCGGTGGATCGACGTCAACAGCGGCGTCGAGCGGGCGCCGGGCGTAAAAGACTCGGGAAAAATCACGGCCCTGGTGGCCGCGCTCCGGGGGAGCCCGCGCGCGCGGGCCTGAGGCGCGGCGATTTGTCGTTGCGCGCCGCGCGGCGACGCTGCAATTGATGGGACATCATGATGTAGGTGGTCCGCATCGCCGCGGGGCGGCCGGGCCGCGCGAGACCCACACTCCATACAGCGGCCCTCCCCGGCATGATCAACAAGGCGGACATCCAGCGGTTGCGCGCCCTGCGCGAAAAGAAGGTGCGCGAAGCGGAGGGATTGTTCGTCGTCGAGGGGGAGAAGGTCGTCGCCGAGCTGCTCGCCGCCGGGGTCCAGTTCGAGGAGATCCACGCCACGGAGGCCTGGACCGGCCAGCGCACGCGGGAGATCACCGAGGACGAGATGGAGCGCATCAGCCACTTTCCCGCGCCGTCGAGCGTGCTCGCGGTGGGGCGCATCCACCGCCTGCTGCTGCGGCCCGGCCTGCTCGACCACGGCCTGACCCTCGTGCTCGACGGCGTCCAGGACCCGGGCAACGTCGGCACGCTCCTGCGGATCGCCGACTGGTACGCGCTGGACCGGGTGGTCCTGTCGACCGACAGCGCCGACCTCTACAGCCAAAAGGTGATCAACGCCAGCAAGGGCTCGTTCGCCCGCGTGCGGGTGCACACCGCCAACCTGGCCGTGGCCCTGACCGGCCTGCATGTGCCGGTGCTGGGCTGCGATTTGCAGGGCGAAAACGTGCACGGCATGCAGCCGCTGCGCGACGCGGTGCTGGTGATCGGCAGCGAGGGCCGCGGCCTCTCGTCGGCGGTGCGGGCCGCCGTCACGCGCTTCATCACCATCCCCCGGCTGGGCGGCGCCGATTCCCTCAACGCCGCCGTGGCCGCGGCGATCGTGTGCGACAATCTGCGGCGCAACGGCAGCGGGAGCGGCAATGGAAATGGCCGCGTCGCCTGAGGCGGGCGGCGGAACGCCCGCGGCCAGCATACAGAATTGAACTTCCGGAAGGTAGCGCCGGCTTTCAGCCTGCAAATCCAGAATTCCGGAAGGCAGCCAGGATGGCTGCGCTACGGGGATTTCGTACGGGCCGATCTTCGCGAGGTGCCTGACCTTCGCTTCTTCTTCGGCGTCTCGATCCCCAGGCGCGGATCGTGCCGCCGGGCCAGGGCGACGAGACGCTCGGCGGTGGCTTCGAAGTGGTTGGCGGTCTCGGGCAGGTGGAGCCATTTCGGCAGGATGGCGTGCGGCGCGAGCTCCGGGAACTCGGCGAGCAGTGAGGCGTGGTGGACGCGCTCGGTGCAGACGAGCACGCCGCGCCAGGGTTCCTTGCCTGCGGTGAAGTAGAGAGTCAGCCGGCCCATCACGTAGGCCGCCTTGCCGCCGAACATCGGCCGCAGCACGAAGGTCGGATCGTCTTCCAGCGGCTCCCACATCCATTGATACGGGTGGACCGGCCTGGTGCGGCCGATCTGGCCGCGCTCGACCGCCGTGTCGAGGTGGCCGAGCTCGGCGAACGCGTCCTCCGGGGCGGCGCCGCCGACGGCGCGGCCCGGCCCCGCGTCGTCATCGCCGGCATGTCCATGCGCGATCTCCGCCTTGCCCTCGCGGCGCCGCCGGCCGCGCGTGGCGTCCTTGATCTCCGCGGTCGTCACCCAATGGCTCATGTTGGAGTGCCCGCGCCGTCCGCCCTGTCCGCCCTCGGTCCTGTGATGCTTGAGTCCGCCCATGGGATGAATGCGGCCGGATCGTGAAGTCGGATCGTCGGATTGTCAGCTGTCATCCTGAGCGGTCGCCAGTTCGCCTGGATTGTCATCGCGAGGCCCATTCGGGCGGTCAGCAGAATGGGCCGCGGCGATCCAGATCCGGAATCGAAAACCTGTAGGGCCGGCGCGCGTCGCCGGGCCGATTCACGATCGGAGATCCGGCCTGCCGGCAAGCGGCAGCCCTGCAGTGAATCGGGACTCTGAAGGATACTCGCGGGTGCGGTTCGATTCTCACCCCCGCCGCGAATGATCGCGGACGGCGGCGATCTGGTCCGCCGGGAGATTCAGGAATTCAAGGAAGCGCTGGTGGTAGTCGGGATCGGTTTTCTCGAAGTCGCGGTGCCAGCGCGCCAGGTCCTCGTCGCCGAAGCCCGACGCCCGCAGGAGCGCCACCCACTTGTCCTTGCTCAGGTTCTTGATCCGGTCGAGCAGGCGCCGCTGCTTGAGCAGCTCGACGATCAGCCGCTGGCGCTTGCGCAGGCCGTCGACCTCGTCGACCACCTCGTGGAGCTGGCGCTCGAGCGCGGCGGCGAGGTCCTGGCGCGGGCGGCCGAGGAGGCGGCGGATCTCCGCCAGCGGCAGCCCGGTGCGCCGGTAGAGGCAGATCTGCCGCAGCCGCGCGTCGTCGGCCGCCGTGTAGTGCCGGTAGCCGTGCGCCAGGCGCCCGCCGGCCTGGAGCAGGCCGATGCGGTCGTAGTAGAGCAGGGTGGAACGGGAGAGCCCGTGCTTCCGGGCGAGGACGCTGATGGTCATGGCTGGAGCATTTTGCCCGTCGCGAGGTAGTGAGTGAGCAGGCGCTGGAGGTTGTCCATCTTCTTTGCGTGCGCCTCGGGCGGCTGGTTCGCGATCCAGGCGTCGCCCTTCGGGCCGACGGCCAGCCAGCGGTTGGTCCAGTCGAGGCGCGTGCCGCCGTCAACGGCGGTGAGCGCGATCTTCAGCCGGTGCACGAGGGTGTCCGGCACGAAGCAGGCGAACTCGATGCGCGCCGGCGGCTCGTAGCGGCTGACGACCCAGGTCATCGGCCCGGGGTCGGGAAAGTCGGTGCGGAAGACGCAGTCCTCCTCGGCTACGCCGGAGGCGGAGTGGAGCAGTTCGCACCGCCAGCCGGGAATCCACTGGTACTCCCGCACGGGGCAGAGGAAAGGGAAGACCCGCCCGGGCGCGGCGGGGACGGTGAAGCGGAAGGTGCGAGTGAGGGTTTGCATGACCCGTACAGCCTGCACTGTGAAGCGGTAGACGGGTCAAGCACGGTGCGGAAATCAGGCGGCCCGCGCCTCCCGCCACGCCACGACATGCAGCAGGCCCGCGATGATGCAGAGCCCGAACACGATCCAGCCGATCCGCGGGAAGAGCACGAATTCCCTCGGTGTGCCGCCAAGCGGCAGCCCTACAGCCGTCCGCTTTTCTATGCCTCACCGATACCCGGCCTTCTCGAGGTCTTCCAGCGTCCGGATCGGGGTTGGCGGATTCAGGTACTGGGCGAGGAAGGTGTAGATCTTCACCCGGATCTGCTTGGCGAGCTTGGTGTCGATCCGGTCGAAGCTGTGGCCGCCGGGCGCGTCCTGGAAGATCTGGTAGTCGAACTTCTTCCCGGCGGCCTTCAGGGCGTCGATCAGCTTCTGCACCTCGAGCACGTAGACGTCGTCGTCGTTCGTGTTGGTGTGGATGAGCAGCGGCGTCTGCAGTTCGGCGACGTGCGTCACCGGCGAGCGGCGGAGGTACTCATTCACGTCCTGCTCGACGGTCTTGCCGAGGTGGTACGGGGCCGCGAACTCCTCGCGATACTCCTCGCCGCTGTAGCCGAGGCGGGTCACGAGGTCGCTCACCGGACAGCCGGCGAAGGCGACCTGGTAGTCCCTCGGGTGGGCGAAGATGTCCATCAGGGCGATCATCCCGCCGTGGCTCCAGCCGACGATGCCGACGCGTGCCGGGTCGATGAACTCATAGTTCTCCAGCATCCAGTCGCGCGCGGCGTGGACGTCGTCGACCTCGCGGCCGCCGTAGTCGATCTTGCGGAAGAACTCGACGCCGTAGCCCGTGCTGCCGCGGTACTCGGGGGCGACGACGACGTAGCCCTGCGCCATCAACTCACGGATGATGTGCGTGTGGTAGGTGGTGAAGTCGGCGTGTACCCCGCCGTGCGGCAGCACGATCAGCGGCGCCTTCCTTGAGCGGTCAAACTGGCGCGGGACGAAGACATACGCCCAGAACTTAACCGGGTTGTTGGCGCCCATCGCGGTCGGGTTGGCCGGGTGCGCCACGGGCGGGCCGATAATGAACACCTTGTCGATCCGGGCGACATCGCCGACCCGGTCGAACCAGAGCACATCGTCTACCGCCTTCTGGAGTTCGTCGACCCGCTGGTTCAGGGCGTCGAACCGGGTCTCCAGTTCGGATGGCTGGTCCTTTTTCGCCGGTGCGGTCTCCTGCGCAGCGAGGCGGGCGGCGGTGAAGAGGTTGAACGACAGGGCGGCGGCCAGCAGCCACCGGCCGGGGCAGGCGAGGAGGGCGTTCATGCTGCGACAACTACGCTGCCGGACGCCTTGGGGAAAGCCGGATTTCGGGCGCGTGACCCGCGACCCGTTGTAGGAGCGGCTTTATGCCGCGATCGGACCCGTTCGGCATCGAAGGAGTTGTAGGGGCGCAGGCTTGCTGCGCCCGAATCAATTTCCTCTGTCATCGCGAGGGCTGGCCTGGCCAGCCCGCGGCGATCCAGATCAGACCCCCGGATGGGCGCAGCGAGTCTGCGCCCCTACAGCTCACCGGTCAGGAAGAACCGCGGGAATTCGGCCGGTCACGCCGGGCGCAGGTCCGTCTTGGAAAACGGCAGCGAGCGGATGCGTTTCCCCGTGGCGGCGAAGATGGCGTTGCAGATCGCGGGGATGGACGGCGGCAGCGCCGGCTCGCCCATGCCCGTCGGCGGGTGGTCCGTCTTGAGAAAATGCACCTCGACCTCGGGCGCGTCGGGCGAGCGCAGCAGCGGGTAGTCGGCGAAGTTGCTCTCCGCGGCGCGGCCGCGGTCGATCGTGATCTCCTGCAGCCAGGCCGCGCTCAGGCCGTCGATCACCGAGCCCTGCGCCTGGTTGAGCGCGCCGCTCGGGTTCACGATCGTGCTGCCGACGTCCACCGCGACCCAGACCTTGTGCACCTTGAGCGCGCCGGCGCGGTCGACGCTGACCTCGGCGACCTCCGCGAAATAGCCCCGGTGGCTGAAATGGAACGCCACCCCCAGGCCGCGGCCCGGCGGCACGGTGCGGCCCCAGCCGGACTTCTCCGCCACCAGCTTGAGCACGCCGGTCATGCGTCCGGCGTCGTAGTTGCCGCCGGCCTTGGCGGCGAGCAGGTCGAGGCGGAACTGGACCGGATCGCGGCCCGCGGCGTGCGCCAGCTCGTCGATGAACGACTGCATCACGAACGCGATCGCGTTGCTGCCCGGGGCCCGCAACGGCCCGGTGGGCACGCCGAGCGGGAGGAACGACACGTCCATCCGGAAGTTCGGCACGAAATGCGCCGGGAACTCGCTGTCCGACAGCCCGGCGCTGTCGCCCGGCCGCCCGCCGTGGCCGAAGGTGACGAAATGGTCCTGCCAGGCGACGAGCCTGCCCGCGGCGTCAACCCCGCCCTTGAAGAAGTGGAAGCCCGCGGGCCGGTAGAAATCGTGCTGCATGTCGTCCTCGCGCGTCCAGGTCAGCTTGACCGGCACGCCCACGGCCTTGGAGATCCACGCCGCCTCGACCATGTAGTCGTTGCGCAGCCGCCGGCCGAAGCCGCCGCCGACCCGGGTCATGTGGATGACGATGTCCTTCTCCGGGATGCCGAGGGTGCGGGCGACGAGCTGGCGGCCGTCCTGCGGATTCTGGGTCGGCGCCCAGATCTCGAAGCCGCCGTCGCGGAAGTGCGCGGTGCAGTTCTGGGGCTCAAGGTTGGCGTGGGAGATGAACGGGTAGTAGTACGCGGCCTCGACGGTCTTGGCGGCGCCCTGGAGCGCGGCCGCGACGTCGCCGTCGTGGCGCGCCGTGTGCTCGCCCGGGTTTTTGGCGAATTCCGCCGCCTGGGCGGCGAAGCCGTCGCTGCTCAGCGCGGCCGTCGCGCCCTCGTCCCAGGTCACCCGCAGCTGCTGGCGCGCGGAGCGCACCGCCCACCAGTGGTCGCCCACGATCGCGACGCCGCTGAGCAGGCCGTGCAGGTCGGTGCCGCCCTCGACGACGAACGCGTCGCGGATTCCCGGCATAGCCTTGACGCGGTCGACGTTCGCGCCGGCCACCTTGCCGCCGAACACCGGGCACTTGACTAACATGGCGTGGAGCATCCCCGGGACCTGCACGTCGATGCCGAAGAGGGGCTGGCCGGTGACGATCGCGGGGTTGTCCACCCCGGAGATCGGCTGGCCGATGATCTTGTAGTCCTTCGGGTCCTTGAGCTGCACCGCGTGCAGGTCCGGCGCGGGCACGGTCGCCGCCTTGGCCACGAGCTGGCCGTAGGTGAGCTGGCGACCGGTGGGCGGATGGACCACGACGCCGTCGGCGGCGGTGCATTCGGCAGGCGGCACGCCCCAGGTCTCGGCGGCCGCGGTCACCAGCATCTGGCGCGCGGCGGCCCCGACGCGGCGCAGCTCGTCCCAGTGCATCGGCGTCGCCGTGCTTCCGCCGGCGAACTGGGCGCCGTACTTGGCCGGATCGCTCAGCGCCTCCTCGACGCGGACGCTGCTCCAAGGGACGTCGAGCTCCTCCGCGATGAGCATGGGGAGCGAGGTCTTCACGCCCTGGCCGATCTCGGGGTTCTTGGAGATGATCGTGACGACGCCGTCGGGCGTGATCCGGATGAAGGCGTTGGGGACGAACTCGCCGGCGGGTGTCGCCGTGGCGCCGAGGGCGCGGGCGCCGCTGCGCAGGTAGAAGCCGAGGAGCAGGCCGCCGCCGGCGAGGCCGGAGACGCGCAGGAACGAGCGGCGGTCCATGGCGGGGGGCGGGGAGTTCATGGCGCCTCCTTATTTCCCGGCCGCGAGGTCCGCGGCGTGGTGGATGGCGTCGCGGATGCGCAGGTAGGTGCAGCACCGGCACAGGTTGCCCGCCATGGCGTTGTCGATGTCCGCGTCGGTCGGGTGGGGATTGTCGGCGAGGAGCGCGGCGGCGGTCATGAGCTGGCCCGCCTGGCAGTAGCCGCATTGCGGGACGTCGCGCTCGCACCACGCGCGCTGCAGCGGGTGCGCGCCGTCGGGCGCGAGCCCCTCGATGGTGGTGATCTGGCGGCGGCCGACGGTGGCCACCGGCGTCAGGCAGGCGCGGGTGGGCACGCCGTTGACGTGAATGGTGCAGGCGCCGCACTGGCCGATGCCGCAGCCGTACTTGGTGCCCTTGAGGTCGAGCAGGTCGCGCAGGACCCAGAGGACGGGCATGTCGGCGGGCGCGTCCACCGGGTGCGGGCGCCCGTTGATGTTCAGGGTGTAGGAGGGCATGGTGCGGACGCGCGGCGGCGCGGGTTGCCGCCAAATTTGCGCGCCCCCCGGGGCCCGTCAAACGACCCGCGCAGAAACCGCCGCCTATTTCGCGGCGCTGCGGCGGGCGACCCAGTCCACGATCGCGGGGTCGTTGTGCTCGTTCCGCCAGACGAGGCTGAGGAATTCGGCGGGGTGGATGTCGTGGGCCTGGAAGAACCGCCGGTCGCCGCCGCAGCAGTACATGAGCGTCGGCGGCAGCTCGCCGTGCAGCTTCGCCTTGGTCTTGGGGATGATGCGCGGCAGCCACTCGATCCCGCGGACGGCGTCGGTCTTGGCCGGCATCTTGGCCTCCTCCAGCACCCGGGTCGACGCCCGGCCGGCCTGCGCGTTGAGGAAATAGTCGCGCCGGACCATCTCGATCGCGAGCGCCGTCTCCCAGGTCGGCTCGCCGCCGCCGGTGAAGTCCTCGGCGTAATCGTAGAGGTGCTGGGGCGTGATCCCGTTGGCGGCGAGAAACGCGGCCTCGTCGGCCGTGAAATAAGTGTCGGCCCCGCGCTGGCCCTGGGCGTAGAGGCGGCCGGCCTTCTCCCAGAGCGCGCGGAGCTTGGTGCCAAAATCGTAGTGTTTCATGCGTGCCGACAGTGAACGGACAACGCGCCGAAAGGCAAAGGCGGGCGCCGCGCGCCGTTCAATCCGCGAACACGAACTCCTGCCGGACGCGCACGGCCACCGGCTGCCCGCCGCGCCGCGGCGCCGAGAACCGCCAGTCCCGCAGGGCGTCGACCGCCGCGGCCGCAAACATCGCCTCGGTGGCGCTGAGCACGACCGGCATGCGGGCGCGCCCGGTGGCGTCGACGTAGAAGTCCAGCACCACCTGCCCGCCGGGCTTGCCGTCCCGCCAGGCCGCGCCGGCGAACTTGGGCCGCACCGTCGTCAGCGCCCGCAGCGGCTCGTCGAGCTCGTCGGGCGCGCACACCTGCCAGTAGACGGTCTGCCCGAAGATCGAGGAGACGAAGTTGTCGTACATTTCGATCGCCAGGGTCGAGACCACGTTGCCGGTGGCCTTGAAGTCGAACGTCAGCGCCTGCCGGGAGCCCACCGGCCGGCCGTCAACCCGCGCCGGCTCGAACCGCCATTCCTGGAGCGCGCGCACGGCGGCGTCGGCGAACGCCGGCCGCGTGTAGCTCAGGACCAGCCAGTCGACCAGCTTGCCGTCGGCGGCGACGTTGATGAGCACCTGGGCCTGACCGGCGCTCAGGGTGAGCGTGTCGGCCGTCACCGGGAACTTCAGCTCGGTGGTCTGGATGACGCGGATCGGCGCGTTGGCCTGGGTCGGGGCGGGGGCGGCCGCGGCCAGCGAACCGAGGACGGCGGCCAGGCACCACCAGCGCGACCGGCGGTGGGTTTTCATGCGGGTCTCCTCAAAAGGCTCCGCAAGCTAACCCGCCCGGCCCGGATTGGCAATGCCGGCCGGGCGGGGGCCCGGACGCCGGCGGCGCGAAGATTCCTTGTCCCGCGGCGTTTCTCCCTTGTGATGATCGCACTCCGAATGCCCCCCGATCCCACCAGCCGGATGAAATCGCGGATGTTCGCCCTGTCGTTCACCGCACTCTTCCTCGAGCTGATGGTGATCCGCTGGGTCCCGTCCGTGGTGCCGTTCATCGCGTACTACGCCAACCTGATGCTCCTGAGCTCGTTTCTGGGGCTGGGCGCGGGGGCGATGGCGGCGGGACGAAAATGGCGCCTGTTCGAGCGGTTTCCCGTTTTCCTGGCCGGCAACATCGGGGCCCTGGCCCTGTGCCGGCACGTGACGCTCGGCGGGAGCGCCGGCGAGATCCGCTTCTACACCGCCAATCAATCGCTGCTCAACGTCCTGGTCCTGATCCTGATCTTCGGCAGCAACGCGCTCCTGTTTGCGCCGCTGGGCCAGCGGATGGGGGTGCTGTTCGAGGCGCTGCCCCGGCTCCCGGCCTACGCGTGGGACCTCGCGGGCAGCCTGTTCGGAACCCTGGCCTTTGGATTCTTTTCGCTGACGAGTTTCTCGCCGGTGGCGGGCATGGCGGCGGTGGTGATCCTCTATCTCCTGATCTCGGGCGGCCGCCGGTGGGTGCTCGATGTCCCCGTGTTCGCCCTCGTGCTGGTCGTGATGTTTCTCCAGAGCGACCGTGCGGCGATTTGGTCGCCCTACCACTACATCACGATCAGCCGGGTCGAGACCCCCGACGTGACCGAGTCGGCGCCGCCGCCGGCCCTGATGACCATGGTCAATCCCCCGGCGTATTCGGTGCGGATCAACCAGATGTTCTACCAGTTCGACGCGGCGTTTGATCCCCGTCGCTACACCCCGAACTCGACGCTCGGCCGCACCTTCATCCCGTTCTGGCTGCAATACTATCGGGTGCCTTACGCCCTCGCCCCGGGGCGGAACCGGATCCTGGTCCTGGGCGCCGGCGGGGGCGGGGACGTCGAGGCCGCGCTGGCCGCCGGGGCCCGGCAGGTCGACGCGGTGGACATCGATCCGGGCGTGATCCGGATCGCCCGGCGCTTCAACGCCAGCGCGCCGTATGCGGATCCGCGGGTGACGGTGCATATCGACGACGCGCGGTCGTTCCTGGCGAAGGCCCGGCCGGGCTATGACCTCGTGGTCTACGGTCTGCTCGATTCCCACGCCCTGTTCAGCAGCATGACCAACGTCCGGCTGGACGGCTACGTCTACACGGTCGAGGGGGTGCGCGCCGCGTACCGCCTGCTCGCCGCCGACGGGACGCTCTGCCTGTCGTTCGTCACCAAGCAGGACTGGCTGGTGCCGAAGCTCTACCAGATGGTGGCGGCGGCCACCGGCCGCGAGCCGGCCATGTATCTGGGCTACCAGACCGTCATCCTGTGCGTGCCCAAGGCCGCCGCGCCGAAGCTGCCGGATGAAGTCTTCCTCTTCCGCCGCTCCGGGTTCCAGCATGACGCCGCGAAGGACCCGCGGTACCGGGTCGATCTGCCCACCGACGACTGGCCGTTTCTTTACCTCGTCCGGAAGGCGGTCCCGTCCGACTACCTGGCCTCGATCGCGGCCCTGCTGGGACTCTCGGTGGCGGCGATTTTCGGGCTCCGGGGCCGCTCGTTCGGGGCGGGGGACCTGCATTTTGGGCTGATGGGCCTGGGCTTTCTGCTGCTCGAGACCAAGAGCATCGGCGACTGCACGCTGTACTTCGGCGCCACCTGGTTCGTCACGATGGTCGTCGTGGCGGGCGTGCTCCTGATGGTGATGGCGGCGAACCTGCTCGCGGAGCGCCTCCAGGGGTTCTCACCCCGGATGTACCTGCCGCTGTTCGCGGCGCTCGCACTCCTCTATCTCGTGCCGCGCGAACAGATTCTCGAGTTCGGCCTTGCCGGGCGTCTGCTCTGGGCCCTGGTGGCGGTGCCGCTGCCCATCTTCTTCGCCGGTTTGATTTTCTCGACCACCTTCCGCAGCGCCGCGGCTCCGGCCGCGGTCTTTGGCGCGAACCTGATTGGCGCGATGGTGGGCGGCTTCTGCGAATACCTCGCCATGGCGGTCGGCGGGCATCGCCTCATGCTGCTCGTGGCGGCGGCGTATCTGGGCAGCCTGCTGACCCTGACGATCGCGCGGCGCCAGAGCCGCGCCCTCTGACCGGCGCCCTCCGCCCCGGGCGACAGCGGACGCTTTTCGTTCGGGTTCGAAAAAAAATGGGCCTGCCAGCCGAAGCTCGTGCAGAGAGCGAAGGCTGGCCGTGCCATGCGAAGCCCATGGGG
>DATJUU010000135.1:0-11848 GCA_035502155.1 Opitutaceae bacterium
TGCCTCGTACACCCAATGGCTGTCGGTGTGGTCGTAGAAACGGTAGAAGGCGTACTCCGAGAGCCGCCCCGGGTTGTTCAGGATGGGACCGAAGACGATCAACGCGTTGCCCGCCGCCGTCGCCGCCAGCAGCCCGGCCACAATGGTGCGGTGCAGCCGGTCCAGCGGCGCCAGGGCCTGCCACCAGCGCGCGACGAAGACGACGAGCACGGGGAAGATCGGTTGGTAAAGCCGCGCAATCCAAGTCCCACGCATGGGCCACGCATGATACGACGGTGCCAAGTTGTTGAACAGGAACAGCGCCAGCGCCACCACGAGCAAAGCACCTTCGCCCGGCTGAAGGCGAATACGTGCTGTGCTTGGATTTAGCGCGACTACCGCGAAGAATAGCGCCGGCAGAAAAATGAAATTCGCGCCAAAAAAAACATCGAAGCCCACTTCGGCGAAGTTCGAAACCTGCGCCCACCACACTCCCAACGATGGGGCATCGAAGTATGAGGCCAGGACTGCCCAATACACACGGGAATTCGAGTTCTTTAGAGGTTGGTGCAGGCCGTAGACAAGAAACGCCAGCCAGAAGGTCAGCGGGACCAACTGCCACACCGCCGACACGAGTGCCGCCGACGGCCGACGGCACCACACCAGCGTCAGCACGCTCGCCGGCAGGAACAAAACCGCAAAATCGTAACCCAAGTATGCGACCCCCATGGCAAGAGAAATGGCCGCCAAACGCCTGTCCCGGGCTTCCGGCAGGTCCAGCAGGGCGACCACCAGCAACAAGCTGCCGGGCACGATCAGCGCGTAGGGATAAGGGAGCCCACCCCAATAGGCGGCACCCGGATACAACGCCAAGATCCAAGCGGCGAAGACGGCTCCTCTCTCGCCGATGCGCCGCCGCAGCAAATGCACGGCGACAAGAAAGCCGACGGTGTTGAAGAGCAGCGCTGCGAACGCGCCGCCCACCTCGAAGCCGGCGAGCTTCATCAGTGGCCAAGCCAGCACCGGAAACAGGATCCGCCGCAGGAAAAGCGCCTTGTCCCACACCGCCGGACCCTTCCCATCAACGAAATCGAAGAGGACGCGGAAGTGGACGTGGTCGGTGTTGTAGATGTAACCAGTGGTCGGGTCGACGACCCCGAAATTTGTGTTCGCGTATGGCGCCAGCGTGCCCGTGTTGCAGTACAAGCCGGCCACAAACAACAGGCCGGCACCGCCGACATGCCAGCGCCAGCGGCTTCCAGCCGCAAGCGGTGGTGCGCTGCCCTGAGGCACCGACGGCCGCCCTCGCGACCACAGTCCAATAACCGAGATGGCGAAGATCGCGAACGCCCACATGCCGATCGCCGGTCGGTACAGGACGGGGGACACCACCGTATAGGTTCGCCCATCGCGGCGGGGGTCACTGTTATCGGTCGCGGAAAACACGATCCGCCCGGGCTCATGCGTCCAGCGTCCGCCACCCGCAAGACGCACCTCGTCCTCCCGCTGCGTCTTCATATCCAGTCGCCGTCCCGCCTCGAACAGTTTCGTCCGGCTCCGAGGGCTGTAAGGCCGGTCCCCCTCGCTCTGATCAAAGGCGTAGACATAGGCGAAGGACGGGGTCGAGGACAGCGGCTGAATGCGGTCAGGTGGAATCACAAAATGCCGGTCTGGCAGCAGGCTGGCGCCATAGACGTGAACCAGGAGCAGGAATGAGAGCGTGGCCGCGCCACCTAGTCCCCAGTCCAGCACCCGCCGCCCGGCGTTCCCGCGGGCCGCGATGGCGGCATCGGCGTCGTTCGCTTCCATGGGCTCGCGTCACAAGACAGGACGCCGCCACGCCGGGCAAGCGTCTTTCGCCGCCCCGCGACCCGCCGCTCAGGACGGATCCCCGCGCGCGGCGGGCTGCAGCCAGCCGGGCTCGCGCTCGTGCTCCTCCGCCAGCACCTGCCGCCGCACGTCGAGGATGGCCGCGCGCCCGAGATAGCCGACGATCTGCCGCGGCTGCTCCCGGCTCACCACCGGCAGACGGCCGACGTCCTGCTCCAGCATCCGCACGATCGCCTCGTGCAGCGTCTCGTCGGGGAACGCCACCACCGGGTCCCGGGTCCCCGCCTCCAGCACCGTCAGATGGCCGGTCGGGTCGCGCTCCAGGGCGCGCACGAGGTCGCCGCGGGTGACGATGCCGGCGAGGTCGCCGTGCCCGTCGACGAGCAGCAGCGCCTGGTGCTGGGTCACGGCGGGATCGCGGCGGGCGATGCGCGCCGCCAGCTCCGCGGCCGCCAGGTCCGCCGGCACCACCGCCGGCGCCGCGCTCATCGTCTGGCCGACGGTCCGGCGCTGGAAGGGATCGACCTCGTATTCCTGCGGCACGAGCAGGCCGCGGCGGGCCAGCTTCTCGGTCATGATCGAATGCTTCGCCAGCCGCAGGGCCACGGCGTAGGCCACCACGCCGACGAGCATGAGGGGCAGGACGGCGTTGTAGTCGCGGGTGATCTCGAAGGCGAAGATGATGAAGGTGAACGGGGCGCGGGCCGCGGCGCCGAACATCGCCGCCATCGCCACCAGCGCACAGGCCGGGGGCGAGAGCGCGAGCGAGGGCAGCAGGGCGTTGACCGCGTCGGCGTACAGTCCGCCCAGCGCCGCGCCGACCATGAACAGGGGCGCGAGCAGGCCCCCGGACGTGCCCGAGCCGAGCGACACCAGCAGGGCGGCGGCCTTCGCCACCAGCAGCACCGCCAGCACCCCGATGGTCAGGCGCGCGGCGAGGATGTCGGAGATCGAGCCGTAGCCGATGCCGAGCACCCGCGGCACGAAGCAGCCGATCACGCCCAGCCCCAGCCCGCCGAACACCGGCCACCACAGGGGGTCGACGGGCAGGCGCTCGAAGCCGTCCTCGATCCAGTAAAGGGCCTTGCTGAAGCCCACCGCCGCGAGGCCGCACACGATCCCGAGGACGAGGTAGGCGGGCAGCGCCGCGGGCACGCCGAAGTCGGCCGGCGGCATCGAGAACATCGCGCTGCGGCCCATGAGGGCGAAGCGCACGGTGGTGGCGAGCGTACTGGCGATCACCAGGGGCACGAACGAGCGGGCCTTGTACTCGAAGAGCAGCAGCTCGATGGCGAGGATCACGGCGGCGATCGGCGTGTTGAAGGTGGCGGCCATGCCGGCGGCCGCGCCGCTCGCCAGCAGCACCTTGCGCTCCGCCGCGGTGAGATGCAGCGCCTGGCCCAGAATCGACCCGAGCGCGCCGCCGGTCTGGATGATCGGCCCCTCCGCGCCGAACGGTCCGCCCGTGCCGATGGCGACGGCCACGGAGAGCGGTTTGAGCACGGCCACCCGCGGCGCGATCCGGCTCCGGTTGAACAGCACCGCCTCCATCGCCTCCGGAATGCCGTGGCCGCGGATCTTCGGCGTCCCGTATTTCGCCATCAGGCCCACGACCAGGCCGCCGAGCGCCGGCACGACCAGCACCCAGGCGCCCAGGAGGTGGTGGGTGACGTCGCGGTAGGCCCACGACCAGAGGTGCAGGAAGATCAGGTTCGAGGCGAACGCGATCATCGAATACAGCACCCACGCGCCGAGCCCGGCGGCGGCGCCGACCCCGGCGGCCAGCAGGGCGAGGCGGATCAGGCCGGCGGAGGAGGGACTCCCGGCGGCGCGCGCGGAGGGCGCCCCCGGAGTGGCGGGGGAGGACGAGGACATGCGGGACGGGCATTAAATATCGTGTCGCGATAGATATCAAGCGGCGGGATTGACGCGGGCCGGCCGCGGGGCAGACTCGGGCCATGCCCGCCCGCCGCGGCCCCCTCACCCGCAACGAGTACGAGACCCTCGCCGCCTTCCGCCACGCCCTGCGGCGCTTCCTCGCCTTCAGCGCGCGGGCGGCGCGGACGGCGGGGCTGTCGCCCCAGCAGCACCAGGCGTTGCTGGCGGTCAAGGGCGCCGGGGGCCGGCCGACGGTCGGCGCCCTCGCGGCGCAGCTGCAGCGGCGCCACCACAGCGTCGTGGGCCTCGTGGACCGGCTGGCGCGGCGCGGGCTGGCGCGGCGCGAACGCTCGGCAGCGGACCGCCGGCTGGTGCGGGTGGTCCTGACCGCGCGCGGGGAGCGGCTGCTCGCCGGCCTGTCGGCCGCGCACCGCGACGAATTGCGCCGGGTCGGCCCCGGGCTGCGCACCCTGCTCGCGCGCCTCGGCCGGCGCTGACGCGCCGCGCCGGCGTCACTGCAGCCGGTCGGGCAGGGCCTGGAGACGGGCGCTCATCGCGGCCTGCACCGCCCCGGTGTGCTCGTCGCGGGTGTCGTCGCCGGTCCGGATCGTCCGCGCGGCGAGGAAATTGTCGATCACGGCGCAGTAGTCGCTGTTCACCATGATGCCGAGGATCTCACCCGTCTGGCTGAACACCAGGTCGCCGGCCGCGGGGGTGAAATCCCCGAACAGGTGCTTGATCAGGCGGTTGTCCATCCGCACGTACTGGGGCGTCCGGGCGTCGAGTTTGAACTCGACCGAGCCGTAGCCGGTGCCGCCGCGGGCCACGAGCATGGCCTCGGGAAACTTGAAGGGTTCGAGCGCCGTCGGGTAGATTTTCACGCCGAGCCGGGCGGCCAGATCGGCGTCCACCGGGAGCACGATCACGCGCGGGTCGAGGGAGAGGAAATCCAGCTCCGGGGCGGGCGCGGAGATATTCGAGCGGCTGAACTGCGCGGTCACGCGCTCCCAGTCCGACGGCGTCTGCTGCACCTGGTCCGGCCCGAGCGCAAACGGCGTCTCGCCGGCGTGCAGCACGGCGTACACGGCCTTCCCGTCCGTCACCAGCACGGTCTGGATCTCCTTCGTGCGGGTGCTCAGGCCGAAGAGGCCCTTGCGCGCCGCCGTCAGCGTGACGGTGACCCGGTTGGCGAGGTAGTCGTTAAACAGCACGTTGGCGTTGATCGGCCGGTTGTCCCGGATCTCCCTGACGATCTCGCCGGACTTCTGCGCGAGCTGGCCCACGCCCGCGGTCAGCTGGTCGTTCTGGGCCAGGATCTTCTGGCGCTCCTGCCGCTCGACGGTGATCTGCTGCTTGGCCTCCTGCAGGTTGTCGGAGAGCAGCGCCTTCTCCTGCTGGGCCACCTTCACGGCGACGCTGAGGCCCTCGATGCGCTGCTGGGACTCGGCCTGGGACTGGTTGAGCGCGGCGATCTCCTTCTGCTGCCGCGCCGCCTCCGCCTGCTTGGCCTCCAAGTCGCGCTGCAGCTGGGCGAGGCGGTCGCGCGTGATGGTCGCGTCCTGCGCCGCGGCGGCGACCCGCTGGTTGAGGGCCTGGATGTCCTGCCGGCTGGCGGCGAGGGCGGACTCGGCCGAGGCCTTGGAGGCCTGGACCGTGGCGAGATTCTGTTCGCGCGCCTCGAGCTCGGCCTGGGTGGCCTGGAGCTGCGAGGTCACCTTCTCCCGCGAGGTCTGTTCGTCCGCCAGGGCGAGGCGCATGAGCGCGACCATGTCCTGGTCGCGCGGGGTCGCCGCGTTGGCCCCGACCTGGGTCACGGGATTGACCCGGGGCTGCACTGGCTCCGCCCGCTCCCATCGCGTGAGGGCGATGAGGTTCAGGAAGAGGAAGTCGACGATGATCAGCAGCAGCGTCTTGTTCATGACGCGCGGGTCAGGCGGGGGTCGGGGTGGCGCGCGCGGCGGCGCCTTGGGCGGAGAGGATCAGCCGGCGCTTGTAGCCGCGAACGTGGCGGATCTTGACGAACGCCACGCAGACGATGCCGAACAGGTTGGAGGAGTAGGCGGCGAGCAGGTTCTGGTCGATCACCCCGAGCACCTGCAGGACGAGCGCGGTGGCCGTGCCCATCATGCCGATGTAGAGGCCGCTGTCGAAAAGGTTCTCCTCATTCTCCATGAGGCGCAGCTTGAGTTGCGCGGGGAGATCCTGGCGGTCGATCTCCCCGATCTTGAAGAGGCAGAGCAGGTAGGTGGCCACCTGCAGCAGGGCGAAGATGGCGATGGAAACAACGGTGGAGGTACCCATGGCGGAGGAGGTTGCAGTTGCGGGGGCGGGGGATGGCGAGGCCGCATTGGCCAGCACCGGGATGACGAGGTGGAAACGGTACTCGGAAACGGGGGCGGCGCGGAGCAGGAAGGGCTCGGTCGCGATGATCACGACGAAGGCGAGCAGCAGCGCCATGGCCCCGCTCTGGACGCGGGGCAGCACGCCCGCGTCGAGGACGGACAGGGCGGCGCGCCGGAACGGCAGGAGGAGCCAGCGGTCGAGGCCCCGCAGGACGAGGAACATGCCGAGGAAATAGCCGAGGTATTTCGCGACCAGGGTGATCCGGGGATGCAGCAGCGCGAATGCGCCCGCGAGATCCATGGGCGCCGCGATCCCGTGGTTGACCGGCACCTGGCGCAGGAGCAGCTGGCGCACGGCGCCCGTGCCGAGGCCGAGCGCCTCGCGCAGGTCGGCCGCCCCCGGCTTGCCGTAGCGCAGGAGGTAAGCCGCGGCGCTGTCGGCCGACTCGCTGATCAGCGCGGCGCCGTAAAGGAACGGCAGCTGGTCGGAGGCGACCTGGGCGAGCTGGGCAAACTCGTGGACCGTGCGGGTGCCGTCGGTGTGGCGCAGCAGTTCGCCGAGCTGGATCCAGTCGAGCCGCCGGCCGAGCGCCAGCAGGTCGAGGTAGAAATATTCCAGGTCACCCAGCTGGCGCGTCTGCACCGCATCGTCGGCCAGGCGCTTGACCTCGCGCTGGAGCGAGGGCGACAGGTGCTCGCCCTGGTAGAGCAGCGCGGTGCAGAGGATGCAGGCGTCGAGCGGCTGGCCGCCGGGCTGGGTCGCGGGGATGAAGCTCGCGGTGCCGGTGACGCCGCGGGTCTGCAGCACGGCCTGCACGCCGGGCGAGCGCGAATTGGCGAGGTAGCGCCGCAGCGCGTCGCGCGCCTCCTCCGGGATGAAACACTGGAGCACCGGCGTGCTGGCGCCGCCGCCCGCGGGCTCGTGGAGTTTGAACAGGGGGTCGAGCAGCGGATCCCATCCGCCCCAGACCACGAATTCCCGCTGGCGGGCGCTGAACGCGGCGAGCGCCGCGGCCAGCTGGGGCGCGCGCGGGTCCCCCACCCCCTGCGCCGCCGCGAGCACCAGCGCGGCCGGACCCGGCCTCTCGGAGTCAACCAGCTGCCGGCCGAACTCGGCGACCGAGGGCGTGCCGCGGCCGGCTTCGCGCAGCAGCGCGGGACTGATCGACTTGAGGTTGACGGGCAGCGACCAGGCGAACACCACCAGCACCACCCCGCCGAAGATCACGGCCAGCGCCGTGGCCGCCGGGGGACGGGCGGACCGGGGGGCGGCGGCATTCATGGTGGGTCCAGACATGGCGGAACTTGACGGGGGAAACAATTTAATTGCCGAGGCAGATCGTAAAAAACACGCTTCCTCGCACCCATCGACCCATGTTGCTCCCAATTGTTCAATACGGCGCGCCGGTGCTGCGAAAAAAGGGCGAAACCATCGCCGTTTTTGACGCGGCGCTGAACCGCCTGGCGGAGGACATGGTCGAGACGATGCATGCCGCCCGCGGCATCGGCCTGGCCGCCCAGCAGATCGGCCGGGCCCTCCAGATCTGCGTGGTCGACCTGCGCCAGGCGGACGCCGAGTACACCTGGCAGCTGGACGGCAAACGCCCGCCCAAGGAGCTGATCATGCCGCTGGTCCTGGTGAACCCGCGCGTGACGGCCGTGCCCCGGCCGCGGGACACCGCGGAGGAGGGCTGCCTCTCGTTCCCCGAGATCCGCGGCGAGGTTGAGCGTCCGGACCGGATCACCGTCGAATTCAAGGACGCGCACGGCCATCCCCACACGCTCGCGGCCACCGGCATGCTGGCCCGCTGCATCCAACACGAGGTCGATCATCTCGACGGCGTGCTGTTCATCGACCGGATGGACAAGCAGACCCTGGCCGCGCTGGATCCCCGGCTGCGGGCGCTCAAGAAACGCACCCGCGAGGCCGCCCGGAAAGGGGGCTGACCGACCGGCGCCCGCCGGTGGCGGCGCCCATGTTTACCGCCATGAGCGAAAAATCCGACGGCATGAACTACGCCCCGCGGGGGCAATCCCGGCCGGTCGTCGCGCCCGGGGAATTCATCTTCGCGGCCGCGCACCTGGAGCACGGCCACATCTACGGCCAGTGCAACGGCCTGCTCGAGGCCGGCGCCACCCTCAAATGGGTCTACGATCCGGATCCGAAAAAGGTCGAGGCCTTCCGGGCCAAGTACCCGCAGGCCCGCGCCGCGCGCGCCCTCGACGAGGTGCTCGACGACCCCGCGGTGCGTCTGGTGGCGGCGGCGGCCGTGCCCAGCGAGCGCGGCCCGCTCGGCTGCCGGGTGATGGAGTCCGGCCGCGATTACTTTACCGACAAGACGCCCTTCACCACGCT
Organism: Opitutaceae bacterium; assembly: GCA_035502155.1. Taxonomy (GTDB): domain Bacteria; phylum Verrucomicrobiota; class Verrucomicrobiia; order Opitutales; family Opitutaceae; genus Fen-1467. Next base: position 8,386 of record DATJUU010000135.1, read on the forward strand.
CGACCAGCTCGCGCAGGCCCGCACCGTCGCGACCCGCACCGGGCGGAAATACGCCGTCTATTTCAGCGAGCGCCTCCACGTGGAGTGCGCGGTGCACGCCGGCGAACTCGTGCGCAGCGGGGCGATCGGCCGCGTGATCCAGGTCATCGGCCTCGGGCCGCACCGCCTGGGCAAGCCGGCGCGCCCGGCCTGGTTCTTCGAGCGGGCGAAGTATGGCGGCATCCTCTGCGACATCGGCAGCCACCAGTTCGAACAGTTCCTGTTCTACACCGGCGCGACCGACGCCACCGTGGCCCATGCGGCGGTCGGCAACTTCGCCAACCCGGACCGGCCCGAATTCGAGGACTTTGGCGAGGCCTCGCTCGTCGGGGACAACGGCGCCACCAACTACGTCCGGGTGGATTGGTTCACGCCCGACGGCCTCAGCACCTGGGGGGACGGGCGCACCTTCATCCTCGGCACCCAGGGGTATATCGAGCTGCGCAAGTACGTGAACGTCGGCGCCGACCGGCGCGGCGACCACCTGATCCTCGTCGATGGAAAAGGCGAGCAGCTGCTCAACGTGGCCGGCCGGATCGGCTTCCCCTTCTTCGGCGAACTCATCCTCGACTGCCTGCAGCGCACCGAGCGGGCGATGACCCAGACCCACGCCTTCAAGGCCGCGGAGCTCTGCCTCAAGGCGCAGGCGGCAGCGCGGCGGCTGACCTGAGCGCGCCGCCGGCGGGCGCGACCCGGGGGAAACAAAAAGCCTTCCCGGCGGCGGGCGGGAAGGCCTGCGCGGAACCGGCACGCCCCGGCCCTAGAAGTATAATGTCGTCGTGAAGTAGTACGTCCGCGGGTCGATGATGCGGTAGGACGCCGGCGACCCGTCCATGTTGAACAGGATCGGCTGCAGGCCGCCGTTCTCCGTGGCGTCGCGGACATTGAACTGGAACTTGGCCGTCACGCTTTGTCCGAGGATCCTCGGCAGCTTGGTCGTGTAGGCCACCCAAAGGTCGATGTGGTGTTCGGCGGGCGTGTAGATCGGCCGGTTGATGTCGGGCAGGACCATGGTCGACTGGCCCGGCGTCGAATGGGCATAGGTGGAGGGGTCGGTGCTCCCGTAATAGCCGACGACGGCCTTGTCGTCCCAGCGGTAGGCGCCGCCGACCGAGAGCCCGCGCAGCCGGCCGTGGGTGAAGGCATAGTTGGTGATGTAGTTCGCGGTCCATTCGCGCTCGTTCGGCACCTTCGTGTTCTGGCCGGCAATGGCGGTGTAGATCACCGGGAGGACGGCCGCGTTGTAGAAGCCCTGCACGCTGGTCCAGCCGTTGGAGCCGTTCTGCAGGGCGTCGGCGTTGAAGCCGTAGCCGGTCCAGAAGTTCCGCATCGAGACCACGGTGCCATTGGACAGGTTGAACGACGCCGGCATGTCGTCGGCATGCGCGCTGGTCCAGATCGGCATGCGCACCGCCAGCCAGTCCGTGATCTGCTTGGCCACGTCACTGTAGGTCGACCGCTGTTTGCCGACGTCGACCTTCATGGTCCAGTTGGGCACCGGATTGTAGGTCAGCGCCGCCTCCATGCCGCGGGCAAAATCGGACTGGGTGCCCGCGATCGACCAGGTCGGCCATTGGAAGGGCAGACCCATGATCGAGGAGATCGCATCCTGTTCCGTCTGGGTCAGCGGCGTGGTGGTGTTGTTGTTGAACCCGTTGGCGGTCGGATCCTGGCCGTCGCGGATGCGCACCACGAACGTCGCCCACGAGCGGAAGCTGCTGGTGTCCATGCGTGTGATGCGGGTGATGGGCGTGCCGGCCGCCGACGAGGAGGCGTTCTCGTTCGTGGCCTCGTACCAGTTGAGGTTGAGATACAGCTTGCTGTGGAACATGCTCAGCCCCACGCCCCAGTCCTTGCCCTGGCCCTGGGGTTTGCCGAGCGGCACGTGGAAGAAGTCGTACTGGATGCTGCCGGGCGGCGTGAAGTTGTTCGACTTGTTGATGTGGAAACTCAGCCCGCGGGCCAGATCGGCGAGCCAGCTGCCGTTGTTCGCCGCTTCGTCGATCCGGCTCCACCCCTTCAAGGGCTTGAACACGACGCCCGTGGTCTTGGTGTTGCCCGCCATGTAGAAGGTCGAGCCGAGGCGGTATTCCTCGCCGGGGATGGCGTAGCCGTTGGTGTACTCCTGGTAGGTGGCGAGGCCGGTGAGGTCCGTCTTCGCAATGCTCAGGTTATCGCGGCGCCAGCCGACGGTGGGCACGATGCGCTCGTCCCACAGGTAGCCCTGGTAGGCGAGCGAACGCGCGTCGTCGATCTTGAAGGTGATCGGGCCGCCGACCCGCAGGTTGTAGCTGAGGTGGACGGCGGCGTTGTCGTAGCTGTTGGTGAGCCAGTTCCAGGTCCGGATGATCTGGTCGCCCATGCCGAAGCCGGAGCCGCCGACCGCCGGCGAATACTGGATCACGCCGTCCGGGTTGTGCCCGATGTAGTAGTCGCGCCAGAGATTGGTCTGGGCCTGCCACGCCCAGTTGTTCGCCGGGGTGGTGTTGGTGTTCGGCATCAGCCGCGGATCGCCGCCGTCGAACGAGGCCGCATAGGTCATCGAGTAGAGGTTGTCCGCCTGCCGCGTCCAGAAGCCCAGGACGCGGTGCCGCCCGAGCCAGCGCGTCCAGTTGGCGTTTTTGCCGAAGTCGTGCTCCCACGCCAGCATGGCGCGGAAGTTACTGTTGATCTCGGTGGACCGGTTGACCGTCGACTGGTAGTTGTTGACGAACGGGCTGCCGAAATACGGGTTGGCCGAGTTGTCCAGGTTGACCTGGTTGGTGTCGACGTAGATCGCCAGCGGATTGTTGGAGTCGCCCAGCGGCCGGTTGGTGTACGACTTCAACTCCTGCCGGAACCAGCCGAGGTCGAAATTGAAGCCCCACGGCAGTTGCTGCTGGAACTCGACGTGGAAGGTGTCGGCCCGCTGGGTGGCGACGTTGGCCGCGTCGATGCTGGTCTTGGTCCAGTCATACAGGGCGGGATTCGTGATCGCCGGGACGTACCAGGTGCCGTAATCCGTCGCTCCGGTGCTGGCGGCCGGCACCGGCGAGGGCGGCACGATCGAACTGGTCAGCTCCTGGCTGTAGGCGAACAGCTGGGCGGCGGTCATAGCGGTGGTCGCCGGCCGGTTGTAGGCGACCGTGCTCGGGCCCGGGTCCCAGAAGCCCACCTGGGTGTTGCCGTCGAAGAACATCTTGTTGTGGCCGTCGAACCCAATGGTCGGCACGTAGAGGGGCGAGGTCGTGTTCGTCAGGGCGGTCGTGCCCGTCGGCATGCCCTTGACGTAGCGCGGATCCTGCGTCGCGAACACGTACGGCCCCATCACCTTGCCCGTGTCCAGGATCGTGAGCATCGAGGTGTACGGGTTGTACGCCGGCCGGCCCGCCTGCATCCAGGGCGTGACGTAATCGATCGGCGCCACGTAGTTGGGCAGGGAGGC
>DATJUU010000136.1:0-4161 GCA_035502155.1 Opitutaceae bacterium
GCGCCAGAGCACCTCGTCGCCGAGGTAGTGGCGGCACTGCCCGTAGGTGAGGACGCCGAGCACGACGAGGAGCAGGCGGGTGGGGGCGACGGCCAGCCAGGGATGCTTTTCCCGGATCCAATCCCCGGCGGTGACCAGTCCGGCGCCCGCCAGCGCCAGGGCGCCCATGCTCGCGAGGTACTGGAAATGGTCCGCGACGAAGGAATACCGGAAGAAATAGACGTTGAAGAAACCCAGCACGGGGAAGAGCGAGACGCCGAAGACGGCGCCGGCGAAGAAGACCCCCCGGACGCGCGCGCGCCACCACCACAGCGCGAGGAAGACGCCGGCGGCCGCGAGCACGGGCAGGTACGCTAGCAGATTCGACGCGTTCGGGGCCCAGCGCGGATAGATGAAGATGAGCGGGTGCGGCCAGACCAGTTTTTCGAGGTAGAACCAGACCACGTTGCCGGCGATGATCAGGCGCTGCAGGTGCGTCTGGTCCCACGCCTGACCGATCGCCCCGGCGTGGTACTGCTGCTCCCAGATCGTCCAGAGGCTGGCCGTGACCGAGATGGCCAGGAAGGGCAGGAGCCAGAGCGCGTCGCGCCAGCGCCAGCGGCCGCGGACCCACCACCAGCACAGGCCGAGCACGACCGGCAGCATGACGGTCGAGGCCTTGCTCAGGATCGCCAGCGCGGCACACAGCCACGCCGCGGCGTAGCACAGGACGCGCCGGTCGCGGCCGGCCGCCGGCTCCGCCTGGAGCCAATGCAGGAAGAGCCAGATCGCCAGCAGGTAGAAGACCGCCGACTGCGTGTTCTTGGTTTCGGCGATCCACGCGGCCGACTCGACCTGCACCGGATGCAGCGCCCAGAGCATCGCGCCGAGCCATGCGCCGGGGACGCGCAACCGCCGCAGCACGAGCCAGAGCAGCGCCGCGCTCGCGATGTGCAGCAGGACGTCGACGACGTGGTAGGGCAGGGGATTCACGCCCCACAGCGCGTGGATTACCCAGAAGGTCGAGGTCGTGAGCGGGAAATAGTTCGCCGCCGGGCTCGTCCAGATGCGCCCGAGCCCGAGCCCGCCGACGATGCTCGGATTGTCGGTGACGTGGGAATCGTCGTCCCAGATGAACCCGGCGTGGCGCACCGGCAGGTACACGGCCAGCACTGCGACCGCCATGATTGCCAGCGGCAGCCAGGCCGGCCAACGGCGGGCGGGCGGCGGGGCGGGCGACGGGGCGGTTTTGGCCATGGGAGGGCGGCGGAATGGAAATTAGGCGCGCGGCCGTGGCGAGGGAAGACCGGAGATGGCGGCGTACCCGAGGATCCGCCGTGTAGGGCTGCCGCTTGTCGGCAGGCCGGTTCGGCCGTTCGGTAGTCTGTCCTGCCGTACTGTCCGTCCCGGAAAGGCTGGCGTTTCTTGTGCCTTTTGTGGCAATCCATCTCTCATGAGCATGCCCGATTTGAGCCGAGGCAGCTTCACCCTGCCCGGCGAGGCCGGCCACGAGGAGCTCACGCTCCGGCTCGCGAAACGCTGGGGCGCGGACACGATCCGCGACAGCGACGGCACCCAGCTCTCACCCGCCATCACCCGGTCGGGCCACGACATCTACTCGACGATCTGCCTGGTGCGCGCGGTCAACGCCTGGGCCAAGACGCACCCGGACCGGCTCCAGCAGAACTTCCTCATGAGCTTCCCGGTCGTGGCCGGGCGGCCGACCGTGACGGTCGAGCTGCTGCGCGGCTTCTTCCGCGAGCAGTTTGCGGTCAATTTCGACGACGATCCGCAGCGTTGGTGGCAGGTCTTCGACCGCACCACCGGCACCGAGGTCCCGCGCCGCCGCTGGTCCGCCAGCGCGCGTCGGGGCACCGTCACCATCCGCGGCGCCACGCCCGGCCACTCGTACACCGTGAACTTCCTCGCCCGCCGCATCTGGGAGGAGATCTCGATGTACAACCACATCACCAACCACTGGGGCGACCGGGAGCACCTCGCGGCCGTGGACCCGATGTACCCGGAGACGCGGGCGGTGCTGCAGGCTTATCTGGAGCAGTGGCTGCGGGAGCACCCCGACACCACGGTGGTGCGCTTCACGTCGATGTTCTACAACTTCACGTGGTTCTGGGGCGACGATCCGAACCTGCGCTACGTCTATTCCGACTGGGGCGACTACGCGATGACCGTCAGCCCGCGGGCGCTGACGCTCTTCGCAAGAAAATACGGCTACCGGCTGACCTCCGAGGACTTCGTCAACGGCGGCCTCTACAACTCGACCCACAACGCGCCGTCGCGCCGCTACCGCGACTACATGGCGTTCATCCATGACTTCGTGATCGGGTTCGGGCGCGAGTGCGTCGACCTCGTGCACCGGCACGGCAAGAAAGCCTTCGTCTTCTACGACGACCACTGGATCGGGGTGGAGCCGAACAGCCCGCGCTTCGCCGAGTTCGGCTTCGACGGCCTGATCAAGTGCGTGTTCAACGCCTTCGAGGTCCGCCTCTGCGCCCACGCCCGCGGGGTCGCGACCCACGAGCTGCGGCTGCACCCGTACCTGTTCCCCACCGGCCTCAAGGGCGAGCCGACCTTCAAGGCCGGCGGCAACCCGACGCTCGACGCCAAGAATTTCTGGATCGACGCCCGCCGCGGCCTCCTCCGCGCCCCGATCGACCGCATCGGCCTCGGCGGCTACCTCTCGCTGGTCGAGCCGTGGCCGGATTTCGTCGCCTACATCGAGCAGTTGGCGCGCGAGTTCCGGCTCCTCAAGTCGTTCCACGACGGCGACCAGCCCCACGTCGCGCCATTCAGGGTCGCGGTGCTAACGGCCTGGGGCTCGCTTCGCTCCTGGATCTGCTCGGGGCACTTCACCCGCGGCCTCGAGCTCAACGAGCTGATCGAGTCGCTGGCGGGCCTGCCAGTCGACGTCCAGTTCATCAGCTTCGACGACCTCCGCTGCCGCGGCGTGCCGCCCGGCGTGAAGGTAATCATCAACTGCGGCCGCGAGGGCAGCGCGTGGAGCGGCGGCCGCGAGTGGTCGGACCCGAAACTCGTGGCGCTGCTGACCCGCTGGGTGCAGCGCGGCGGCGGCCTGATCGGCGTGGCCGAGCCCTCGGCGCTGCCGGCGCCGGGCCGGTGCTTCCGGCTCGCGCCGGTGCTCGGGCTGGACCGCGACCGCGGCGAGCGCCTCGCCAACGGCCGCTACCAATATGCCGCGCCGGAGAAGCATTTCATCACCGCCGACCTCGCGGCGACGCCCGACTTCGGCAAGGACGTCACCGGTCTTTACGCACTGTCGGCCGCGACGCGGGTCCTCGCCGAGCGCGAGGGAGCCTGCCCTGAGCGTTCCGAACGGGCCCCGCAGATCGCGACCCACCACTTCGGCCGCGGGCGGAGCGTATACCTTTCGGGCTTCAAGTTTTCGCCGGAGAATACACGTCTGCTGCACCGGGCGCTGTTTTGGGCGGCCGCCCGCGAGGCGAAATGGTCGGTCTGGGCGAGCTCCAACGTCCGGACCGAGTGCGCCTGGTTCCCGCGGAAAAGGAAGCTGGTCGTGATCAACAACGCCGGCGCCGCGGAGCGGACCACCATCACCCTGGGCGACGGCTGCACCAAGCGGGCCGTGTCGCTCCCGGCGCACGGGATTCGGATTCTGGATCTATGATCGGGAACAGCTGTAGCCGGGGTCGCCGACCCCGGCCACATCTTCCCTGACCACGAATTACACGGACAGCCTCTAGCCGCCCGTTTGCGCCAGGCGCTGCTGCAGCAATTCCCGCTCGGCCGGCAGCGCGGCAAGTTCCAGCGCACGGCGATAGCATTGGGCCGCCCGCGCAGGGTCGCCGGCGTCCAGCCAGAGCTGGCCGGCGACGGCGTGGTACAGGTGGTACTGGGCCAGCGCCGCGCCGTCCTCGATCGCGTCGAGCGCGCACAGGCCGGCGGCCGGCCCGTCCACCTGGGCGACGGCGACGGCGCGGTTGAGCGCCACGACCGGCGAGCCGTCGAGCGCGAGCAGCTGGGCGTAGAGCTCCAGGATCTGGCGCCAGTCGGTGGCCTCCCAGCTGGGCGCCAGGCAGTGGCAGGCGGCGATGCCGGCCTCGAGATGGAAGCGCGTCACCTCGCGCCCCTCGCCCGAGGCGGCGAGGTGGGCGACGCCGCGCCGAATCAGCCGCTGGTCCCAGC
>DATJUU010000137.1:0-15929 GCA_035502155.1 Opitutaceae bacterium
CTACAACCTGGCGGAGTGCAGCGGCTGCGGCAGCTGCGCCAAGATCTGCCCGGACTCGGTCATCACCGTGCGCCGCTGAGGACCCCGCCATGGCCAGGACTCTGATGAAGGGCAACGAGGCGATCGCCGCCGCCGCGATCAATGCCGGCTGCCGCCATTTTTTCGGCTACCCCATCACGCCGCAGAACGAGATCCCGGAGTACATGGCACGCGAGCTGCCGAAGGTCGGCGGCGTCTACCTCCAGGCCGAGTCCGAGGTCGCCGCCATCAACATGATCTACGGCGCGGCCGGCGCCGGCGCCCGCGTCCTCACCACCTCCTCCAGCCCCGGCATCAGCCTGATGCAGGAGGGCATCTCCTACATCGCCGGCGCCGAGCTGCCCTGCGTGCTCGTCAACGTCATGCGCGGCGGGCCCGGCCTCGGCGGCATCCAGCCCTCGCAGGCCGACTATTTCCAGGCCACCCGCGGCGGCGGCCACGGGGACTACCGGGTGCTCGTCCTCGCCCCCGCCAACCTCCAGGAGGCCGTCGACCTCACCGAGCTCGCCTTCGACCTCGCCGACCGCTACCGCAACCCGGTCATGCTCCTGGCCGACGCCATGATCGGCCAGCTGATGGAGCCGGTCGAGCTCACGCCCTGCACGCCCGCGCCCGACCTGCCGCCCAAGGACTGGGCCACCACCGGCACCATGCACAGCGGCGGCCGCCGGCGCGTCATCAATTCCCTTTACCTCGACGCCAATGACCTCGAGCGCCACGTGCTCGGGCTCTATGCCAAGTACGCGGCCGCGGAGAAGCGTGAGGTCCGCTACGAGCTGGTGCAGTGCGACGACGCCGACGTCGTGCTCGTCGCCTACGGCACCACCTCGCGCATCGCCCGCTCCGCCATGGAGAAATGCCGCCGCCTCGGCCTCCGCGTCGGCCTGCTCCGGCCCATCACGCTCTACCCGTTTCCGACGGTGGCGTTCGAGCAGGTGATCCCGCAGGCGAAATCCTTCCTCGTCGTCGAGATGAGCATGGGCCAGATGATCGACGACGTGAAGATCGCCGTCGCGGGCCGGCGCCCGATCGGTTTCTACGGCCGCAGCGGCGGCGTCGTGCCGACGCCCGGCGAGGTCGTCAAGGCGGTGCAGCTCCTGCCCGGAGGCAAGGTCGCATGAAGGTCGTCTACGAGAAGTCCCGCGGCCTGACCGACACCCCGATGCACTACTGCCCGGGCTGCACGCACGGCATCATCCACAAGCTCGTCGCCGAGGCCCTCGTCGAGCTCGACGTCCTCGGCCGCACGGTGATGGTCTGCCCCGTCGGCTGCGCGGTGTTCGCCTACGACTATTTCAATTGTGACTCCCAGGAGGCCGCCCACGGGCGCGCGCCGGCCGTCGCCACCGGGATCAAGCGCGTCCTGCCCGACAACATCGTTTTCGCCTACCAGGGCGACGGCGACCTCGCCTCGATCGGCATGGCCGAGATCGTGCATGCGGCGATGCGCGGCGAAAACATCACCGTCATTTTCGTCAACAACGCGATCTACGGCATGACCGGCGGCCAGATGGCGCCGACCACGCTGCTCGGGCAGCCGACCACGACTTCGCCAACCGGCCGCGCCCGCGTCGGCCAGGGCGCGCCGCTGCGCGTGTGCGAGATGCTCGCGACGATCGACGCCACCGCCTACATCACCCGCGTCTCGGTCCACTCGATTCCGCGGCTCAACGGGGCGAAGCGCGCGATCAAGAAGGCCTTCCAGATGCAGGTCGAAAAAAAGGGCTTCGCACTCGTCGAGGTGCTCTCCACCTGCCCCACCAACTGGGGACTGTCGCCGGTCGACGCCCTGCGCTGGGTCGAGCAGAACATGATCCCCGTCTACCCGCTCGGGGTGTTCAAGGACGTGGACGGAGGCGCCTGACATGGCGGAGCATCGCATCATCATCGCGGGCTTCGGCGGGCAGGGCGTGCTCATGCTCGGCAAGCTCCTCGCTTACGCCGGCATGAAGGAAGGCAAGAACGTCACCTGGCTGCCGTCCTACGGGCCGGAGATGCGCGGCGGCACCGCGAACTGCAACGTCATCATCTCCGACGAACTGATCGGCGCGCCGGTCGTCACCGAGGCCACGGCCGTGATCGTCATGAACCTGCCGTCGCTGGACAAGTTCGAGGCGGCCGCCGAGCCCGGCGGCTGGCTGCTGGTGAACCAGTCGCTCATTCCGCGCGCGCCGACGCGCACGGACGTGTCGGTGCTCACCATCCCGGTGAACGACCTGGCGCAGCAGCAGGGGAGCCCCCGCGTGGCCAACGTCGTCATGCTCGGCGCCTACCTCGCCCTGTCGCACGCCGTGGAGAAGGCCTCGGTCGTCGCCGCGATCGAGGACGTGCTCGGCGCCAACAAACGGCACTTGCTGCAGATCAATCTCAACGCATTGGAGGCCGGCCTGACGTTCGCCGCCCGGGCCCACGTGCCGGCATGACCATGGAAAAAGAAAAGATCGTCATCGAGATCCCGCGCCAGACGCTGCACGTCGCCCACGCCCAGTGTCCCCGCGGCCACAGCCTGATGGACCCGGCCGTGCCCATCAGCGGCTTCCCCTCCATCAAGGTCGTCATCCAGTACGGCTCGATCCGCGGCAACATCCACCTCGACCCGGTCTACGGCAGCTTCCACAACCTGTTCGACGTGGACATCCCCGAGGGCGTGGTGGTCGACATGTTCTGCCCCACCTGCGGGCTGTCGCTCAAGGTCGAGGGGGACAAGTGCGACTTCTGTTTCTCGCCCATGTTCGCGCTCTACCTGCCCAACGGCGGCCTCCTCGAGGGCTGCCTCAAGGGCGGCTGCCACCAGCACAAGCTCGTGCTGGTCGACGTCCATCAACAGCTCGGCGCGATCCACGGGGAGGACCCCATCCAGTTGCTCATGTGATCCGGCATCCGGCCGACCGACGGCGGATGATCGCAGCAAGTACCAGGTAACAAGTGGCAAGTACCAAGACGAATCCGACGCCCGATTCTCTCCCGTCCGCCATCCGTCACCTCTTGTTACTTGATACTTGTCACTTGCTACTTTTCTCCCCGCCGTGACCTCCGACTCCGCGCTCTACCGCTCCAAGCTCACGACCGCGGACAGGGCCGTCGAGGCAATCACCGCCGGCATGCGGGTCTTCATGACCGGCAACTGCTCGGTGCCGCAGCACCTGCTCGGCGCCCTGGTCCGGCGTGCGCCGCAGTTCGCCACGCCAGTCGAGATCGACCAGCTCTTCACCATCGGCAGCTCCGACTACGTCGCGCCCGGCCTCGAAAAGCACCTGCGGGTCAACACCCTCTTCACCGGCGCCAACGTCCGCCAGGCCGTCAACGAGGGCCGGGCCGACTACACGCCGTGCTTCCTCTCCGAGGTCGCCGGCATGTTCCGCGACGGCCGGCTGCCGCTCGACGCCGCGCTCGTCCACCTCAGCCCGCCCGACGAGCACGGCTTCTGCAGCCTCGGCATCGAGGTCGGCCTGACCAAGACGCCCGCCGAGTCGGCGCGGATGATCCTCGCCGAGGTCAACGACCGCATGCCGCGCACGCTCGGCGACAGCTTCATCCACGTCTCGCGCCTCACCCACGCCGTCGAGGTTTCCTACGACCCGCTCGAGCTCCACCAGGGTGACGGCAGCGAGGTCGAGCGCCGGATCGGCGCGCACTGCGCCGGGCTGATCGAGGACGGCTCGACGCTGCAGATGGGCATCGGCGGCGTGCCCGACGCCGTGCTGGCGCTGCTCGGCGACCGCAAGGACCTCGGCATCCACAGCGAGATGTTCTCCGACGGCATCATCGATCTCGTGGAACGCGGCGTGCTCACCGGCGCGCGCAAGACGCTCCACCCGGGCAAGATCACCGCCGGCTTCCTCATGGGCTCACGGCGGCTCTACGATTTTGTCGACAACAACCCGTTCATCGAGCTGCGCCGCACCGAGTACATCAACGACCCGTTCGTGATCGCCCAGAACGATCGCATGGTGGCGATCAACTCGGCGATCGAGGTGGACCTCACGGGCCAGGTGTGCGCCGACTCCATCGGGCCGCGCATCTACAGCGGCGTGGGCGGGCAGGTGGATTTCATCTACGGATCGAGCCGGTCGCGCGGCGGCAAGCCGATCATCGCGCTGCCAAGCGTGGCGGTGGTGAAAGACCGACCGCTGAGCCGGATCGTGCCGATGCTCAAGCCCGGCGCGGGCGTGGTCACGACGCGCAACCACGTGCACTACGTCGTGACCGAGCACGGCGTGGCCGATATGTACGGCAAGTCCCTCCGCCAGCGGGCGCGGGCGCTGATCGCCATCGCCGACCCGCAATTCCGCGAGGAGCTGGAAAAGACGGCGGCGGAGTTGCACTACCTCTAGAATGGCGCCGAGAGTCGACTGGGTGGACTGAGTTGACGGGGTGGACGGCGCTCCAGTTCTGGGTTGCCGCGGAGCCACGGAGGAGCGAAAAGCGGGCTCCCCCTATGCAGCCGCCCCGAAACCCCGGCGGCCGACGCGTCGCCGGCGTCATCCCCCCGCACGGCGGCTACCGGCACCTGAAGAGCTTCCAGGTGGCCCAGCTCGTCTACGACGTGACTGTGCGATTTTGCGATCGCTACATTGATCGCCGCAGCCGCACCCACGACCAGATGGTGCAGGCGGCCAGGAGCGGCGTTCAAAACATCGCCGAGGGCAGCAAGATCTCCGGCACTTCCAAGGAGCTCGAGCTCAAGCTGACGAACGTAGCCTGCGCGAGCCTGGCGGAATTGGGCCAGGACTATGAGGACTACCTTCGACACCGCCACCTGATCCAGTGGACTCAAGAAGACCCCCGACGCCAGGAATTGATCGACCGCAGGTGCAACACCGCGGAGGAGGTGGCGGCGTGGGTTACGGAGATCCACGACAGTGGGAGGCACGGTGGTCCGAGTCGACGGAGTGGACCTGGTGGACGTGGAGAGCCATCCACAACGTCCACCAAGTCCACTGAATCGCCCCGTTACTCCGCGATCGCGGCCAACGCCACCCTCGTCCTCATCGCCGTGGCCACTTCATTGCTTGATCGCCAGGTGGTCTCGCTGGCCCGGACCTTCGAGCGCGAGGGCGGAATGAGGGAACGGCTGCATCGGGCGCGGTCCGCGTACCGCAGTCGACACTAGGCGGCAAACTCAAGGGGTTTTCAGCCCCCGGCGCGCAGCGTGATCCGCAGGAGTTCGCTCGATTTCCAGAGGCGCATGCGCGGCCCCCAGGTGCCCGTGCCGCGGCAGACGATCAGTGGCATGCCGTTCACCTCGTACCGTCCCCCGAGATACCGGTAGCTGATCCGGACCAGCCAATTGAACGGCCAGATTTGGCCGTCGTGGGTGTGCCCCGAAAGCATCAGCCCCGCGCCCGCCGCGGCCGCCGTGTCGGCCTGCAGCGGCGAGTGTGAAAGCAGAATCACTCCGCCCGGCGGGCGGTCCTTGAGCGCCTGTTCGATGGGACGGTCAACCCGCCCGAATTGCCGCCGCGCCGTGAGATCGTCCACGCCGGCGAGCACGAGCCCGGGCGTCACCTCCGCCCAGCGGTCCTGCAGCACGGTGTAGCCGGCGTCCTGCAGCAGGCGCACGCTGCGCTCCGGGCCGGCGTAGAACTCGTGGTTGCCCGTCACCGCCCACACGCCCAGCGGCGCGTGCAGCGTGCGCAGCACCGGCAGCAGGCGCTCCAGCCGGCCCACCTCGCTGTCCACCAGGTCGCCCACCACCACCACCGCGTCCGGCTTCAAACCGTCGACGCGGCGGATGAGGTCGGCCATCCACGTCTCGTGGATGAGCGTGCCGAGGTGCAGGTCGGACACCGCCACGAGCACGAGCCCGTCGCGCTCCTGCGGCAGCCCCCGCAGCCGCACCTCGTACTCGCGCACCACGGGCGGGCGCAGGCCCTGCACGAGGGCGATCCCGGAGAGCACCAGGGCGGCGACCGCGGCCCATCCGCGCAACGCCAGCGCCGTCCGGGGCCAGAGCGCGCCGCCGAATGTGACGAGATCGACCGCGACCAACGCCACAAGCAGGAGGAAGACCACGCCCACCCAGTTGGCGGCGAACAGCTCCAGCGGCTCACCCACGACTTCGAAGCCCCACGCGTTGAGCGACCGGGCCGCCACGTAGCTGGCCCACAGCGCCACCGCCGTCCAGAAGATCACGCGCGGCGGGACGTGAGCGGCCACGATCGGCACGGACGCCAGCCGCCAGAAGACAAACCCATGCACCGCGGCCCAGACGCCGAGAGCGACGACGATGAAGATGGCAAAACGGAGGGCGGACATGAGAACGGCCTTAAGCGATAAGCTTTAAGCTATATGCGGTTTTGGCCACAAAAAGGCGCTATAGCGCTATGCAGTAGACCGGGAGCTTAGAGCTGCAAGCTTACCGCTTATAGCCGCACCGCGCGGAGTCTGGCGCGCGGCCTGCGATTGACTTGGGACGCGGATTCGCGAACGTGGCGCCAACCAAAAAACCGGGCCCGGCCGGGCCGCCCCCTACCCCGGGGCGCCGGCGTCATCCTCGGGCCCGCTCCCCCCAACCTGTCTGACTCATGAGCGACTCCTCTCCGGCCCGCAAGACCGCGGGCGAAATGATGATCGGCTACTTCCGGGACTTCGGCGTGCTGCGCGAAACCGGCCGCGAATACTGGGGCATCCAGATCGTCAACTTCCTGGACTGCACTTTCTATTTCGCGCTGATCACGATCGCGACGCTGTTCCTGTCCGACGACCTGCACGTCAACGACAAGAATGCCGGCTATATCGTGGCCTCGTTCACGTCCGCGGTCATCATCCTGCTGACCTTCTCCGGCACGATCACGGACTTCCTCGGCATCCGCAAAGCGCTGCGGCTCTCGATGATCGGCTCGCTCGTGCTGCGCGCCGGGGTCGTGGTGGTGGGCCTGACGCCCTCCCTGCCCCATCGCGGCTGGCTGGTGGCCGGCCTGCTCGTGCTGATGGCGCCGTTCATCGCCGGCATCCAGACGGTGTTCCAGGCCGCCTGCCAGCGCTACACCACGGCGCACTCCCGCAGCGCGGGCTTCAACCTCTGGTACCTCTTCATGAACATCGGCGCAGCCGCGGCCGGGGCGTCGGTCGACATCGTGCGCCTCAAGCTCAAGATCGGCAACGTCCACATTTTCACCATGGGCGTCATCACGGCCGCGCTCTGCCTCATCGTCGCGGAACTGATGATCAAGAACGACGACCAGCTGCGCGCGGCCGACGAGCCGCCGGAGGCGGCGAAGAAGAAGGAAAAGAAATCGCCCTGGCAGATCTTCGTCAGCGTGGTCTCCGAGCCGGCCTTCTACCGGCTGATCGTGCTGATCGCCCTCATCCTCGGCGTGCGGGCGGTCTACACCTACCTCTACCTGCTGATGCCGAAGTACTGGGAGCGGACGATCGGGCCGACGGCGGCGATCGGCGTGCTGAACATGATCAACCCGATCGGCATCGTGATCGGCATCATCCTGTTCATCCCGCTGGCCAACAAGTTCAAGGTCTACAGCCTGCTCGTCTACGGCGCGATGGTGTCGTCGTTTTCGCTCTTCCCCCTGGCGCTGCCGTGGGAGTGGTACGGCACGAGCATCGGCCAGGCGCATTACGAGATGGCCATCCTCTGCATGATCATCGTCACGATCGGCGAGGTGCTGTGGTCGCCCAAGCTCTACGAATACACCGCCGCGATCGCGCCCATCGGCCAGGAGGGCACCTATCTCGGGCTCTCGATGATCCCGTGGTTCCTGGCCAAGACCCTGGTCAGCTTCTTCTCCGGCCACATGCTCGTGCGCTGGTCGCCCGCAACGGTGTCGGTCGGCGGCGCGACGATGCCGCTGCAGCAGGCGCTGGTGGCGCACAAGCTCGCCTACTGGGACACGCCGTCGGCGATGTGGCTGTATCTCGGCGTCTACGCCATGGTCGGCTGCATCCTGGCCCTGCTCCTGCGCAAATGGCTGACCAAGGGCGCGCGCTTCGCCAGCGAGGCGCCGGCGGCGCCCGCCCCCGAGCCGATTCCGGCGGCGGCGGCGGAGGCCTGAGCCTCCCGCCGCGGCGAATCCTTTGGCGTTGGGCTGGCGCGCGGTCGCGGGCCGCTTCCGGCCGGCCCGGCCGGACGTCACCGCGTCGTGCGAAAAGCGTCATAATCTGGAAAGCCGCCCACCCCGGCTTGGTTCGCGGCCTCCGCTCCGTCAGCGGAAGACTTCCCCCTGATCCCACCCACCATGAAATTCCCCGCGCTTGGGCTGCTGCTCGTCGCCCTCCTCGCCGGCTGCGTGACGGCCGACCGACTCAATGACATCCGCATCGGAATGACCAAGGACCAGGTCATCTCCATCCTGGGCAAGCCCGACAGCATGAGCGCCCAGGGCAACATCGAGTACCTCACCTATTACCTCGTCACCGACACCGGCTACGGCCGCGACGCGCCCTACTCCGTCCGGATCGTCAACGGCAAGGTGGAGTCGTTCGGCCGCTTCGCGCAGCTGACCGACATCTACATGCGGCCGGTGGACGGCAGTGCCCCGCAGATCAATGTCGGCATGCCGTTCGCGGCGGTGCCGGCCGCCGCCCCCCACGCCGACCTGGCCACCCAGCTGGAGCGCCTGAAGGCGCTCAAGGACCAGGGCGCCCTGACCGACGAGGAATTCCAGAAGGCGAAGGAAAAGCTGCTCTCGGGTTCGAATTGAGCCCGGCGGCGGACTCGCCGCAGGAAAATTGAACCTTGGGCGCCCCGATCGATCTAACTCCCTGACTGAGTCAAGTTGGTTCGGCTCCGCCGGACAACCGACGAAGATCACCACCCATTGGTGGCATCGGGTTCGACCCGATCCTGAAACGACTCCGCCGCCGCAACCGCGCGCGGCGGAGGTTTTTTGCGCCCGGCCCGGGGGCCCCTCACAGGAACGCCAGCGGCTCGAACTTGCGGCCGAGCACCGCCTCGGACTTCCCCGCCAGCCAGCGGTCGATGACCGTCGCATACACCTGGCGGAAATCCACGCTGTAGGTCATGTCCTGGTTGCGGGCGACATTCAGGTCCGGCGCGGCGCCGTGGACGCCGCCCTTGACGCGCGAGCCCATGACGAAAAGCGGCGCGGCGGTGCCGTGGTCCGTGCCCTTGCCGTCGTTCTCCATCGGCCGCCGGCCGAACTCGGAGAACGTCATGGCGAGCACCTGGTCGGCCAGGCCGTGCGCCTCGAGGTCCTTCTGGAACGCGGCCAGACCGTCGCCCAGCGTCTGCAGGAGCTGGTTCTGCCGGCCGAGCTGGTTGACGTGGGTGTCGAAGCTGCCGAGCGAGACGAAGTAAACCCGGGTCGAGAGCCCCCCGGCGATGAGGGCGGCGACGTTGCGCAGCTCCTGGGCGAAGGGGTTTTTCGGGTATTCGGCACCGGAGCGGTAGTCGTCGAGCAGGCCGGCCACCTTCCGCTCGGTGACGAGTGCGTCCATCATCGTGTGGCGCAGGTAGGAGGCGTTTTCGTTCTCCGCGCCGGCGGGGGCCTGCAGCAGCTTCTCGAGCAGCCCGACGTTCTCATTGCGCATCTGCCGGCCGCCGTACGCCGGCACGCCGAAGACCGGATGCTCGTGTTCGGCGAGGAATGCCTCCGGCACCTCGCCGGTGAGGTGCACGCCGAGCGGGTCGGCGTGTGCCGGCGCGCCACTGCAGCAGTTGTCGAAGTACCGGCCGACGAAGCCGGTGTACAGGAACTCGTTGCTGTCGCTGGCCGTCTCCCAGATGTCGGTCGAGCGGAAGTGGCTGCGGTTCGGGTTCGGGTAGCCGACGTTCTGGATGATCGCGAGCTTGCCGGCCTGGGCCAGCTGGTGGAGTCCCGCGCAGGCGGGGTTGAAGCCGAGCAGGTCGTCGAGCTTCAGCACCTGCTCTTTGGCGATGTGGAGCGTCGGCCGCAGCCGGTAATAGCGGTCGTCCTCGTAGGGCACCACGGTGTTGAGGCCGTCGTTGCCGCCGGCCAGCTGGACGAGGACGAGGATGGGCATGTCCTTGCGCGGGGCGGGCACGTCGGCGCGCGCGGACGACACGAGGAAGGAAGGCGCGTAGTGGGCGAAGGCGAGCAGGCCGATGCCCTTGGTGCTGAGGTGCAGGAACTCGCGGCGGGTGGTGGGCAGGAGATAGGGCTGGTTCTTCATGGCGGCGGGGCGGGCTCAGCAGAGCTGGTAGTCCGGCGTTTCGAGAATGGCGATGATCGCGTTGCGCAGGCGGGGCTCCTCCTGCGCGGGCGGGCCGCGCAGGGAGGCAGCCAGGGCATGGCGGAAAGGCTCGTCCACCGGCAGCGGCAGCAGGTCGCGGGTCAGCCGCGCGACCGTCGCCTCGGGTGTGAGGCCGGCAAACTGGTCGAGGTAGGCGCGGTCAACGGTGAAGATGGTGAGCCCCTCGGCGCGGGCGGCGGCCACCGCCCGGAGCTCGTCCGCGTTGAGGCGGGATTCGTCGAACGGCTGGAACAGCGCGCGCGCCACGGTGCGGCGGGCCTCGAGCGTCGTGGAGCTGATCCAGTCGCGGCCGCCGACCCAGCCGCGGACGTTCGGCGGATTGTAGAGCATCTGGCCCATCTGCCGGAACGCCGGCTCGAGGCGGCGGGGCAGCGGCGGGACGTTGAGCGCGAAGTCCTGCTCCAGGCCCAGGAAGAACTGCACCGGGCTCTTGATATACGCGCCGCGGAACTGGGGCTCGAAGAAGAGGCGGCTGGCAAAGTAACGGTGGGCGAGCGCGCGCAGGTCGTAGCCCGTGCCGGCCCACCACCGGCCCAGCGCGGCGAGGTGTTCGTCCGGGAGCGGGTCGGCGGTGAGGTAGAAGCTCGTGAGGCGCGCCGGCAGGTGCGTGCCCGCCGCCGGCTGGCGGTAGATGACATCGATGACCCCGTCGCCGTCGAAGGAACCGGTTTCGCCGAAGACCGTCTTTTCGCCGCGGTCGTGCAGCCGCGGGACGAAGGCGAACTGGCCCTGGCGCTGGACGTAACCGGTGAAGGCGCGCGCCGCCTGCTTGATGTCGTTCTCGGTGTAGTGGCCGATGCCGAGGGTGAAGAGCTCCATCAGCTCGCGGGCGAAGTTCTCATTCGGCGCGCCGACCCGGCTGTCCTGCAGGTCGAGATAGCGGATCATCGCCGGCGAGCGCAGCACCGCCTTGGTGAGCACCGGCGCCGGCCCGAGCGCGCAGCGCCGCAGCGTCTCCTGGTGTTGAAACAGCAGCGCCGTATTCTGCACCTTTTCCGCCGCCACGACGTAGACGTTGCCCAGGAACAGGGTCCACTTCTCGCCGGCGGCGTGCGCCGGCGCGCTGGCGTACTGGAGCCAGCGGATGGTCAGGTCGAGCAACGCGTCGCGCGACTGCTCGCGCGCCTTCTGGAGGATGGCCCGGCGATCGGCCGGCGCGGCGGCCCTCACCCTCGCCACAAAGTCCGGCGTGTCCTCCTCCAGCTCGGCGACCGTCTGCGGCACCGGCATCGCCGGCAACTCGGCGGGGAAAAGGCGATCGAGGGTTGGAGTGAGGCCTTCCCGGAGGGCCCGCGCGACCTCCGGCGGCTGCGCCGACCAGCCGACACGGCGGAGCAGGTGGCGGGCGGCGTCCTCATTCCACTCGCCCGGCGGCAGGGGCTGCCAGGCGTCTTGCGGACTCAGTGCTGTCTTCATGCCTGGGGATTGATTTCCAGCAGTGACGCCGTCCGGTCCGACCAGTTTCACTTAAACCCCTGATAAGAAATCGTCAAACGACGGCGCCTCCGCCACGGGTAAAGTGTAAGGGTTAACGTGTAAGGGGCACCGTCCGTCACGAACCCTACACCATACCCCTTAAACCTAAAACGGCGCCGCGCTGTGTCACGGCGCCGGCGCGCCGGTCGCCGAGACCAGCCGCGCCTGCCAGACCCGGAAGTGCGTGATCTCAATGTGGCTGCGGACGGTGCGGAAGCCGAACCAGCCGCGCGGCAGCGGATCGGGATCGGCATAATCGAAGATGCGCTCGCCGTCCCGGAAATACTGCGCGCGGCCGGCGGCCGCCACGAGCATGATCTTGTAGGTGTGGTTGGCCTGGAGCAGGAACCTGGGTTCCTTGAGGTCGAATTCCGGCAGCAGCGGCTTGTCGCCCATGCCCGTGTACCGTCGGAAGCGGGTCGTGGTGTTCGAATTGCCGCCGCAGCCGACATAGTAGAGCCGGAGCGCGTCATATTGCTTGAACGCGCCGGTGCGCGACGCCGTGGTGGCAAGCACGCTGCCGTCGGGCGCCGCGGGATCGGTCGCCATCCAGAAACAGTTGAGGTCCGACACGCGGTCGTGCGGGCCGCCATGGTCGATCACCGTCGCGTCGTAGGTGATGACGACCGGGGCCGAGAGTTCCTGCCGGAACCAGATGGTGCAGCCATCGGCGTCCTGGATGACCAGCCGGCCGTCCTGGAAACTCACCCGACCGTCCTCCTGCTGCTCCACGAGCCAGTGCGTGGCATCGCTGAAGTCGTCCTGAAACAGCAGCGGGCCGGCTTCGTACCGCTCCACCATCTGCGCCCGGACGGATCCGGGCGCCAGCGCCAGGAGCGATACGACCAGGAGGCAGGTTGGGCGGCGCATGCCGGGATCAGGGACGCGGGGGCGACGGCCGGCCGGCCGGCGCCGGCTCCGCGGGACCTTCGTTCACTTCGGTGGTGGTGCTGCGGGCCTGATGATATTCCATCGTCGCGGGACCATCGTCCGGCAGTTTCGGACCGGCGTAAAGCACCGTGAGTTCCGCCAATGCCGTCGAGTTGTCGACGCCAAACCCCGAGGTTGCGGTCAGGCGCACGTGGCGGGTCGTGACGGTCGCGCCGAAGCGGATCTCCTGCGGTTCAAAGGTTGACGCCAGCTCGCCGCGCGCGACCTCGCGCCACTGCGCACCGTCGTCGCTGGCTTCGACCGTGTAGCCGCGGATGTCGCCCTGGTGCAGCCGGTCGTTCTGCCGCGGCAGCAACGCCAGTCCGTTCATCGCCACCGGCGCGGGAAAGCTGACCGTGAGCGGGCACGGCGCGTACGCTGGCGGCGGCATCTCGCGCACGCGCGGGCCGCCGTCCCAGAAATTGTTCAGGTTGACGCCGGCGGTCGGGCCGGAGCCGGCGTGCACCCAGGTGGTGTTGGGGTCGCCGTCGATCAGGGCCCCCGGGTTCGCGCCCTCCGCCTGCACGGTGGCGCCGAGCTTGTGCATCAGGCGCGAGTCAAACCACAGGGACCGCAGGGCCGCGGCCGGCACGCGGGTGCGCGGCCGGAAGCGGTCGCCCGCCATGTAGTCGAGCAGCGAGCGGCGCAGTTGGCGGGCGACGGGCCGTGCATCGAGGTCGTCCGCCAGGTCGGCCGAGCAAACCACCAGGCGGCCCGGACCCACGCGGCACTCGAACACCACGCCGAGCTTCCAGTTGCGGTTCCAGTCGTCGATCGCCTGGACCACCGGCTGCAGGCCGGGCGGCAGCGCGCTGAGGTTCACCGCGCGCGCTCGGGCGACGAGGTCGGCCCACTGCCAGTCGCACCAGTCTTCGGTGGGAAACCCGGCGAGCGCGGGATGCTTCGCGTCGATCCACAGACCGAGCATGCGGCTCCACTTCGGGTTCATCTCCCGGTTCCAGAACACCGGCACGCGGTCGAGCAGCGGGCTGGTCCAGCCCAGGTTGACCGGTCGCGGCAGGAAGAGCACGCGGCCGCCCGCGGCGAGGCTGGCCTCCGCGGCGTCCCAGGAGTCCGTCACCAGCACGCCGGCCGGCGGATCGGCCGGCACCACCTCCGGGTAGAGCCAGAAGTTCCACGCGTTGCGGAACGGCGTGCCGGCGAGCGCGACCTCGAGCCGGTAGGCCCGCGGCGCGGCGAGGTGCGCCAGGTCCACGGTGATCCGACCGAGGAAAATGTTCTTGCCCAGCGGAATCGCGCGCGCCGGCCACTCGCCCTGCGCGGCGACGTCCCCGGCGGGGCCCACGATCCGCCACGTCGGCACGACGCCGGCCAGCGGCGCCGGGCCGAAGTGGGCCACCTCGGCGTCGACGTCGAACGCATCGCCGGTGGTGAAGATGCGCTTCGTCAGCCGGGCCAGCGGCACTGTCGGCCCGCAGAACTGCCGGAACTCGTCGGGCGTGGCGTAGCCCTTGTCCTGCCAGAACGGGTCGAGCAGTCCAACCAGCGCCGTCCCCTGCCCCAGGTAGTCGTGCAGGTCGAGCAGCTGGAAGCCGTCGAGGCCGGGGGTGCGGAGGTTGGCCTCGATCTCCTCCTTGTAGCAGTTGAGCTGGAAGCGGCCCGAGGCGAGGGCGAAGTCGTGGTCGCGCGCCGCGAGGCCGTGGGCGGCGAGCGAGTCGCGGAAGATCTCGTAGTTGCCCGGCTGCAGGTAGCCGGTGAATTTCGCGATGACGCCATAATCCGGGTAAGCGCACCACTGGCCGACCTCGTGCGCCACCACCGGGACGGTCACGCCGCGCAGCGCGGCGCCGAAGTCACGCCCAAACCAGCCGGCCGGCCCGCGGATGATGTGGAAGCCGATGCCGGCGGAGGCGAGATAATCGGCGCCCTTCACCGGTCCGGGCCCGTTGATGAGCGACCAGCCGGTGCCCGTGGTATACAGGTGGCGCGGATCGACCTGCCGGTAGTGCTCCACCCACTGGGTCAGCGACGTCTTCCAGTCGCCATGCGGCTCATTGCTCGGCGAGAGCAGCACGAACGACGGATGGTTGCCGTAGGCGCGGAGCAGCGCGTCGGTCTCGGCATACAGCTGGCGCTCCATTTCGCTGCCGGGATTGATCGTGTTCCACATCCCGGCCTCGGGCTGGAGGTAGAAGCCCACCTCGTCGGCGGCCGCGAAGGCGGCCTCGGGCGGGCACCACGAGTGAAAGCGCATGTGGTTGAGCCCCCACGCCCGGCAGGTCTGGAAGAGCTGGCGCCACCACGCCACGTCCGTGGCCGGACAACCGGTCAGCGGAAAATCGCCGCCGTTGTGCGTGCCGCGGAGGTAGACCGGCCGCCCGTTGAGCACGAACTGGCTGCCCTCGGCCCGGAACTCCCGCAGGCCGAAGGTCAGCTCGCGCTCGTCGCCGGCCCCGCCTCCGGCCAGCCGCAGGGTGAGGTGCTGCAGGGCCGGATGGAACTCATCCCAGGTCTGCGCGTCCGCCCCCAGCGGCACGTTCAGCTCCGCGGCGCCGCCCTGCGCATCCCAGGTCACGGTGGCCGACACGCCGCCGGCCGACAGGGTGCCGGAGCCGGCGCGGCCGGTGGCGTTGCCGACGCGCACCCGGATCCGCGCCGCCTTCGCCGCCACGTCGGGGAACACCGCGGCGTCGTCAATCCAGACCGGCGTCGTGGCCCGCAGCTCGATCGCCCCGGCGATGCCGTTCCACGTGGCGCCGAGCGAATCGGAGACGGAATGACCGTCGGGCCGGTACGGCAGGATCATGCGGTTGTCGATGCGGATGGTGAGCCGGTGGCGCCCGGGTGCCGGTGAACCGAGCGCGTACTCATGGGGCGCCACGAGGCTGCGGTTGCTCCCGACCTTCCCGTCGTCGAGCCAGACGGTCGTCTCCCCGTGGGGACGTTCCAGCGTCAGCGTGACCCGCCGGCCGGCCCAGTCGGCGGGGAGGTCCACGTCGCGCTGGTACCACGCCGCGCCGAGGTAGTGCCGCGGCGGCTGGCTGAGAAACGGCACCCGCACGCGGCCGGGTTTCGTGTCGGGCCGGTATTCGGCCCGCTGGTCCCAGAACCAGTCGTAGAGCGTGAGCACCCACGGGGTGTCGGCGCGGATCGGATCGCCGTAGCCCTGGGCTTGGAGGATGCCGGGTAGCCGGATGCGATCGGGCAGGCGGCGGTCGAACCAGCGTTCGGTGATGCCGGCGTCGGCCGGATCGAGACCGAAGCGCCACGTCCCGGCAAGGGAGCGTGTGACGCGATCGGCGTGCGCGAGCGCCGGCAGCGCCGCGAGG
>DATJUU010000138.1:0-18665 GCA_035502155.1 Opitutaceae bacterium
GTAGCGCGGCTGGATGCCGCGTTTCTGGCACTCGCGCACAAACCCCACGTAGATGAGCGACGGCGCCAGCAGCGCCTCGCCGTAGGTGCGGCCGTCGCCCACCGGCGTGGCGTAGCCCTGCGGCAGTTTTTCGGCGATGCTCCGGCAGAGCGACAGGCCGTTGGTGTGCACGCCCGACGAGGCGAGAAAAATGATGGCGTTGCCGTCGCGCACGTCGCCGGCGACCCGGAGCTTCTTCGGCGCGATCCGGCCGACAGCCGATCCGGCCAGCACGATGGCCGACCGCTTCACCACGCCGCGGAGCGCGGGGGTCTCGCCCCCGCCCCAGACCGCGCCGGCCTGCCGGCAGCCCTCGGCGAATCCCTCGGCCAGGTCCTTCGCCCTCTGCTCGTCGGCGAACCAGCCGGAGTCGCCGACGGCGGCATGCATCGCCACCGACACCGGCAGCGCGCCGCAGGTCACGAGGTCGTTCACGATCGTCGCCACCGTGTCGATGCCGATGGCGCGATAGTGGCAGGCGCCGCCGGCCGCCTGCACCGCGTCGGCGACCAGGTTCTTCGTGCCCAGCCCCTCCTCGACGTGGGCGAGGTAGTGGTCCTCGGCCTCGATCAGGTAGGCGCTTTCGCCGCGCACCGCCGGCGGCTCGGCGTAGCCGTGCGGGGTCAGCGCCCCGGCGGTCGACCGCGCGGCGGCCTGGCACGCGCGCTTGAATGCGTCGAGCTGCTCATACCGCACGCCGGATTCGTCGTAGCTCAGAGACATTGTCGGAAGCCAGAGGCCAGAGGCCGGAAAACAGAGGTCAGAGGTCGGAGGTCAGAGGTCAGGGCCGAAGGCCGATCGCCAAGTGCCGAGTGAAATCCGGGGTTGAACCCAATCCGCACTCCGCGATCGCCAATCAAAAATCAGTAGCTGCGGCCTTCGTGCTTCTCAAAGTAATTCACGTAGGCCTGGTTCACGACCCGGTAGCCGCCGGGCGTCGGATACTTGCCGGTGAAATACCAGTCGCCGGTGTGGCCGGGGACGGCCGCGTGCAGGTTCTCGATCGTCTGGTAGATGATCTGCACCGAGCCGTGCCAGTCGATGCCCTTCGGGTAGACCAGCTCGACGACCTTGGCCGAGATCTGCTCGGGGGTGAAGGCGTCGTAGATCTGGCGGACGTGGTTCACGCCGGCGGCGAACGGGGCGTGCGTCGCCCGCAGCTCGTCGCGGCACTGGCGGTAGACCTCCGCCAGCAGCTCGGCCCGGCCCTGCTCCTTGTGCAACGCCACCGCCGCCTCGAAGACGATGAACTTGGCCAGCTCCGACATGTCGATGCCGTAGCAGTCCGGGTAGCGGATCTGCGGCGCGGTCGAGGCGATGACGATCCTCTTCGGGTTGAGGCGGGACAGGATGCGGATGATCGAGCGCCGGAGCGTGGTGCCGCGCACGATCGAGTCGTCGACCACCACGAGGTTGTCGGTCGGCTTCACCGAGCCGTAGAAGACGTCGTAGACGTGGGAGGCGAGCTCGTTGCGCCACTTCTCCTGCCCGATGAAGGTGCGCATCTTCACGTCCTTGCTGATCACCTTCTCGGCGCGCGGCCAGTTGCGCAGGATGAGCTCGTCGAGCCGCCGCTCGTCCAGCGTACCCTGCTTGGCCGCGGCGAGGACTGCGGCCTTGACCTCGTCACGCCTGCGCACGCGCAGCGCGTGCATCAGCCCGAAGTACGCCACCTCGGCGGTGTTGGGGATGAAGCTGAAGACGGTGTTCTGCAGATCGCCGTCGATCGCCGCCAGCACCTGGTCGACCAGGCCGGCGCCGAGCGCCTTGCGCTCCCGGTAGATTTCGGCGTCGTTGCCGCGGGAGAAGTAGATCCGCTCGAACGAGCACGAGGCGCGCGGCAGCGCGACGGTGAAGGCGGTCGAGGCCAGCGTGCCGTTGCGCTTCATCACCACGACGTGCCCGGGCTGCACCTCCCGCACCGCCGGCGCATCGAGGTCGAACACGGTCATGAGCGCGGCGCGCTCGGAGGCGACGGCGAACACCTCGTCGTTCTGGAAATAGTGGCAGGGGCGGATGCCGGCGGGGTCGCGCACCACGAAGGCGTCGCCGTTGCCGATCAGGCCGGCGAGGGCGTAGCCGCCGTCGAGATTGGCCGCCGCGCGGGTGATGACGCGGGCGATGTCGAGGTCCTCGCTGATCCGGCGCGAGACCTCGGTGCCGGGCAGGCCGCGGGTGCGCATGAGCCGGTAGAGGTCCTCGTGTTCCTCGTCGAGGAAGAAGCCGATCTTCTCCAGCACCGCCTGGGTGTCGGTGGCGAAGATCGGGTGCTGGCCCATGGCGATGAGGCTGGCGTTCAACTCGACCGTGTTGGTCATGTTGAAATTGCCCGCGAGCATCACGTTGCGGGTCGGCCAGGGGCTGCGGCGGAAATACGGGTGGCAGGCGCTGAGGCTGTAGCCGCCGGAGGTGCCGTAGCGCAGGTGGCCGAGCAGGAGCTCGCCGCCGAAGTCGAAATGGCGCTTCACGGTCTCGGCAAACTCCGGGTGGATCGTGCCGTCGGCGACCTGGTCCTCGTACTGGTCGAGCAGTTCCTTGAAAATCCGGTCGAGCGGGTTCGCCTTGATGTTGCGCTCGCGGAACATGAACGGCTCGCCCGCCGGCACGTCGAGCTTCACGCAGGCCACGCCCGCGCCGTCCTGGCCGCGGTTGTGCTGCTTTTCCATCAGCAGGAAGAGCTTGAAGAAGCCCCACAGCGGCGTGCCGTACTTCTCCTGGTAGTAGGCCAGCGGCTTGAGCAGCCGGACCACCGCCAGTCCGCATTCGTGTTGGACGGCGTCGCTCATGGCGCGGAAGTGGCGAGTAGTGAGAAGCGAGCAGCGAGTAGGGTTATAGAACGCACGAGAACGGAGCAGCCGGGCAAACGTCCGCCATGCCCGCTACGCGCTGCTCGCTGCTCGCTGCTCATGATCATGCCTCCAGACCGGGTCGCCGCATGGTCTCCTCTATGGCCGTTTCCCAGGCGTGACGCAATCCGGCGACCTCCCAGGTGATGGTCGCCCCGCCCACCCCGTCCAGGGTCAGCTCCGGGCCTTCGGTCACCTCGCCGATCTCGGCGGCGGGCACCCCGGCGCGGCGCGCCGCCGCCACGACCGCCGGCGCGTCGTTCGGCAGCGCCGCCACGATGGCGCGGCCCTGGCTCTCGCCAAACAGCAGCGCGTCGGTCCGCCGGACCAGGGGAATCGCCGGGCGCGAGCCGCCCCGGCCGGCCTTCCCGGCCAGGTTCAGCCGCGCCCCGCGGGTGTCGTCGGGCGCGAACAGCATCTCCGCCACCGCGCAGAGCAGGCCGCCCTCGGAGAGGTCGTGCGCCGCGGCGACGCGCCCGGCGCGGATCTGGGCGCGGATCAGGTCGTGCAGTTTCTGCTCCGCGGCGAGGTCGACGGCCGGCGCGTCGCCGGTCTTCAGCCCGTGGATCACGCCGAGGTACTGGCTGCCGCCCAGGTCGTCCGGCGCGCCGCCGAGCAGGATCAGCTTCTCGTGCCGGCCCGCCACCCACTGGCGGGTGACGTAGCGCGCGGCCTCGATCAGGCCCACCACCGACACCGTCGGCGTCGGGTCGATCGCGCCCTCCGGCGACTCGTTGTAGAGCGAGACGTTGCCGCCGACCACCGGCACGTCGAAGAATCGGCAGGCGTCGGCCAGGCCGCGCACGCACTCGCGCAGCTGCCAGAAATTGTCCGGCTTGTAGGGATTGCCGAAGTTGAGGTTGTCCGTCATCGCCAGCGGCACCGCGCCGGCGCAGGCCAGGTTGCGGAGGCACTCGGCCATGGCGATCTGCGCCCCGCGGTAGGGATTGAGGTGGCAGTAGCGGCCGTTGCAGTCGTTCGCGATCGCGAGGTACTTCTCCCCCGCCCCGTCGAGGCGCACGCGCACCACGCCGGCGTCGCTGCCGGGCATGACGACGGTGCCGTGCCGCACCATGTGGTCGTACTGGCGGTAGACCCAGCGCTTCGAGGCGATGGTCGGATGCGCCAGCAGCCGCGGCAGCGTGGCCTGCACGCCGGCCGCGTCGAGGTCGGGCAGGCCCGCCGGCGTCCACGCCCGCGTGGCGGCGAGGTGCGCCGGCTCGCGCGCCTCGCGCTCGTAGAGCGGCGCGCCGTCGGTGAGCGACTTCGCCGGGATGTCGGCCACCACCACGCCGTGGTGGCGGACGACCATGCGCCCGGTCTCGGTCACCTCGCCGACGCGGGACGCGTGCAGGTCCCACTTCTCGAAGATCGCCTCGATCTCGCGCTCGCGGCCGCGCTGCACGATCACGAGCATGCGCTCCTGCGACTCGGAGAGCATGATCTCGTAGGAGTTCATGCGCGTCTCGCGCTGCGGCACGCGGTCGAGCTCGATCTCGATGCCGGCGTCGCCGCGGCTGGCGGTCTCGCAGGTGGAGCAGGTCAGGCCGGCCGCGCCCATATCCTGGATGCCGACGACGAGCCCGGGCACGTCCATCATCTCCAGGCAGGCCTCGATCAGGAGCTTCTCCATGAACGGGTCGCCCTTCTGCACCGCCGGGCGGTCCTCCGCGCTCTCCTCGGTGAGCTCGCGCGAGGCGAAGGAGGCGCCGCCGAGGCCGTCGCGCCCGGTCGCCGCGCCGACGTAGTAGACCGGGTTGCCGGCGCCGCTGGCCCGGCCGCGCTTGATCTGGTCGTGGCGCAGGATGCCGAGGCAGAGCGCGTTGACCAGCGGGTTGCCCTCGTAGCTGCGGTCGAAATAGACGTCGCCCGCCACGGTCGGCAGCCCGAGGCAGTTGCCGTAGTGGGCGATGCCGGAGACGACGCCGCGGAAGAGCCGCTTCACGGTCTCGGACGAGAGCTCGCCGAACCGCAGCGAGTTGGTCAGCAGCACCGGGCGGGCGCCCATGGTGAAGATGTCGCGCACGATTCCGCCGACGCCGGTGGCGGCGCCCTCGAAGGGCTCGACCGCGCTGGGGTGGTTGTGCGACTCGATCTTGAACGCGACCGCCCAGCCGTGGCCGATGTCGATGATGCCGGCGTTCTCCTCGCCGGCCTTGACCAGCACGCGGCCGTAGCCGCCGGGCGCCGCGCGCTTCTCGGTCGGAAAGCCCCGGAGCAGCACCCGGGAGTTCTTGTAGGCGCAGTGCTCGGACCACATCACGCTGTAGATGCCCAGCTCGGTCAGCGTCGGCGCGCGGCCGAGGGCGCCCTGGATGCGCCCGTACTCGTCCGGCAACAGGCCGTGCTTCTTCACCAGCGCCGGGGTGACCGGCTGGTTGAGGACGGGATCCGGGTTGGGCGGGAGCGGGTCGGACATCAGGACACAGCGAAGGCGGGCCGCGTGGAGCCGTGGAGGAATTCGGGAAACCGGGTGGCGAGGATGGCGCGGCAGATCATCAGGCCGTCCTGGCTGGGGTGGAACCGCTCGAAGCAGCGGTCGGGGTGCGGCATCATCCCGAACACGTTGCCGGCCTCGTTGCGGATGCCGCCGATGTTGCCCATCGAGCCGTTGGGGTTGGCCGCGGGGATGACCTCGCCGTCGGCGTTGCAGTAGCGGAAGAGAATGAGGCGGTGCGACTCGAGGCGGCGCAGGCCGGCGTCATCAATGCGGTAGTTGCCCTCGCCGTGGCCGATCGGCACGCGCAGGCGCGGCCCGAGGGTGTCGTGGTTCCAGGTCGGCGAGCTGTCCTCCACCCGCAGCCAGGGCGCGACGCAGCGGTACTCGAGCGAGGTGTTGCGGATCAGCGCGCCGGGGAGGAGGCCGGCCTCGCAGAGGATCTGGAAGCCGTTGCAGACGCCGAAGAGCAGGCCGCCGCGCTCGGCGTAGGCGCGCACGGCCGCCATGACGGGCGAGAAGCGCGCGATCGCCCCGCAGCGCAGGTAGTCGCCGTAAGAGAATCCCCCGGGCACCACGACCAGGTCGGCGTCGCCCAGCGCGGTGTCCTTGTGCCAGACGTAGCGGGTGGGCAGGCCGAGGCCGGAGGCGAAGAGATGGAAGGCGTCCTGATCGCAGTTCGAGCCGGGGAACTGGAGGACGGCGATGTTCATGCGCCCCGCCCGGCCCGCCCGCCGCGCGAACCGCGGGCGGTTGACCGGCCCTCCCCCGGCTGGCACCGCGCCTTGGTGCCTGTCCAAATGCCGCAAGCGGACGTAGGGGCGCAGGCTTGCTGCGCCCAACCATCGAGGGCGCGACAAGATCGCGCCCCTACATATCCGCCTCCCGACAGGGTTGCCCGACAGCCTCCAGTGCCCTCAGTCATGGCGGCGCGATCTCGTAGCGAAAATCCTCGATGATCGGATTGCTGAGCAGGTCGCGGCACAGCCGGTCGAGCTGGGAGCGGAACTCGGGCGTGTCCCGCCCGTCGAGCTCGAGCTCGATCAGCTTGCCGATCCGGCAGCCGCGCAGGCCGTGCAGCTGCAGGCTCTCCAGCGCGTGGCCCACGGCGGCCCCCTGCGGGTCGAGCACGTTCTTCTTCGGCGTGACAAAGACGGTGACCTTCACGGCGGGTAAAACTGAGGCATGACGCCGTGAATCCAAAACGGGTCAAGGGAATTTCCGGTGAAAGGTCGCGGCGTCATGGCGGCGGGGCGGCGGACGGGCGGTTGCGGGGGTGGAAACGGTCGTGTTCGCTCAGGCGGCGGTCCGGGGTGACGGCGGTGTAGATCTGGGTCGTGCCGATGCTGGCGTGGCCGAGCATCTCCTGGATGGCGCGCAGGTCGGCGCCGCCGCTGAGCAGGTGGGTGGCGAAGGAGTGGCGCAGGAGGTGGGGCTTGACCGGGCGCTGGATGCCGGCCCGGCGGGCGTACTTCCTGAGGAGCACCCAGAGGGTCTTGCGCGAAATGGCCGTGCCGCGCTCGCTGAGGAAGAGCTGGCTGCCGGTGCGGGGCTTGACGAAGAACCGCCGGCCGGCCGCCAGGTAGGTGGCGAGGGCGTCGCGCGCCTTGGCGCCGACGGGCACGACGCGCTCCTTCGAGCCCTTGCCGCGCACGCGCACGAAACCGAGGTCGAGGTCGACCTGCTGCAGGGTGAGCCCGGCGAGCTCCGAGGCGCGCAGGCCGCTGGCGTAGAAGAGCTCCAGCATCGCGCGGTCGCGCAGCGCGTAGGCGTCGCCCCCGGACGGCGCGGCGAGCAGGCGCCCGACCTCGGCGGGGGTGAGCGTGCCGGGGATCTTGCGCACCAGCTTCGGGCCGGTGAGCAGCTCGGTGAAGTCGCGCTCGCAGCGGCGTTCGCGCACGAGGTGGCGGGCGAAGGTGCGCAGCGCCGCCAGCTTGCGCGCGAGGCTGCTGACGGCGAACTCGTCCTCGCTCAGGGTGTAGATCCAGTCGGTCAGCTGCGCCGGCTCGGCCGCGGGCCAGCCCGCGACGCCGCGGCGGGCGAGGAAGCGGGCGCACTGCCGCAGATCGCTCTCGTAGCCGGCGATCGTGTGCGGGGAGAGTCCGCGCTCCAGTTCGAGGAAGGCGACGAAGTCGTCGATGGCGTCGGCAAACCCGGGGGGCAGGTTCTCCGCCGGTGGCGGGGGCGGCGCGGCGGCGGGCGCCGGCTGGTCACTCTGCGCGGTCCGACTCGGGGGGACGCCCAGGGTGGAGCCGCGTTTCATGAGGGGGACGGCGTCAGTAGCGGCGCCGGCGGAAGGTGGGCGGCGGGGGGGCGGTCTCGCGCACGCGGTAGGTGATGCGCGCCTTTTCGAGGTCGTACGGGCTCATCTCCATCTTCACCCGGTCGCCGGCGGCGATCTTGATGAAGTTCTTGCGCAGCTTGCCGGAGATGTGAGCCAGCACCACGTGGCCGTTGGTCAGCTGAACCCTGAACATCGTGCCGGGCAGAACGGCGACGATCTTGCCCTCGACCTCGATCGATTTGCCGTCAGACATACGGGGCGCGGCGGTTGCCAGGGGAACGTGGTGCCATGGAGTGGATTCGCGTGCTAAAAGACAGTTGTAAGTGGGAAACACCACCCGTAAGTCAAGGCTTTATCCGCGCGCCCGCCCCACCGATGCCCGACGCCGACCCGCCCGCCGCCGATTGTCCGTTCCGGAAGGTTTTCCCCTCCCAGTTGGTGCGGGACGACGGGTTTTACATGTCGCTGGCCTACAACGCGGCGATCGACGCCTGGCGCGAAGACGAGGTGCCGGTCGGCGCCGTAATTGAGCGCGGCGGCGAGGTGATCGCCTCGGCGCACAACCAGCGCGACCGCACCGGCGACCCCACGGCGCACGCCGAGATCCTGGCGTTGACGCAGGCCGCGAAGGCGGTCGGCGACTGGCGGCTGAGCGACGCCACCCTGTACGTTACCAAGGAGCCGTGCCCCATGTGCGCGGGGGCGACGCTCATGGCCCGGCTCAAGCGCGTGGTCTACGCCGTCGGCGATCCGAAGATGGGCTGCCTCGGCGGCGCGTCCGACCTCAACGCGCTGCCACAGGTGAACCACCACCTCGAGATCACGCGCGGCGTGCTGGAAGCGGAATGCCGCGAGCTCCTGCAGGCGTATTTCCGGCTCAAACGGATCGAGGAATGATCGACGGCCGGATTCCGTTTTGAATTCAGAAGCCAGGAAGCCATGAGGATTCCCTTCTCTTGGCTTCCTGGCTTCTGAATTTGCTCCCGTCCGCCATTCGTGATCTGCGGCCCGCGGTTGACGGCGCCCGCCAGCGGTGCAAAAGTTCCCCTCCAAGTCCACACGAACCTCAATCCTTAACCGATATGGCCTACGAACTTCCGAAACTCGACTACGCCTACAACGCCCTGGAGCCGCACATCGACGCGCGGACCATGGAGATTCACCACACCAAGCACCACCAAGCCTACATCAACAACGCCAACAACGCCCTGAAGGACCAGCCGGCCCTCGCCGCGCTCGACGTCAACGCCCTCATCGCCGACCTCGGCAAGGTGCCCGAGGCCATCCGCGGGGCGCTGCGCAACAACGGCGGCGGGCACAGCAACCACGCCTTCTTCTGGAAGGTCATGGGGCCGGGCAAGGGCGGCTTCCCCAAGGGCAAGCTCGCCTCGGCGATCAGCGCCACCTTCGGCAGCTTCGACAAGTTCAAGGAGGAGTTCGGCAAGGCCGGCGCCACCCGCTTCGGCAGCGGCTGGGCCTGGCTCGTCGTGACCCCCGACCAGAAACTCGCCGTGGGCTCCACCGCCAACCAGGACAGCCCGCTCATGGGCAAGGCGGTCGCCGGCCTCGAGGGCAAGCCGGTCCTCGGCCTCGACGTCTGGGAGCACGCCTACTACCTCAACTACCAGAACCGCCGGCCCGACTACATCGCTGCCTTCTGGAACGTGGTGAACTGGGACGCCGCCGAGGCGAACTACGTCGCCGCGACGAAGTGACGCCAGGCGTCATGCTGAGCGAAGCGACCTGTCCGCCGTAGCCCGGGCGAAGGCGGAAGGATCCATCGGCCCCAGCCGCGCCTTCCGGCGCGGCTTTTTTGTCTGCCGGGCCGTGGACGCAATTGGGTTCTTGAGCGTCCCGAAGTTCTGTAGGGCTGGCGCTCGCCGCCGGGCCGCTCCGAATTCATGAAGCGGCCTGCCGACCAGCCCTTCGACTCCGCTCAGGGTCCCGAGCGAGGCCGAGGGACGGCAGCCCTACATAACGTCGAACACCGCGAGATGCCCCCGCCGAAGCCGGGTTGCCACGCCCGCCCCGCCGGCCCAAGCTGCCGCACGTCCGGCCTCAACCACCTCCCGCCATGAAATACACCTACGCCCAGATCGCGAAGATGATCGACCACTCGCTGTTGCACCCGGCGATGACGGACCGGGAATTGGAGGACGGCTGCCGCCTCGCCGCCCGCTACGGCGTGGCCACCGTCTGCATCAAGCCCTACGCGGTCAAGCGCGCCGCCGAGTGGCTCCGCGACACCGGCGTCCTCGTCTGCGCCGTCATCGGCTTCCCCCACGGCAACAGCGCCACCGAGATCAAGCGCGACGAGACCGCCCTCGCCTGCCGCGACGGCGCCATCGAGATCGACATGGTGATCAACATCGGCAAGGCGCTCAGCGGCGACTGGGACTACGTGGAGCGCGACATCAAGGCGGTCTGCGACGAGGCGCACGCGCACGGCGCCCGGGTGAAGGTCATCTTCGAGAACGACTACCTGGCCCACGGCGTCGCCGGCCTCGGCGGCGACGACCTCAAGCGGAAGCTCTGCGAGCTGGCGACCGCCGCCGGGGCGGACTGGGTGAAGACCTCGACCGGCTACGGTTTCGTGCGCGGCGCCGACGGCAAGTACACGACCCAGGGCGCGACCGAGCACGACCTGAAGCTGATGCGCGCCACCTGCCCGCCGCACGTCCAGGTCAAGGCCGCCGGCGGCGTGCGCGACCTCGACGCCCTGATCCGGGTGCGGGACCTGGGCGCGACCCGCTGCGGCGCCACCGCCACCGCCGCGATCCTCGATGAATTCCTGCGGCGGGAGGCCGCGGAGAAGGCCGGGCCGGCCTGACGAGCGCGGACCACGGACGCCGGATTAGCCTTATTCAGAAGCCATGAGACCAGGAAAAGAGCCCTCGTGGCTTCCTGGCTTCTGAATGAAAAAGATCCGCGGTCCGGCGTTCCCGGCTCAGCGGATCCAGTAGCTCGCCGACGAACATTCGCCGAGGGAAGGCGGGCTGATCTGCTTCGCGCGGCCCGACTCAGTGTCGAGGATCCAGAGGCTGCGGCGGTTGGCCTCCCGCGCCGTGTAGATCAGGTGGCGGCCGTCGGCCAGCCAGCAGGGCTCGATCGCGTCGAGGGGCGCGTGCGACACCTGCCGCGCGGTGCGGGTGGAGAAATTGTAGACCGCGATCTGGTAGCCGCGCCCGATCGCGGCGGTGAAGGCGATTTCCTCGGGATTCCAGCGGCACCAGTCGGGTTCGGCGCAGTACTTGCTGATGTTGGTCGGCAGGCGCTGGGGCGGCGCGCCCACCGCCGCCGCCATGACGTAGAGCTGGGGTCCCGGCTCCATGGTGAAGACGAGCCGCGAACCGTCGGGCGACCAGCACGGCCCGGCCTTGACGGCGGCGGACCGCGTGAGCCGCGAGATCATCTTGCCCTGGGCGTTGCTGACATAGATCTCCGAGCTGCCCTCGCCGCTGAGCACCATCGCCACCCGGCTGCCCTCGGGGCTGAAGCGCCCGCCGGTGTTGGTGCCGCGCACGCTGACGAAGACCGCCGGCACCCGTGTCGCGAGGTCGAGCAGGTAGATGTCCGGGAACCCGTTACGGTAGCTGGTGAAGATGAGGCGGCCGCCGTCGGGCGCCCAGCGCGGGGTGACGATCTGCCGGCTGACGCCCGGCCAGCCCACGACTTCGCTGCCGAACAGGTCCGAGGTCATGATCTCCATGCCGGTGCCGCGGTCGCTGATGAACGCCAGCTTGCCGGCGAAGAAACCGGGCAGGTGGCTGGTCTGCTCGACGGCGACGTCGGCCGCGCGCAGGAGCGCGTTGCGCGCGCTCGTGCCGGAGACCTCGCGGCTGAGGACTGGCTCGCGGCCCGCGCCCCGCAGGATCTCCACCCGCACTTGGGCCGGACCGACCTGGGTGAAGACGAAGTCGTACGCCTCGCCCTCGGCCACGCGGCGGTAGGCCCCGTGGGCGTCGAAGGCCACGCGGGCCAGGTTGACCAGCTCCGCCGGCTCGCCGCTGACGCGGATCGGGGTGGCATTGCGGTCGGCGGTGATCTCGACCGTGCCGACATGCACCTGGGCCAGGGCGGCCGTCACCGGGAGCAGGAGAAAAAGCAGGGAAGCACGCATAAAAATTGGCGGAAACAGACCGCGCGGGGCGCGGCGAGTTTCTTATTTACACACCAAGCCGGCTGCACAACGTAAATCCGCCTTTCGCCCGCGGGCGCGCCGGCTTGAGTCCACCGGCCCGCTGCGCATCTTGGCCGCAGACCGTGACGACCGACGCCATCAAGGACGCCCTCAAGCAGGTGAAATATCCCGGCTTCAGCCGCGATATCGTTTCGTTCGGCCTGGTGCGGTCCGCCGCCTTCGTCGACGGCACGGCACAGGTCTCGCTGGCGCTGACCACCTCCGATCCCAAGATCCCGGCGGCCCTCAAGGCCGAGGTGGAGAAGGTGTTGCGCGCCCTGCCCGGCGTGCGCGAGACGATCGTCGACATCGCGGTCGCCCCGGTGCGGGCGCCCGCCGCCCCCGCGGCCGCGCCGGGCGCCGCCAGCGGCATGCCCCCGGGCATCAAGCACGCGGTCGCGATTGCCAGCGGCAAGGGCGGCGTGGGCAAGACCACCTTCGCGGTCAACCTCGCCTGCGCCCTCGCCCAGGTGCTGGCGGCCCGGGACCAGGCCGGCCGCGTCGGCCTGCTCGACTGCGACATCTACGGGCCCTCGGTGCCACTGATGATGGGCCTGCACGGGCGGCCCGAGATCGAGGGCGACGGCGCCGACGCCATGCTGCGGCCGATCGAGAACCACGGCGTCAAGGTCATGTCCATGGGCTTCCTGGTCGACGACGACACGCCGGTCATCTGGCGCGGCCCGATGATCATGAAAACCGTGCAGCAGTTCGTGCAGAACGTCGCCTGGGGCGAGCTCGAGGTGCTGCTGGTCGACCTGCCGCCGGGGACCGGCGACGCGCAGCTCTCGCTGGTGCAGACCCTGCCGCTCGACGGCGCGGTGCTGGTGACCACGCCGCAGCTGGCCGCGACCAACGTGGCGCGCAAGGGCGGGCTGATGTTCCGCAAGGTCAACGTGCCGCTGCTCGGGGTGGCCGAGAACATGAGCTTCTTCGTCGATCCCGCCGGCGTGCGCCACGCGCTGTTCGGCGAGGGCGGCGGCGCCCGCACCGCGGCGGCGCTGGGCACCGAGCTGCTCGGCCAGGTGCCGCTGCTGCCCGAGATCCGCGCGGGCGGCGATTCCGGCCAGCCCGTGGTCGTCACCCACCCCGACGGCCCCGCCGCGGCCACCTTCCGCACGATCGCGCAGAGTTTGCTTGACCGATGGACCGCGCCCGGTCGTTAAATGAACGCCTCTTTTCCGCAAGTCCGAGGCCACCAATCATGGCGCTGACCAAAGATGACGTGTTTGCCGTGTTGCGCACCTGCCGCGATCCGGAAATCCCCGTCAACATCGTCGACCTCGGCCTGGTGTACGGGGTCGAGGTCGAGGAATCCGACCCGGCCGCCGGCGACTACGCGGTGAGCGTGAAGCTGACGCTGACGTCCCCCGGCTGTCCGATGTCCCGTTCCATTTCCGCCGAAGTCCAGCGCAAGCTCCTCGGGCTCGAGCATGTGCGGCAAGCGAAGGTCGATCTCGTCTGGGAGCCGGCGTGGCACCCGTCGATGATCACCGCCGAAGGCCGCCTCCACCTCAACCCCAGCTGACGCCGTGGTCTCCATGTCCCTACCGCCCAAAGAGCCGGAAGCCTCCCGCGACTTCATCAAGCAGTCCTCGCTCTACCAAGAATTTCTCGCGGAGCGGGAGGAGATCCTCCGCCACAAATGGCTGGAGTCCGAGCGGCTCGGCTACGACATCGGCTTTGAACGCGCGCTGCTGGACTGGATCCGCAAGCACCGCGACGGCTGGCGCGCCCACCGCCGCGCGCTGCTCCAGCAGCAGGCCGCGGCCCGCACCGGGGTCGGACTCGAGGCGGAGGCCGCCCCGAAAAAAGAAAACTGACTCCCGCGGGGAGCCAGTTTCAGGAAGGCGCGCCCCGGGACGCCGGGGCGGGCGGCGGGCCTACTTGATCTCCCGGTGCAGCGTGTGCCGGCGCAGGAAGGGATTGTACTTCTTCTTCTCGATGCGCTCCGTCACGGTCTTCTTGTTGCGCGTGGTCAGGTAGCGGGAGGGCGGCTTGCCTTCCTTCTTGGCTTCGGTGCATTCGAGGGTGACGACTTCTTGCATGGCGGCAAAGGGTTGGAGGGGTGAGAGGAAAGGGACGCCGGGGCCCGGCGCAACCCCAAAGTGGCGGGGCAGGCCTCCGTGGCGCGCCGTTGACGCCCCGGCGCCGCCGTGCCCTGCTTATTTAGTATGATTCCCCGCTTTCACCTCCCTGGCTTTGCCGTGCTCGCCGCCCTGCCGTTGCTGCTGGCCGCACTCGCGCCCCGGCTCCACGCCGCGGCCCCGACCTTCCGGCGCGGCGTCAACATCGCCAACTGGTTGTCGCAGAACGGCGGCAAGATGACGTATGCGGCGCCCTGGTTCACCGAGGCGGACGTCGCCTGGATCGCCGCCCAGGGCTTCGACCACATCCGCTACCCGATCGACACCCGGATCTGGCTGAAGCCCGACGGCACGCTCGACGAGGCAAAGGTGGCGCCGTTCGACCGGGCGCTCGACTGGACCCGCCGCCACGGCCTGGGCGCCATCCTCGACGTGCATTTCCTCGAGGGCGCGGATTTCAACACCGGCAACGGCTCGGACATCCGGGTGTTCACCGATCCGGCGCTGATGGACCAGGCGGCCCACCTCTGGCGCCTGCTGGCCACCCGGTACGCCCGGGAGGGCGACTACCTTCGTTTCGAGCTGCTCAACGAGCCCAAGGCCGAGACCAACGCGCAGCTGAACGTCTTCAGCCGCCGCATGCTCGCGGCGATCCGCGAGAGCAATCCAACACGGGTGGTGTACTTCCCCGTCAACCACTGGAACACCATCCCCAACGTGGTCGACGTCGAGCTGCCGGCCGACGATCCCAACGTCGCGGTCACGGTCCACTTCTACGAGCCGATCGTATTCACCCACCAGCGGGCGCCGTGGGTCTTCTCGGCCTATTCCGTCGCGCACATGCCGCCGGTGCCCTTCCCCGGCGTGGTCCCCGATCTTCGCGCCACGGGCGACAAGGATCACCCCGAGAATCCGCAGACCGGCGTGACGCTCTCGGCGGCGAAGGACATCGGTCCGATGTTCGACCAGCTGGCGCGCTGGGCCGCCACGAAGGGCGCGCACCGCGAGATCCTGCTCGGCGAGTTCGGCGTGTTCGAGAAGGCCGACCCGGCCTCGACGATCCGCTGGACCCGCGCGGTGCGCCAGGCGTGCGAACGCCGCGGCTTCGGCTGGACGGTCTGGGCCTACGAGGGCGTTTTCGCGGTCCGCGAGTGGGACGGCCGGCCCGCGCCGATGCTCGAGGGCCTGTTCAAGGACTAGCCGGCATCCCCCGGCCGCCGCTCAGGCGCTTCTCCGTCAGGGGCAGCATGACGCCCCGGCGGAAGAGCGTGACCTGGCCGGTGCTCGAGGAGATGACGATCGAGATGCACTGGGTGGCCACCGAGATGGCCGCCGCGGCCGCGTGGCGCGAGCCCAGCCCGCTGGGCAGCGCATGGTCGTAATCGGCCGCCTGGATCAGGCTGCCCGCCGACTCCACCACGCCGTCGCCGCGGATGACGAAGGCGCCGTCGATGGAGGAGAACTCCTTGATCGTCTCGTCCATGAACGGGCTGAGGATGTTCCGGTCCTCCTCCTTGTACCCGTAGAACGGATTGAGCACGAGCGGCTTGATGAACTTGTCGACCTTGTCGGTGTCGCCGACGACGAACAGCCCGCCGACCGGCCGGCCCTCGCGCCCCTCGACGGCGAGGTCGGTGGCCACCGCCAGCACGCGTTCGAGCACCTCGGGCTTGACGTCCTGCGGCAGGAGGTCGGCGTGGCCGGTGAGCAGCGACTGGAACTCGCGCTCGACGTCGACCACCACCACGGTGTCGAACTGGTTGCTGGCCGCGATGCCGCCGACGCAGCAGACGCGGTCGCTGAAGCTGATCAGGCCGCGGGTGAGGGCCACGAGCACGGCGCTGCGCAGCTGCGCCAGCCGCTGGCTGGAGAACGACCGCACCTGGATCATCTCGGCGAAGCCCTTCCGCCCCTCATCGCCCGTCTCGCCCGGGTTGCGGGTGACGAGGATCGTTTTGGTGCCGCCGAACCACTTGCCCGCCTCGATGCCCCCGACGAACGTGTCGCCGAACACCATGATCGACGAGCACCCGCAGCCCTTGGCCACGCGCTCGGCCTCGCGAAACATGATCCGGTTGACGCGGTTCTGCTGGAGCTGCGCCGGCCGCACGGCCAGCCCGCCCAGCCCGGTGAGCAGGCGGTCGCAGAACACCTCGAGGTCCGGCGCCTGGACCAGGGTGTGCACGAAGTCGGGCTCCTTGACCAGCCGGGCGAGCGAGGCGAGCACCGTCAGGTAGTCGCGCGCCGACTCGTCGGCCAGCAGCAT
This sequence comes from Opitutaceae bacterium, assembly GCA_035502155.1. Taxonomy (GTDB): domain Bacteria; phylum Verrucomicrobiota; class Verrucomicrobiia; order Opitutales; family Opitutaceae; genus Fen-1467. The sequence goes on from DATJUU010000138.1 coordinate 16,140, forward strand.
GATGATGAGGTGGATCCGCTCGTTGTCCTTCAGGCCGTCGTACCGGATGCCCGCCTGGCTGCGCCCGATCGCCAGCACATAGCGGCGGTGCATCTTGACCCGGACGTGCGGCAGCGCGACCCCGAGGCCGAGGTAGGTCGTCATCGTGTTCTCGCGCTGCATCAGGCCGCGCAGCAGCGCGTCGGGATTGAGGTCCGTGAACCGGCTGACCGACACCTCGAGCAGCTCCCCGAGCGCCCCCTTCAGGTCGAGGCTCGTGAGGTCGATGACTCGCTGGCGGGAGATGAACTTTTCTAGCCGCATGCGGAAAACCGTTCAGGGCGCCGCGCGGGCGCCGGCCGCGATCAACGCTCCCAGTCCAGCGCCCCCTTGCGGGTTTCGTAGACGAGGCCGAGCACGAGCAGGCCGAGGAAGCAGAGCATCGGCGGCAGGATCGGCAGGCGCTGGGCGAGGAATTCGCGGTACACCAAGGTCCAGGGAAGGAGGAAGATCACCTCGATGTCGAAGAGGATGAAGAGCATCGCGGTGACGTAGAACTTCACCGAGAAGCGCGCGTGTACCAGGCCCCGGCCCGGCACGCCGCACTCGTAGGCGGTGTCCTTGATCCGGTTCCGGGCCGCGCGCTGGCCGAGGAGGTGGCTCGCGCCGATGATCACGGCGGCGATCCCCGCCGCCAGCAGGATCTGGCAGAGGAAGGGCAGATACGCGGCCGGCGTCATGATACCTAAGTTGCCCGCAAGCGGGCGGCCGACACAAGTGGAAACTTCGGGCCGCGCCTCATTTCGGCGCGGGGTGATTCTCCCCCATCCGCACCCATTGCACCGTGTCCGTCTGGTCCGAGCCCACGCCGAGCTGCTCGGCGAACTCGAGCATGCGCAGGCCGTCGGAATCGATCTCCTTGAAGCCGTCCTCCAGCCGCCCGCGGTCGATGCGCTTCAGCATCAGGGCGTCGAGCATCACCGGGTCGGCGCTGAGCCAGAGCCGGGGCTCCGAGCGGGTGTAGAGCGAGTTGAAGTAGGGTCCGCCGATGAACTGGTAGCGCTCGAGGCTGACGAGGCTGAAGATCCAGGTGGCGCGCAGCTCGGGGATGGCGGCCATCTCGGCCACGGCGGCGGGGGCGTTGGCCGGGCTGCGGAAGAACCGCAGGGTGTTCGACGCGTTCCAGAGGGTGGCGTTGACCAGCGCGCCGTTGATGCCCAGCACCGGATGGTCGGTGTACACCGGCAGGTTGATCCAGAAGTCGGAATCGAGGAACAGCGGGGTGTCGAGGAAGCTCTTGCGGTCCTCCTCCACCGTGGTCTGCACCTTGCCGCCGGCGGCCTCCTCCGCCGCGCGCTCGTTCAGGATCGGGTCGAAGCGCGTCGGCAGCGGGCTGTCGTAGAACCACGACGGGTCGTAGAACTTGCCCGACTCGAGCACGTAAATCGGATGATGCTTGAAGGGGCTCTCGCCGGTGACGAGGGACGGCAGGTAGCCGGTGAAGCGCATGCGCAGTCCGCTGAGGCCGACGAGGAAGATATTGCCGGGCTTGTACCCGCGCCGCTGCAGGGCCTCGATCACCGCCTCCACGAGCGGGATCGGCGTGGCCAGGCCCGGCCCGGAATCGCTGTAGATCTTCAGGCCGACCTTGCCCTTGGCGCCGGGCACGAGGCGCCGGCCGGTCAGCTCCTCGAAGCGCGTGAACAGCGCCTCCACCGCCGGGGCGTAGTCCTGCGCGGTGAACCCGTCCAGGCCGTACTCGAGCACCGGCTGGGGCACCACCTTGGGCGGGGTCGCGGTCGTCTCTGGCGTCTCCGCGGCCGGTGCCGGTGCGGTTCCGGCGACCGCGAGGAGCAGTGCCGCGAGCAGCCCCCGCCCGCCGGCGCGGCGGCCCGTTTGTGAGTCCGATTGCATGCTTTCTCTGTCGTTCATAACTGCCGGCGGTTCCGTGCGAAAGGCGGGAAACTTGACACACCTCACCGGGGGTTGAAAGTGCATTCTTCGGTTTTACGCCCCGCGCGAATTACCCCTATATATGGGGGGGACTCCACCAAGCCGCCATGCCTGCCATCAAAGCCTCCAGCCTGCGCGACCTCAAGGCCCGCGTGAACCTCCTCGAGGTGGTGTCGCGCGTCGTCTCGATGAAGAAGGTCGGCGCGCGCTTCCGCGGCCTGTGCCCGTTCCACCAGGAGAAGACCCCGTCGTTCTACGCCAACCCGGACAACGGCTTCTACAAGTGCTTCGGGTGCGGCAAGGCGGGCGACGCCATCACGTTCGTGCGCGAGACCGAGGGCCTGAACTTCACGGAGGCGGTGGAGACGCTGGCCCAGCGCTTCGGGGTGACGCTCGAGTACGAGGAGGGCGCCGGCCCCACCCGCGAGGAGCGCTCGTTGCGCCAGGAGCTGTACGACCTGCACGAGGTCGCCGCCGACCACTTCCACCAGGCGTTCAAGGCCGCCGGCCCGGCCGGCGACTTCATGCGCGCCTACTGGACGGAGAAGCGCCGGTTCCCGCTCGAGCTGGCGGAGGATTTCAGGATCGGCGCGG
>DATJUU010000139.1:0-21698 GCA_035502155.1 Opitutaceae bacterium
GCGATCGAGTTCGGCGCCCGCGGCCCGAATTTCTGCGTCGTCAGCGCCTGCGCCTCCTCCGCGCACGCGATCGGCGAGGCGTTCCATGCTATGCGCCGCGGCGAGGCCGACGTCATGATCGCGGGCGGCAGCGAGGCGGGCATCACCGCGTTCTCCTACGCGGCGTTCTGTTCGATGAAGGCGATGAGCACGCGCAACGACGCCCCGGAAAAGGCCTGCCGGCCCTTCGACCGCCAGCGCGACGGCTTCGTCATGGGCGAGGGCGCGGGCGTGCTGGTGCTGGAGACGCTGGCGCACGCGCGGGCCCGCGGCGCCCGCATCTACTGCGAACTGGTGGGCTACGGCGCCACCAGCGACGCGTTCCACATCACGCAGCCCGACCCCGAAGGCCGCGGGCTGTCGCTCGCCATGACGCGCGCGCTCGCCTCGGCGCACCTGCGGCCGGAACAGATCGACTACGTCAACGCCCACGGCACCTCCACGCCCTACAACGACAAGTTCGAGACGCTCGCCATCAAGAAGGTCTTCGGGGAGCACGCCCGCAAGCTCATGGTCAGCTCCACCAAGTCGATGACCGGCCACCTCCTCGGCGCGGCCGGCGGCCTCGAGTCGATCATCAGCGTGAAGACGATCCAGACGGGGCTGGTGCCGCCGACCATCAACTACGAGGAGCCCGACCCGGATTGCGACCTCGACTACGTGCCGAACCTCCACCGGTCCGCGCCGGTGCGGACGGTGCTGAGCAACAACCTCGGCTTCGGCGGCCAGAACGCCGCGCTCGTCTTCCGCCGGCTGGAGTGAGCGGCCGGCGCCGGCCGCCCCGTTTTGGATTTTGTGTTTTGCGCCGGTTGGCGCGAGGGTCCCGGGGCGTGAAGGTCCTGCTCCCGGCACTCGTGATCCTGCTGCTCCTGGCCGGCTGCGCCGTGCGGCACGAACCGGTGGACCGCGCGGCGGTGTGGCGCGCCCTGCAGGCCCCGGCGGCCCGCTACCGGCTCGACGCCGCCTTCCTCTACGCGCTGGTCGCGGCCGAGTCGGGCTTCGACGCCCGGGCGCGGGCCGGCGACGCCCGCGGTCTGTTCCAGCTCAAGCCGGCCGCGTGGGCCGCCGTGTCGGCCCGGCCCTACGAGCCGACGGTGTGGGACTGGCAGGCCAACCTTGAGACGGGCGTCGACTACCTGATGTGGTGCCGCCATGCGCTGCACGCGCACGGCCGCTACTCCGAGCGCCTGCTGCTCGCCGCCTTCCACTACGGCTTCGACTACGTCGAGGCCCGCGGCTTCGACGAGTCGCGGATCGCCTGTCCGCCCGGCCCGATCTACCGCGAGCTGTGGCGGGGCCAACTGCGGCCGGTGCCGGTGCCCGTCGAAAGCGGAACGCGGATGCCGGATACCGGAGAGAGGGAAGGCAACGCCGGCGGTCGGCCATGAAGACCCGGACTGAGCCTGCGGCCGGGGTTGGCCCCCCGAACATCCTCTGGATCGTGACCACCCAGTGGCGCGCCCAGGCGTCGGGCTACGCCGGCGACCCCAATGCGCGCACGCCCCGGCTCGACGCGCTCGCGGCCGGCGCCGTCAACTTCGCGCAGGCCGTGACGCCGCATCCCTTCGGGCCGTTCGCCCGCGCGGCGCTCCTCACCGGCGTGCGGTCGCCGGAAAATGGCGTGCGCGACTACTTCGATCCGCTGCCGGCGCAAGCGCGGACGGTCGCGCAGGTCCTCGGCGCGCGCGGCTACGCCACGGCCTTCTTCGGCAAATGGCACCTTTACCGGCGGGATCCGGCCGCGCCGATGGTGGGGCCGGCCCACGCGAAGATGGTCGTCCCGCCCGGGCGCCGCGGCGGCTTCGGCCACTGGGAGGGCTTCGAGAGCGGATTCCTGCTCAACGACCCGTGGCTGCACGGGACCGCGCTGCCGGCGCCGGTGCAGTTTCCCGGCTACCAGTCCGACGTCATCTGCGACCGGGCGGCCTCCTGGATCGGGGATTTGGGATCGCGGAATGCGGCTGGCGGAACGAATGAGACCGCCGGCGGACCGCCAATCCGGTCTTCGCAATCGCAGATCCGCAATTCCAACGCTTCCTGGTTCGTGGTCGTCAGCCTCGAGCCGCCGCATCCGCCGTACGACGCCCCGGCCGCCGGCGTGGCGCCGCGCGCGGCCCGGGACCTCGAGCTGGCGCCCAACGTGCCCCGCGGCGGAGAGGCGGAGGCCCGGGCGCGGCGCGAGCTCGCCGGCTATTACGCGCATCTGGAGGCCACCGATCGGGCGATCGGCCGGCTGCTGGACCGCCTTCCCGCCGCCGGCACGGTGGTGGTCTTCACCTCCGTCCACGGCGACATGCACGGGGCGCACGGGCTGTTCCGCAAGGGCTGGCCGCACGAGGAAAGCGTGCGCGTGCCGCTCCTGGTGCGCGGAGCTCCGGGGGAGGGTTCAGGGTTCAGGGTTCAGGGTTCTGGGTTGGGGGGTCGGAGCGAAAGGCCGGTCTCGTTGCTCGATCTGCACCGCTGGACCCTGGCGTGGGCTGGCGTCGAACCCAAAACGCAAAACTCAGAACTCAAAACCGAAATGCAGCGCATTTCCATGCCCAGCGTCGTGCCGCTGCCGCACCAGTGCGACCGCAGGTGGCGCGGCGTCCGTTCGCCGGGGCGCAAGCTCGTGGTGAACGCCGACGGCACGCCCTGGCTGTTCTTCCGCCTCGATGACGATCCCGGGGAGCAAAGCAACCTCGCGGACGATCCGGCGCAGGCGGACGAGATCGCGGCGCTGCGCCGCCGGCTGTGAATTCCGGGTCCCGCCGGCCGGTCAGGCGGCGCCGTGCCCGGGGAAATTGCGACGGATGGCGCTGGCGAGCTGGTCGAGCTTCAGCGGCTTGGTGAGATAATCGTTCATCCCGGCCGCGAGGCAGAGCTCGCGGTCGCCGACAAGCGCGTTGGCCGTGACCGCGACGATGCAGGGCTGCCGCTCGGCCGGGAGCCGCCGGCGGATCTCGCGGGTGCAGTCGAGCCCGTTCATTTCCGGCATCTGCACATCCATGAGCACCAGCTGGCAGGGGCGGTTCTCCAGGGCCTGCAACGCCTCGGCGCCGCTGGGCGCCGCCTGCGCCTTGTAGCCGAGCCGGGTCAGGAGGCTCAGCGCCACGGTCCGGTTCACCGGGTTGTCCTCGACGAGCAGGACCTCGAGTGGGATGTCCTCGCTCAGCAGCCGGCTCGCCTTGTCCGGCGCGCCCTCGGCCGCCGGGCCGGGGGTGTAGAGCGAGCGGATGGCGGCCAGCAGCGGTCCGACCTTGAGGGGCTTGAACAGGTGCGCGGCCGGGGCGAGGTCGTCCAGCCAGGCGCGCGGCACCGCCTCGCCCGCGGGCAGCAGCGCGAGCACGGGCGGAGGCGGCCAGCCCGCCCGGCGCCGCAACTCGGTGACCAGCCGCCGGCCGTCCTCGTTGGGCAGGACCTGGTCGACGATGAGCAGCGCCGGCGGGGGCCGGCGCTCCATGTCCTGGAGCGCGGCGGCAGCGGAAGGCACCGTCTCGCAGGCCAGCCCCGCGCCGGACAGGGTGATGGCGAGGAAGCGGCGGCTGGCGGCGTGGTCGTCCACCACCAGCACCGGCCGGGCGCGCAGGGAGGCGGGCACCGCGGCCGGGGGCACCGCCGCCGGCGGCGACGCCGGCCGGATCTGGATCACGAACGTGAAGAGCGAGCCGTGGCCGGGCGTGCTTTCGACCCGGATCTCGCCGCCCATGAGCTCGCAGAGGCGCTGGCAGATGGCGAGACCGAGGCCGGTGCCGCCGTATTTGCGCGTCGTCGAGGAATCCACCTGGGTGAACGGCTTGAAGAGGATCCGCTGCTTCTCGGGCGGAATGCCGATGCCGGTGTCGCGCACCGCGAACTGCAGCAGGCAGGTGCCGGCCTCCTCGCTCCAGGGCGGGGTGGGCGCCGTCCCGCCGGGGAACATCGGCGGCCGCGAGGCGTCGGCCAGGCCGACCTCCACCGACACGTACCCGTGGGGCGTGAACTTGACGGCGTTGTTGACGAAGTTGACCACCACCTGCCGCAGGCGCGTGGGGTCGCCCACGATCCAGGCCGGCACCTCCGGCTCGATGAAGTAGGCCAGGTCGATGTGCTTCGCCGCGGCCTGCACCGCGAACATGTCCAGCGCCTCCTCCAGGCAGGCCGCCAGCTCGAAGGGGCGCTGCTCCAGCTCCATCTTGCCGGACTCGATCTTGGAGAAGTCGAGGATGTCGTTGATGATCGCGAGGAGGGCGTCGCCGCTCGTGCGGATGGTGTTCACGCAGTCGCGCTGGTCGGAGTTGAGCGGGGTCTCGAGCAGCAGGCTCGTCATGCCGATGACGCCGTTCATCGGCGTGCGGATCTCGTGGCTCATCGAGGCGAGGAACTCCGACTTGGCGCGCGAGGCCGCGTCCGCCTCCTCCTTGGCCCGGCGCAGGAACCGCTCCGTCTCCACGCGCGCGGTGACGTCGGTCAGCATCGCGATGAGGTTCTCCACGCCGCCGCCCTCGTTGCGCACGGGGTGCATCTCGAGGTGCAGGGTGTAGCGCCGGCCGTCCCGCGCGTGGCAGAGCAGGTCGCCGTTGAAAGACGAGCCGCGCACGAGGGCGTCGCGCAGGCTGGCGACGACCGGCGGCTCGGTGTCGGGGCTGACCAGCAGCTGGGCGAGCGGCCGGCCGAGGGCCTCGGAGAGGCTCACGCCCAGCAGGCGGGCGAAGCTTTCGTTGACCCACTCGATGCGCCCGCCGGCGTCGGCGATCGCGACCAGGTTGTCGGTGCCGCTGGCCACGAGCGAGAGCTTGCGCGTCGCCGCCTGGCTGGCGCGCAGCGCCTGCTCGGCGCGGCGGCGTTCCTCGTTCTCCGCCACCAGCCGCGCGTTGGCCCGCTCGGCGCTGCGCCGGCGCACATGGGCGGCGCGGGCCAGGTGGGCGACCATCCCGAGCAGCACGCTCAGCCCCAGCCCGAAGGCGGTGACGAGCGCCGGGAGCGACTGGCGGTTGCGCTCCAGCATCTGGGCCGAGGGCGTGAGGCCGATGCGGACGTGCTGGCTGAAGAGGTTGAAGCGCGCCTCCTGCTGCAGGTCCCGCCGCACCGCGCCGGGCGGATGGCGCTCGAAGACGCGCTGGCCGTCGACGTCGATGGTGACCGCGTAAAGGGCGGAGAGCTGCAGGCGCTTCTCCACGCCCTCGAGCAGGGTGGGATAGACGTACTCGCCGAGCAGTTCCCCGGCGCCGGCGGGCAGCGCCACGCAGATGAGGAAACCCTGGCCGCCGAGCGGCAGCCCGATCAACGGGGAGTACGCCGGCTCGCCCGATTTCCGCACCGCGTCGATCAGCTGCCGGTGCAGCGGGTCGGCGCCGTGGTCGTAGGCAAACAGGGTCTCGTTCCCGGCCTTGGGATAAAACCAGCCGGTGCGCATCGACGGGTCGATCCACGTGAGCGAGCGCAGGGCGGGAAAATCCTCCACGTAGGCGGCGCCGTCGCGGTCGCGCTGGGCGTCGCTGCCCTGGTCGATCTGCGCCCACCGGGTGGCCAGCCGCTCGAGCGCCCGGGATTGGCTGTCGAGTTCGAAGTTCAGGACGGTGGCCGCGTTGTTGGCCGTCAGCTGGATCGTGCTGCGCAGATAGTTGAGCTCGTGGTCGCGCAGGGCCGCGGTGAAGAGCAGGGTGAGCGTGACCCCCGCGGCCACGACCGGCGCCGGCAGCCAGCTGGGCAGGTCGGCGGCCCGGTCGGGGTCCTCGCGCCAGACGCGGCTCAGCAGCAGGCCGCCGAGGAGGGCGAGGGACAGCGACGGCAGCGGGGCGGGCCGGATCACCTGGCTCCAGGCGGACGAGACCGACAGGCCGAGCGCCCAGCCGAGGAGGGGGGCGAGGCCGAGCGAGGCGATGAGCGAGGCCACCAGCGCCAGGATCATCGGGCGGTGGCGCGTCCAGAGCGGGTAGGCGCGCCAGAGGAGGCTGAGCCCGCCGGCGCACACCGCCGCCGACGTCAGGCGCGGCATGCGGCCCGGATAGGTCGGATCGACCGTGATGTACACCGACTGCAGGAGGTCGTCGACGTGCAGGTTCCAGCCGGCCACATACTGCAGGATGGTCAGGCCGCCGAGGGCCGCGGGCACGGCCGCGAGCCAGAGCGCGCGCCGCATGCCGAATTCAAGGGCCAGCAGCGCGAGGCCGCACGCGATCATGCTCGCCGCCGTGTTGGGCTGGATCGGCGCGTAGTTCGATTGCAGCTGGACCAGCAGGTCGATCCGTTCCGCCCAGCCCACCATGGCCAGGCCCCCAATCAGCACCAGCAGGGCGGCGCCGAGCAGGGACGCCCGGGTCAACCAGTCCTGTGCAGCGGCGGGGGGGCGGCGGGCCATCAACGGGTGACTCGTAGGTAGGGTACGCCCCCCGGGAGGGCAACGAGTTTCTGGCCGGCGGGCGTCAGTGCGCCGGCGGCGCGGGCCCGGCGGCGGGCGGGGTCGTGGGTGCCGGCGGCGGGTTGCCGCCCGGACGGACGATGGTGCGCAGGATGTTGATCGGCCCGAACAGAAACGTCCACGAGGGCTTGTCGAGCGAGCCGCTGAGCTTGAGCTCGAGCAGGCTCGACAACGGCGTGAGCAGCACGCCCAGCGCGTCGGCAGGCACGAAGTTGCTCTTGTGCAGCGGAAAAACCACCGCGTTGAAATCGAGGGTCTTGGCGTCGAGCCAGTAGTCGCCCTTGGCCTCGATCGCCGCGGTGGGCCCGGTCACCTTCACCTGCGAGAACGCGAGCTTGCGGCCCTCGATCTGGAAGCTGGCCTGGGCCGCGTCGAGGCGCAGCGAGGTGAAGTTGAGCAGGGTCTTGCTCAGCAGCTCGGACAGCGGCCCGAACAGGTTGATCTCGCCGAGCTCCTGGCCGGCGATGGCGAACTGGCCGCTGCCTTGGAAGCTGTACGGCTGGCGGTAGCGGCCCTCGGCGTTGAGCGTGAGGTCGAGGTGGCCGCCGGTGGCGCGGTGGAGAATGCGCGTGCCGGCGCGCTTCGCGCCCGCGGGCGTGCCGGGCAGCTGGACCTCCTCCAGCGCATTGGCGGCGCGGGCGAGGTCCGCGCCCTTGAGCGTCGCCTCAAAGGCGAGGCGGCGCGCCGCCGGCGGGCCGGCGAGCCGCGCCTGCCCCGTCAGGGCGCCGCCGGCGAAATCCGCCACCACGTGGCGGAGGTCAAGGTCGCCATTCCTGTAGGTGGCGTCGAGTTTCAGGCGGTCGAGCGGCAGGCCCTCGAAGGCGAACCGGCTGTCGGTGGCGAGCGTGAGGTCGACCTTGGTCTCCGGTCCGCCCGGCGCCTCTGGTCCCCGCAGCTGGCCGGAGGCGTGCACCCGCGGCGGGGCGGCATACTGGTACGGCGCGAGGTACGCCGCGGCCGCCGGGCCGTACAGCCGCGCCCAGTCCGCCGGGTCGAGGTCGGAGTCGCCCTGAAACTCCAGCGTGCGCACACGCACCTGGTGCGGTTCGACGGCCAGCACGAACGCGCCGCGCGCCGCATGCCCGGCCCGCTCCGCGGTGAAGTCGAACACGTCGTAGAAGAAGGGCCGGATGAACAGGGTGGTCCGCGCCCGGTCGAACGCCACCCCGCGGATCACCGGGTGGTCGGCGTCCACGCCGCAGAAGACGGCGCTCTGCAGCCCCGTCCCCCACCGGCCGCGGACGTCCACATCCGCCTCCGGCGGCACGGCGGTGAAATCGAAGTTCGCCCAGAAGCGGGGCCACCACTCCTTGAACCAGCCGTTGATGTCGGGCGGACGCAGCCGGCCCTGCAGCAGGAAGCGGTAGTCGCGCGTCGTGGCATCCATCGTGTAGGAGCCGCGCGCCAGGTTCTCGCCCTGGCGCAGCACGAGGTCGGTCACCGCCAGCTGATGGTCGGCGTAGGCGACGTGGGCGCGGGCGCCGTCGAGCGCCACGTCGCGGGCCGTCACCTTCCCGGCGGCGACGTCGCCCTCGGCCCGCGCCGGTTTCCAGCCGGCGGCGAGCTCGATCCGTCCTTCCGCGGTGACCGGGTCGTGCAACTCGACCCAGCGGGCCGCGGCCAGGCCCGGCAGGCCGGCGGCGCGATGCAGCAACTCCGGCGTGAGCGCGCCGGCCAGCGTCACGGTGCCCGCGCCGCGTCTGACGTCGAGGTCGATCCGTCCCGTCTGCGCCGCCCCGCCCGCGTCGGCGGCGAACTCGCCCTGCACCCGCGGCAGCGCGCCGACGCCGAGCTCGGCCACGACCGGGCCGAAGGCCATGCCGCGCGCCGCGCCCCCGGCGGCGGTCAGCCGCACCGTCTGCGGAGTGAAGGCGAAGCGGTCCGGGGCGAGGTTGCCGGTCAGGTCGAGGCGCACCTGGCGGACCGTGGCCAGGTCGGCCCAGCCGCCCTCGTCGGCCTCGAGCCGGACCTGGGCCGCGTATGGCGTCTCGCCCAGCAGGGGGAACTCGGCGCGGGCGCGGAGGCCGGTCGCGCGGTAGGGGGCGGCCGGTCGGAAGGAATGGACAAACAGCCGGGCTTCCAGCAGCGCGCCGCGGTCGTCCGAGGGCGTGAGCAGCAGGGAGAGCTGCGGATTCTCCAGCGCGTCCAGCTGGGGCCGCAGGGCCTCGAGCTTGCGGCCGGCCTTCAGGTAGCGCTGGAGCACGAGGTCGAGCAGCGGCAGCGAGCCGGGGTGCGGGCGGACGGTGGCCGGCAGGTGGAAGCCGCCCGTGGCGGCGACGGCGACCCCCGCGAGCCGGAACGTGCACAGGTCCACGGTGTAGTTGGACTGTCCGGGGTGAAAGACCCCGTCGAGGTCGCTCACCACCGCCTCGTCGGCCCCCGACGGCGAGAGCATGGCCGGCAGATGCAGGTCGACGCCGGTGACGCGGATCTCGTGCAGGCGGAGATCGCCGACGAGCAGCGCCCAGAAATCGAGGCGGGCATAGGCGGCGCGGATCGTGACCAGGGGAGTGGCGTGGTCGGGCGAGAAGAGGCGCACGTCCTCGAGCAGCACCCGGCCGGAGGGATCGAAGATCGCCCGCCCGAAGCGGGCGGTGACCTGCGAGGCGGCGAGCCGGCGCTCGACGGCGCGCAGGGCGAAGTCGGGGAGGGCCAGCTCGCGGTGGGTGGCGACCCAGAGCTGCAGGGCGAGCACCCCGCCCAACGCCAGCCACACGGCCCAGTACAGCAGCAGGCAGAGGCATGAGCCGCACCAGCGCAGGATCGAGAGGGCGGGCCGCTTGAGGCTCATGGACGGGGAGGCGGGGCGGTCACGGCGGGCGGCGCGCGGTTCCGGCGGCCGCGGTCACGGGGCGGTGGTCGCGGGTACCGCCGTGGCGGGCGCCGGCGGCGCGGGCTCGGGGGGCTCGGATGTCTGCGGCCCGGGATCGCGCGGCCCGTAGGTCAGGGTGAAGAGGGCGTCGATCAGGGGCTGGCCGGCCTCGAACACCACATGGAATTGCGGCGAGCCCGCGAGTTGCGTGCCGCCGCCGATCCGCTCGGTGAAGAAGAGGGTCCGCGTCTCCGTCTGGGCGCCGCTGCCGCCGACGAGCGACAGGGTGGCGGCCAGCGAGTATTTCCACGGCCGCGCCTCGCCGGCGATTTCGACGGAGGACGGGAACGAGTCCAGCACGAACCGTTTCGCGCGCAGGGTGCGCAGCTGCTCGACCAGCGCGAGGAGGGCGGCCCGCCGCGCGTCGGGCTCCTTCGCCAGCGCCTGCTCCCAGGTCTCCGGCCCCGCGAGTTCGTGGCTGAACAGCACGGCCTTGGTGGTCGCGTCGGTGAGGGCGAGCCCGGTGACGCGCGCGCCGGCCGGCAGTTCCCACAGGAGCCGGTCCCGGTACCAGGTCACGGCCACCGGCGTCTCCCGCAGGATTTCCGGATCCACCAGGTAGACGAACGGCTCGTTGGCCAGCTTGGCGTAGGCCAGGCCGTCGCGCTCGCTGGCGACGCCGATCAGCAGCTTCACCGCGGCGGGGGCCGCGCCCGCGGGGAAGGTGTTGGCGGCGAACGAGCCGCGGCTGGCGAAGTTGAGGGTGATCTCGCGCGCCGGGCGGTTGAAGCCCCAGTTCTCCAGCTCGATCGCCTGCGGTGCGTCGCGGAGGAACTGCAGCGCCTGCAGCAGGTAGAGGCGCTGGATGAGGCGCTGCACCAGCGGCAGGTCGGCGGGCAGGGTCTGGGGCGCCTGGTTGGCGGTGCGGGTGACGATCTGCCACGGGTCGGTGTCGAGCGGCTGCTGGCCGGTCTCCAGCCGCTGCAGCACCAGCTCCGGCTGGTTGGGGGCGGCCAGCGTGATGGAGGTGAGGGCGCGCGGGTCGAAGCTGAGCAGGTGGCGGTCGCGCAGCTCGTTCTGCGCGTCGCGCAGGGTTTTGACCAGGTCGCCGGGGACGGCCACGGTGAAGACGGGCGCGCGGTCCTCCATCTTGGCGTAGTAATCGGTGGTCGTCCCGTCGGGGTTCGCCTCCGCCCCGGGCTTCGCCGCTGGCGCGGCGGCGGCCGGCGCCAGGGGATTGCCGAGGAGCAGGGTCTCGCGGCGGCCGTTGCCCTCCAGCGTCAGCCGGAAGGCGGGGTTGCCGAGGCCGGTCTGGTCGGACGTCAGCGTCGCGGGATCGAGGAACGCCTTGGTGTGCAGCTCGTCGAGGTGGTTGATCGCCAGCTCGACCTTGAGGCGGTCGGCGCGGGTGAGGATCGGCGCCTCGAAGGACCAGAGCGGCCCCTCGCGGCGGAGGCGGATGCGCAGGTTGGCCGGGGCGGCGGTCTGGAGGTTGAAGGAGCGGACCTCGAACAGCGGGATGTTGAAGATGGTGTCGGCCCGGAGCTGGTCGAGGGTGAGCGACAGGCTGTCGGCCAGGCTCCGGTTGACGACGTGGATCCGCTCGCCGTCGGGCGAGAGCACGTAGAGGCGGTTGCCGACCTTGGTGGTGTCGCCGATTTTCAGGGTTTCGGTCTTGAACGGCGCGGCGGGCGCATTGCGGCCCCCGGGGCCGCCGGGCGCGCCGGCGGTGAAGGTCACGGTGAGCTGGGGCTTGTCCAGACCGTAGTCGGCCAGCGACAGGCCGCTCTTAGCGAGGTCCCTGACGAGGAAGCTGCTCTCGTGCTCGAGGAACTGGAGCCCGTTGAGGATGCGGCTGACGGCATCGGGGTTGGCGGGCCATTCGAACGGCTGGGTCAACATCCAGCCTTCCGGGCGCTTCTCCAGCCGCACCGGTGCGGCCAGCCGGCCGCCGGTGATCTCCAAGGACTGGATGACGGCCGTCTCGGGCCCGAGGACCCGCAGACGGCTCTGGTCCCAAGCCTGGTCGGTCTGCCACTTGCGGGCGAACGTGAAGATGAAGAAGAACAGCGCCACGTTGAGGAACAGCAGGACGAGCGTGACTTTGGTGCGCATGGCGGAAGGAGCTTCGGAAGCGGGGGACGGGTCGGGTCAGCGGCGGCGGGTCCAGTAGACAATGAGGCCGAGGAGCGCGGCCGCGCCCGGGAGGGCGAACAGCAGGCCGAGCCGGAGTCTGGCGAGTTCCTCCTGCGAGAGCGAGAGCTGGAAGCGCTCGATCGGGCGGGGGGGCAGGTGGAGCTGGGTGTCGCGATCGACGCACCAGTTGATGGCGTTGAGGCACAGCCACTGGGAGGCCTGGTCGGCGAGGCGGCGGTTGGAGAAGGCGTCGCCCCGGCCGACGACGAGGAGGCGCCCGCCGGGCACGGTGAAGGGCAGGGCGCCGGCGGTCACGCGTTCGGAGGAGACGATCACGCTCAGCGGGCCCTTCAGGTCCGCGCCCGGGGTGAACTCCCGCGAGGCCTCCGTCTTGAGGCGGTAGCCGAACTCGCCCCATGACGTCGGCGAGGACGCGGCGAGTTCGGTGACCTTCAGGGCGTTGTCGAGCGGCCGCGTCGGGTCGGGGCGCACGGAGCGCGGGGGCGTCATCGGCAGCGGCATGGCGTTGGCGTAGAGCGGCCCGGTGATGGGGTTCTTCGCGTCGAAGCCGCGGACGATGAGGTCGCCGTTGTCGGTGATGTTCTGCGGATTGGTGTCGTAGACGACGTCGTCGTCGACCCGCACGCCCCAGTCGTAGAGCAGGTTGTCGAGGCCGCACTCGACGATCGGGTCGAGGGTGAGGATGATGCGCCCGGCCCGGATGGACAGGTACTGGCGGAGCAGTTCCTCCTCGAACGGCTGGAAGCGCCCCTGGGGCGCGGCGATGATGAGCAGGCTGGCGTCGTCGGGTACGCGGCGCGTGATCGAGAGGTCCAGGCCCTCGACGTCGAAGTTGCGCAGGGTCAGCTCGTCGCGCAGCTCGGACAGGCCGCGGAGCGCGCCGACGTCGTCCAGACTCATCTCGCCGTGGCCGGCGAGGAAGTAGATCTTCTTCTTGTCGGGGCGGGAGACGTCGAGGATCGCGGCGGTGATCGCCTGCTCGCCGAGGAAGGCGGTGCGGCGGCCGTCCTGGCGCTCGTAGAGCTGGTTGAGGGTCACGATGCTGTGGTGTTCGCCGCAGAGGAACAGGAGCACGTCGGGCTCCTCCACGCCGAGCGCCTCGGCCTCCCGCCGGCGCTTGTAGACGTCGAGGTATTCCACGCTCAGGCGCCCCGCGTCGCTGGTCTGGGTCTCGTAGAGGTACTCCCGCAGGAGGTTCTGCACGTCGTGGTAGGCGTGGTCCACGTCCGGGTTGTCCGAGCCGGGCGTGAGGGTGACGATGACGCGGACCGGGCGCTTGAGCTCGCGCAGATAGGAGACGGTCTCGGGCGAGAGCGAGTAGCGGTGGTGGGCGCTGAGGTCGTAGCGCCAGTGGAATTGGAGCGCGAGGTAGTTGAGGCCGCCGAAGAGCGTGAGGAAGAGCACCCCCTGCAGCACCAGGTTGATGGTGCGCAGCCAGCGGACGGTGCGGTAGCTTTCGATCGGCAGCACGGCGGGTCAGTGGTGGAGCAGCTTGGCCTCGACGCCGAGGATGGTGAGGATGAGCGCCAGGGCGGTGCCCGTGAGATAGAAGAACAGGTGCCGCGCCTCGATGATCCCGCGGCTGAAGTCGTCGAGGTGCTGGAACACCTGCGCGTAATCGAGCACGGCGCGGGCCGGCCGCATGCCCTCGAGCTGCAGGAACGGGAGATCGAGGGAGAGGCGCACGCCGAAGATCAGCACGATCAGCATCACCAGGGTGAGCACCGCGGCCACGGCCTGGTTGCGCGAGAGCGCGCTGGCGAACACGCCGAGGGCGACGAAGAAGAGTCCGGAGACGGCGACGAAGAGGTAGCCCCCGAACAGGGTGCTGGGGTCGAGGAGGCGCGGATCGGGCGCGAAGCGGTGCAGGATGTAGAACAGGCCGCCGGTCGAGCCCCAGAAGAGCAGGTAGAGAAAATAGACCGCGCCGTACTTGCCCAGCACCACCTCGGTCGTCGTAACCGGGGTGGTGAGCAGGGTCTCCAGCGTGCCCAGCCGCCGCTCCTCCGACACGCTCTTCATCGTCATCAGGGGGACGAGGATGAAGACCGGCAGCCAGAACAGGCGGAAGAAGTCGTAGGCCGGCGGCATCTCCTGCGGCGCCTGGCTGTAGTTGTTGAGCAGCAGCGTGAAGATGAAGCCCATCACGAACAGGAAGAGCACGGCGGCGATGTAGGTGCTGGCGCTGACCAGCAGCATCCGGATCTCGTGGCCGAGGATGGTGAAGAAGTGGCGCATGCGGGTTCAGATTTCCGGGGCGGGGGCCGGCGGCTCCGGCGGTGGCGGGGTGCGGGGCCGGCGCCGGAGGCGGCCCGGGGCGTCGACGACGTCCCAGCTGCGCTTGGTGGCGGCGAGGAAGACGTCCTCGAGCGTGGGATGGGCGCGGGCCAGGGCGCGCACCCGGTAGGCGCGCGCGGCCAGCGCCTGCAGCAGCGCCTCGCCCAGGTCCTCGTCGCGCGTCGTGGTGAGGGTGAGCTTGTGGAAGCCCTCGCCATCGGGCCCGTGGCTGGCCTCCGCCACCAGCGTGGACTCGACGGCGGCGAGCACGGCCGGCAGCGCGGCGAGGTCGCCGGCGAGCTCGACCGCGTAGTGGGTGAGCCCGAGCACTTCGCGGCGCAGCTCGGCCGGCGTGCCCGCCGCCACGATCCGGCCGCCGTTGATGATCAGCACCCGGTCGCAGGTCATCTCGATCTCCGGCAGGATGTGGCTGGAAATGACCACGCTCATGCGCCCGCGCAGCCCGCTGATGAGGTCGCGCACGATCAGGATCTGGTGCGGATCCAGGCCGATCGTCGGCTCGTCCATGATGATGACCTCGGGTTCGGCGAGGATCGATTCGGCGATGCCGATGCGCTGGCGCATGCCCTTGGAGAGCTTGCCGACGATCCGGTGGCGGATGCGCTTGAGGTCGCAGAGCTCCAGCACCTCATCGAGGCGCACCCGCAGCTTCTCCCGGGAGAGCTCCTTCAGCCGCCCGCGGTAGTAGAGGTACTCGTTGACGCGCATGTCCTCGGGCAGCGGGTTGTTCTCGGCCATGTAGCCGATGTGGCGCTTGGCCTCGTCGGTGCGCGAGGCCACCGGGATGCCGCAGATGCGCACCACCCCGGAGGTGGCGGGGAGGAAGCCGGTGAGGATGCGCATCGTCGTGCTCTTGCCCGCGCCGTTCGGGCCGAGCAGGCCGACGATCTCGCCCCGGCGGACGGTGAAGCTGACGTCGTTCACCGCCGCGATCCCCCCGTAGGTCTTCACCAGGTGCTCGACCTCGATGGTGAGCGGCGGGGCGGCTGGATCGGGCGGGGACATGGGCTGGGAACAGGGTGATGGACAGGCGGCGCCGGGCAAGGTTACACCGCCGGCGGGTTCAGCCGCCAGGCGGCGGCCAGCCCGCGCAGGGTGAGGTCGGGGACGACCGTGAACGGATGCCGCAGAGTCTGGTGCAGGAGGGCGGCGTTCCCGCCGGTCGCGAGCACCGTGGGCAGCGGCTCGCCGCGCCGGCCGAGCTCGGTCAGCACGGCCTCGAGCAGCGCCCGGATCATGCCGCCGAAGCCGATCACGGTGCCAATCCGCATCGCCTCGACGGTCGACCGGCCGATCGCCCCGGCGACGTCGAGCGAGTCGTCGAGCAGCGGCAGCAGCGCCGTCTGGTCGTGGAGGTAGCGGCGCATCAGCTCCACGCCCGGCGCGATGATGCCGCCCTCGTAGCCGCGCGACCGCGTCACGATGTCGAAGGTGACGGCGGTGCCGAGGTCGATGACGATGGCGGGCGTGCCGCAGAACGCCTGGGCGCCGGCGGCGTTGGCCAGCCGGTCCTGGCCGATCTCCTCCGGCTTCGGGTAGCCCAGCGGCACGCCGAGCTTGCATTCGGCGGTGAGCTGGAAAACCGGCCGGGCGAAGTGGTGGTCCTCGAAGACCTGGCGGAGCAGGCGGGCGGCGGCGGGCACCACCGCGCAGAACGCCGCGCCCTCGAGGTCGGGATGCGCCGCCGCGAGGCGGTCGAGCTCGGGACCGAAGCCGTCGGACGGATGGTCGATGCCCCGCGTCGGCAGCGCGCGCTGGAACAGGGCGCGGCCGTTGGCCACGACCCCGTAGTGGGTGTGGGTGTTGCCGATGTCGACGCAGAGAAGGGACATGGGAATCAGTTTTAAGGTCCGAAGGTCGCAGGTCTGAAAGTCGAAGGTTCCGGGGAGAAGGGCGGGGGCGGATCAGGATTTGGCGAGGGTGACCTCCCCGGCCTGGAAGCGCTGGGGCCGGCCGTTCTCGCCGCGGATGAGCAGCGAGCCCTCGTCGTCGATGCCGCCGGCGACGCCGGAGAAACGCCGGCCGCCCTCGACCAGCGTGACCGGCTGGCCGCGCAGCAGGTCGAAGCGGTTCCATAGGTCGGCGAAGGTCTGCCGGTAGCTGCCGTCGACGAACCGGTCGTAGGCCGCGAGCACGCGGCCGATGATGGCGGCGGTGAACCGGTTGAGCTCGAGCGGGCGGCCGGCGCAGGCGGCGAGGCTGGTGGCCTGGCGGGCCAGCTCCGGCGGCAGGGCGTCGGGCGCGCTGTTGACGTTGAGGCCGAGGCCGAAGACGAGGTCGCGGATCTGGTCGGCGTCGACCCGGGCCTCGGTCAGCATCCCGCCGAGCTTCCGGCCGCCGAAGTAGAGGTCGTTGGGCCACTTGATCCCGGGCTCGAGGCGGCAGAAGTTGGCCACCAGCTCGCAGAGGTTGGCGCCCATCCAGAGCGTGAAGGTCTGCATCCGGCCGGGCGCGAGGTGCGGGCGGAAGACGAAGCTGGCGTACAGGTTGCCGTTGTCCTCGCTGTGCCAGACGCGGCCGAGCCGCCCGCGGCCCTGGGTCTGCCGGCGGGCGAGCACCACGAAGGGCGTGGGCCGGCCGGCGGCGAGCTGGCGCTCGGCCTCGTCGTTGGTGCTGTCCACTTCCGGCAGGCAAATCAGGTCCGGGGGCGCACCGCGCGGCTGGAGGTGGGCCTGGATGAGGAGCGGATGGAGCGCGGCCGGCGGCCGCACCAGGCGGTAGCCCCGGCTGCGCACTGCGTCGAAGGCGAAGCCCTGCCCGCGCAGCTTTTCCATGTGCATCCACACGGCGACGCGGCTCATGCCCAGCTTGCGCGCCAGCGCGGCGCCCGACACCACGCCGTCCTCGTGGTCGAGCAGCTCGCGGAGGATGACGACTTCGGGCGCGCTCATGGCAGCCAGTCGAGGCCGATGTCCACCCACATACTGTGGTGGACCAGCGCGCCGACGGAGACGAAGTCGAGGCCGAGGCCGGCGAGCCGCGGCAGCGTGCGCAGCGTGATGCCGCCGCTCGCCTCGGTGAACGCCCGGCCGCCGACGAGGGCGACGGCCCGCCGGAGCTGGGGCACGGTGAAATTGTCGAAGAGCACGACGTCGGCGCCGGCGGCGAGCACGGCGGGGATCTGGTCCGGGCGGTCGACCTCAATCTCGACCGGGAGCCCCGGCGCGCCCCGCCGCGCGGCCGCGACGGCGTTCGCCAACATCCCTGTCTTTGGCCTTTGGAACTTGGCCTTTGGAGTTTGGCTTGGCTCGGTGAAACCGAGCAAAGCCAGATGGTTGTCCTTCAACATGACCCGATCGAACAGCCCAAGCCGGTGGTTCCACCCGCCGCCGCAGGCCACGGCGTACTTTTCCAGCATGCGGTAGCCGGGCGTGGTCTTGCGCGTGTCGAGCAGGCGGGTGCGGCCGGGGCCGAGGGCGGCGACGTGCCGCGCGCTGGTGGTGGCGACGCCGGAGAGACGCTGGAGGAAGTTGAGCAGCGTGCGCTCGGCGGCGAGCAGCACGCGCGGATCGCCGTGCAGCGTCGCCAGCACCCGGCCCGCCGGCACTCGCGCCCCGTCGCGGGCGGCAACCTGCGCATCGACGCAGCCCTCGAAGGCCGCCAGAACCAGGGGCACCAGCCGCAGCCCGCACACCACCAGCGGCTCGCGGGCGACGAGCGCGGCGGAGGCGTAGCGGGGGGCGGCCGCCGGGGCGGGCGCGGAGCGGTCGCCCGGCTGCGCGGGCCGCCGGCGCAGGCCGAGGCCGGCGAGGTCCTCCTCGCGCGCCATCTCCACCAGGCGGCGCAGGTAGCCGGGATCAAGATCGTCCCATGACAGGCGGTGGAGGAGCTGCTCGGCGGAGATGGGACGCGGCGCGGACGGCATGAGGCGGGCAAAGGGTGGGACGCCGCCAGTTAAGACCCAAGCCCTCCGCTTGGGCAAACGTCATTTGCAGAATGCCCGCCGGTGGCGCCGTCGGCCCTCCGCTACGCCACTCGAAAGCGAGCCCGGAGGCCGGACGGATCCTCCGCGTGGCGGGCGATGATGGCCTCGTACTCGAGCGGCTCGACGGTCCAGCCGCGGGCGGGGTCGTAGTAGGCGAGGTCGGCCACCGGCACGCTCAGCGCGACGCGCCGGGTCTCGCCGGGTGCCAGCGACACCCGGGCGAACGCCTTCAGCTCCCGCGGGACGCGCTCGACCCGTGACCCGGGCGCGGAGACGTAGAGCTGCACGACCTCGTCGCCGGCCACGGCGCCGGTGTTGGTGACCTCGACGGTGGCCTCGAGCGTGTCGGATGCGGCGAGCCGCGTCTTGGCCAGCCGGAGGTCGGCGAGCTTCCACGTCGTGTAGCTGAGGCCGAAGCCAAACGGGAAGGCCGCCGCGGCGCCGTCGCGCGCGAGCTTCCGGTAGCCGTGCCAGAGGTCGTAGGTGATCCTGGTCGCGTTGCGATCGAAGAACGGCAGGTCCTCCGCGCGCCGGGGAAACGTGCACGGCAGCCGGCCGCCGGGATTCACCTTGCCGAGCAGCACGTCGGCCAGCGCGTGGCCGCCTTCCATGCCCGGGTACCACAGCACCACGATGGCGCCGACTTTTTCGCGCCAGGCCTCGGTGATCACTGCGCTCCCGATCATCAGCACCACGATGGTGCGCGGCTGGGCGGCGGCGACGGCCCGGATCAACTCCTCGTCGCGCGGCGACAGCGTAAGTCGCCCGCGGTCGCCGCCGGGAGAAAAAGCACCCTCCTGAGGTCCGCCGCCCGCCAGGATCTTCTTGGCGATCGGTGCCTCCGCCGGGGTGGGCGGAGGGAATGTCGGCGCGAACATTGAGAGCATGTCGGGCGGAATGTATTCGCCCTCGTCCTCATGGGTGAAGCCGACCACGACCACGGCGGCTCCCGCCGCGGCCGCGGTCTTCGCCGCCCGCGCCGGATCGCTGCCGTCGTCGAAGGCGACCGCCTTTTCGCCGAGCGCCGCGCGGAGTCCCTCCAGCGGCGTGACGACGTGCGCCGGCTGGGTGTTGCTCGAACCGCCGTCGCCGGTGTTGGGCACGGACCCCAGCCGGCCCACGACCGCCAGCCGCCCGGCGCCGGCGAGCGGCAGCAGCGCGCCCTCGTTCCTGAGCAGCACGATGCTCTTCTGCGCGGCCTCGCGGGCGAGCTGCCGGTGGGCGGCGCAGCCGACAACCGCGGGGGTGTAGCGCGCCGGATCGCGGCCCTGCCCGAAGCGCACCTGCTGGCGCAGCACGCGCAGCGCCGCGTCGTCGATCCGCGCGAGCGGCACCTCGCCGCGCCCGACCAGCGCCTTCAGCTCGCGGGCCCAGTGCATGGCGAACGGCATCTCGATGTCCTGCCCGGCCAGCGCGGCTTTCCGCGAATCGCGCATCCCGAAGATGAAATCCGTCATGAGGTAGCCTTGGAAGCCCCACTGCTCCTTGAGGAGGCCGGTGAGCAGCGTGCGGTTCTGGCCGCACCATTCCCCGTTCATCGAGTTGTAGGCGCTCATGACCGAGGCGACGCCGGCGTCGACCACGATCTTGAAGTGCGCGGCGTAGACCTCGTGCAGGGCGCGCGGGTCGATGGTGACGTCGACCTTGAAGCGCGCGTTCTCCATCGAGTTCAGGGCGAAATGCTTCACGCAGGCCATGACGTGGCGCTGCACGCCGCGGGCGAGCGCCGCGCCGAGCGCCCCGACGTGACGGGGCTCCTCGCCGTAGGTTTCCTGCGCCCGGCCCCACGCGGGATGGCGCAGGAGGTTGATGCACACCCCGCCGAAGTGGTTGCCCCCGAGCGCGCGCAGCTCCAGCCCGATCGCGTCGCCGATCCGCTCCTCCAGCGCCGGGTCCCACGCGGCCCCGCGTGCCATCGAGACCGGGAAGGTCGTCGCCCCCTTCAGGATGATGCCGCGCGGGCCGTCGACAAACCGCACGCCCGGGATGCCGAGGCGCGGCACCGCGCCCGCCACCCACGGCCGGCTGGCGTAGCCGCCGGGCGCCATCATCTCGGCCAGGCCCGGCCAGAACGGCGTGTCGCCCTGCATCATCCCCAGCTTCTCGTCGAGCGTGAGCTGGGCGAGCAGCCCGCGCGCCTTGGCGTCGATTTGCGCGGGCGTGAGGGTCGCCGGGGTTTCAAGGGCGCCGAACGCGGCGCGGGCGGGGGAGGGGTCGGCCGAAGTCATGGCAAACGGGAGACTGCTGGGGATGGGGAGCCCCGGGGGCCGGGGCGGTGCGCGCGAAAAGCCTTCCGGCTCGGCCGCGCGGCGTCAACCGCGGGCATGCTCTTTTGCACCACTGATGGACACTGATCTTCACTGATGCGCCTCCGGTTGAAGAACATCAGTGCCGATGAGTGTTGATCAGTGGTGGAAAAGGAGTCCGCCATCCGGCATCGTCCATCAGCGGCTAACCGCCTGTGCCGCTGCGGCCTATTCCTGGCCGGTCCGCGTGAAGATCTGGTCGCTGACCTGCTGCAGCTCCTTCGCCGCCTGCGGATCCAGCTTCTTCAGCACATCGATCTGGTCCTGCATCGATTTCATGTCCCGCAGCCGCTGGTCCTCCTCGTACATCTGGTTGGCGCGCGCCTCCTGGGACACGCCGAGGATCGGCACCGTGTAGCGATTGAGGAAGCTGCGGTCGAAATCGGACAGATACCACTTCTTCAGCACCTCGTCGCGCGCTTTGGTCGTGAGCCACGCCTTCTCGTCGATGCGCGGGAGCTTGTCGGCGAAGACCATCACCGCCGGCATCTGGACCACCTCTTCGCCCTCCGCCAGCGGCGGGGGCGGCGGCGCCTCGGGCGGGGGCGGCGGCGGCTTGACCCAGTCCGGCAGCTGGCCGGCGAGTTCGGATTTGACGTCGTTCGACAACCGGGGCCGGGGTTTCGGCGTCACGGTTGCCGACGGTTTGGGTGCGGGTGCGGCGGGCGCCGGCGGCGCGGCCAATGCCGGCGGCGCCACGGGCTGGGGCGCCGTCACCGTCGTCGCGTTGCCGGCCGGCCCCGCCGGCTGGCCGGTCGTGTCCGTGGCATCGGGTGCCGCGCCGGCGCCCGCCCCGAGCGCGAGAGCCAGGGTCAGCCAGACGACGTGACGATGCCGGGAGAAACTCATCACGTCGTTAGACGGGTATTTTCGCAAAAGGTTGCCTGTTGGCGCGGAGGCGCTTGGGCCCGCCGGGTCATGGGGTGGGTGTGGCCGCGGCCAGCCGGCGGGCGATGGCCTCGACCTGCGGCTTGAGCACGTCGATGACCGCCTCGCGGTAGGCGGCCGCGTCGATGCGCACCTCGTAGGCGCCGCCGTGGCGCTCCTCCTTGCTGCGGCCGCGCACGGCGGCGAGGCTTGCCACGAAGGCGCGTTCCGTCCCGATCGGCGTGGTGAGCGTCAGCGTCGCGGTCTGGCCGTTCGGCGTCAGGAAGGCCGCCGTGCCGGCCGAGACGTAGACCTCGGGCCGCGCCCGCAGCAGGGGCACGCCGGGGCCCGGCGGCGCCGGCATGAACGCCTTCCAGTCGTAGGTCGAGGTGCGGTCGGCCGAGTAGGCGGTGAATTCGACCAGGAAGGAGACGATCGGCAGGGTGGCGCCCAGGGACTGCGTCAGGCGCGTCGCCGGCAGGTAGTTGTCGAGCATGAAGGACGGGATCCACGGGCAGCGGTGCCCGACGTACGTCACCGTGCGGCGGGCGCCGGAGAGGCCGGCCGTCGCCTCGTAGACCGCCGGCGGGGGCTCGTCCCGGCCGGTCCGCTGGGCATGGTGGGCCAGTTCCTGAAAGCCCGGGTCCACGGCGAGGGGATCATAGGGCATGACCTCGAAGCCCTGGGCCTGCAGGGCGGCCACGAAGGCGTCATGCACCGTGTCGGCGATCTCCTGGTAGTCGATCCGGTCGAAGCCGGTGAGGCGCAGGCTCGCCGGCAGGGCGCGGTCGGCCTCGTCGCGCTGGGTGAGCAGGAAGCCGGAGTCGGTGACGAACGTGAGGTTGAGCAGCGGGGTGGTGAGGCGCTTCTGGCCGCGCAGGTTGCCCCAGGAGTTGGCGGCGTAGAACCCGGCGA
>DATJUU010000140.1:0-2863 GCA_035502155.1 Opitutaceae bacterium
CGTTGGCCCACGTGCTCATGCGTACCCGCCAGACCAACCGGGGATGGTTGCGGGCGACGGAGGCGCAATCGTAAGCCGAGATGATGACGAAATAGCGGTCGTCGCTCGTCATGCTCAGCAACCGGTTCGTCACCGGGTTGATGATCGGAAATTGAAACGTCCAGGGGTCGCTTCGGTCCAACACCTCCTGAAACACGTCGGCGGCCTGCTTTTTCGGGGCGACCAGCATGAGGCGGGCGCGCTGGCCGGCGAGCTCGCGTCCCGGAAAGTCCTGCTCGCGCATGACCCCCCAGCTGTAGATCAGCACCAGGGAGGCGCCGTGCCCGGGTGCCGCCGGCAGGTAGTGCTGGGCCGTCAGGGCCTGGTGGACCTCGTCGAGCACGACCGGCGGCGGCGGCGGCGTGTCGCCGGCGACCGGATCCATGCCGATCTCCACGAAGCCGCTCGCGTGCTCGAGATAATAGGTCGGGGTCAGCGCCGTCGGCGGCGCCGGCGCCGTGGCCGGGTCGGCCTGTTCCGCCACCACGTCTTCATAAAGTTTCCCGAAGTCCAACAGCCGGCTCAGCCACGAGGCCCGGGCCGCGGGCGGCAGGGCCAGCGCCGCCAGCAGGGTGAGCCGAAAACGGAAGGAGGAAACCCGTCTCATGGGAATTGCGCCTCGCCAGACCGACGCCGCCCGCCCGCGGCCGGTTACGGCGGCGCGTCGAACGACGGCGGGAAGTCGGCCCGCCGGGCCGCCCACGAGGCGTTCGGCTGCGGGCCGAGGAAGAACTCCAGCCGGTTGTCGCCGGCGATGAGCGCGTCGAGCGGCAGCCAGGCGGTGTCGCGGTCGCGGCCGTTGAGCGTCACCGACTGGACGTAGATGCCCTCGCCGTGGGCGACGATCGTCAGCGTGCGGCCGTCGCCGAACCGGAGGATGGCCCGGGGGAACTGCGGCGTGCCCAGGACCAGCCCGCCGACGCCCGGGATCACCGGATAAAGGCCGAGGGCGTTCCACACGTAGACGCCGGAGGTAGCGCCGAGATCGTCATTGCCCGGCAGCCCGTTGGGCTGCGTGGAGAAGGTCTCGCGGCGCACGCGGTCGATCACGGCCTGGGTCTGCCACGGCCGGCCGGTCCAGACGTACGCGTACGGCGCGCAGAAGTCCGGCTCGTTGGTCACGGTGTAGGTCGGCACGGCCCAGCCGCTGAGCTTTTCGAAGAACCGGTCGAGCTTGGGCAGGACCTTCTCATCGCCGCCGAGCGCCGTGATCAGCCCGCCGTAGTTGAACGGGATCATCCACGTGTACTGCCACGCCGAGCCCTCCTCGAAACCCATCTGGTCATCCTGGTCCCAGTTCTGGTGGCGCGGCAGCAGGTGGTCGGGGTCGAACCCGGCGAGAAACTTTCCGTCGGTCGTGCGCGGCCGGATGAATCCGGTCTCGGGATCGAGCAGGTGGCGCCAGCTCTGCGCGGAGCGCAGGAGCTTCGCGGCGTCCGCCTCGTCGCCGAGCGCGGCGGCGAGGCGCGAGACCGCGAAATCCGCGTTGGCGTACTCGACCGTCACCGAGGCGCCGGTTTCGTTGCCGTTGCCGACCGGGATGTAGCCCCTGGCGAGGTAGTCGGCCAGCCCCGGGCGCTCCGCCTGCCCGTGCGGCCCCGTGCCCGGCTGGGTCGCGGCCTTGATCATGTACTCCAGCGCGGTGCGCTCCGCGAAGGCGCGCGCGCCGAAGGCGTGGGCCTCGGCGATGAGGATCGCCGGCGAGTCGCCGCCCATCACGTAGCTCACATCGTTCGCCACCGGCCACCGCGGCAGCCAGCCGCTCTGCTGGGCGTCGCGGACCAGCGACTCCATCATCTGGCTCGTCTGCTCCGGCAGGAGCAGGGCGTGCAGCTGCACCACGTTGCGGTAGGTGTCCCAGTCGGAGAAGTTCGCGTACTGCGCCTCCCCCTCCCCGAGCGGGTGCACCTGGCCGTCGAAGCCGGGGTAATCGCCGTTGCAGTCGCTGAACAGATTCGGCGCGAGCAGCATGTGGTAGAGGCCGGTGTAGAAGATCGTGCGCTGCGCCGGCGTGCCGCCCTCGACCCGGACGCGCTCGAGCAGGTCGGTCCAGCGGGCGCGGGCGGCGGCGCGGACCGCGTCGAAATCCCAGCCGGGGATCCCGGCCTGGAGGTTGGCCAGCGCGTTGGGGATGCTGACGAACGAGACGCCGACCTTGGCCAGGACCGGCCCCGCGCCGGGCGCGAAGGTGACGTAGGCGCCCGCCTTGTGGCCGGACGCGGCCGCGGCGCCGGGGTGCAGGGCGTCGGTCCACGTGCCCGCGGCGGCGAACGGCTGCGCGAAGGTCACGGCGAAATAGAGGACGTAGCGGTTGTCCTGGCCGCAGAAGCCGCCGCTGTGGACCGAGCCCACCACGGTATCCGGGGCGAGGATCGCGACCGTGCTGGTGTCGTCCTTGCGCTTGGGGTCGTCGACCGTCGCGCTGTCGCTGACCTTGAGCAGCAGGTGGCGCGGCGCGCCGGCCGGGAACGTGAACCGGCCGATGCCGGCGCGGTCCGTCACCGTCAGCTCCGCCCGCACGCCGTTGGCGAAGTCCACCGCATAAAAGCCCGGCTGCGCCTGCTCGTGGTCGTGGGCGAACGCCAGGGCGTAGCCCGGCGCGGAGCCCGGGGCCTTCAGCTCGCCGGTCCACGGGAGAATGGGCACGTCGGCGTAGATCGGGCAGCCGGCGCCGCTGATGTGGGTGAGGCTGAAGCCGCGGATGGTCTTGTCCTCGTAATGGTACCAGCCGTCCGGGCGGGTGTCCGGTCCCCACGCCACCATGCCGAAGGGCACGGCGGCGCCGGGGAAGGTGTTGCCGCCCTCGGCGGTGCCGATGAACGGA
>DATJUU010000141.1:0-2972 GCA_035502155.1 Opitutaceae bacterium
GCCGTCGAGCACGACAATACGGTCGGAGTGCGGCTCCTGGCGCACGTCCAGCTCCAGCGGCGGCGGATCGTAGTCCGGCCGGCCGCCGACCTCCGCCCGCGGGATTTCGAGCGTGTGGCCGCCCGCGCCCCCGTCCCCCTCGCGCACGCCGCCGCCGATCGTCCACGCCTTCGGGTCGTCGATCCCGCCATGATAGATTTTGCCGATGCGGAGCGATACGTAGCCGTTTTCGCGGAAGAGCTGCGGCAGGCTGGTCCAGTCGGGATGCTTCGCGCGGAAATCCGTGCGGTTGCCGAGCACGCCGGTGCTCGTCGGGTTGCGGCCGGTCAAGAGCGAGGCCCGCGAGGGGTTGCAGAGCGGGAACTGGCAGTAGTTGCGGTCGAACCGCACGCCGGCCCGCGCCAGGGCGTCGAGGTTGGGCGTCAGCGCGCCGAACCTGCTGCCGTAGCAGCCGAGCTCCACGCGCATGTCGTCGGACATGAAGAACAGCACGTTGGGCCGGCGGGGCGCCGGCGCGGCCCCCTGACCCCGCAGCACGCCCGGCAGCGCCGCGGCGGCGGCGGCCCCGGCCACCTGGCCCAGAAAGCCGCGGCGGGTCATTTCGCTCATGGTCGGTGTCTCCGGGCCCGAGACCTTACGCCTCCCGCCGCGACATGCAACCGGCGAACGACGCGCGCAGGGGAACGCCGGTTTGAGCGTGAACAATGGGCGGAACCGGCGTTTAATGGCCGGAGTCAAAGCTCAACGTCGCGAAAGATCCCCATGGAAACCCCGAATCCTCCCAAACCGCCCGAGACTCCCGCTGCCGCCGACAGCCAGAAGTTGCGGCAGGCGCGCGAGGCCGAGCAGAAGCGCAACCGCGAAATCGGACACCTGCTCAAGTCCGGCTCGTTTCAGCAGCACGCGCCCCGGCGGAGCATGCCGCACGTCCGCGGCCGCTAGCCCGCGCGGTCCGCGGTCGCCGGCCGTTCCAGCGCCGCCAGCAGCGCACCGACGTGCGCCTCGATCGCGGCCAGCGCGACCTCCGGGGCCGAGCCGTCGAGATCGTTGATCTCCCAGTACTCGACCCGGTCGACCCAGTCCGGGTGCAGCGCGGCGAGCAGCGGCCGGTGCTCGGTGCCCTTCAGGGCCACGACCCGCGCGGCGCGCCGCAAGTCCGCCTCGCCCACCTGCACCGGGTCGGGCCCGGTTTGCGCCACCGGAATGGCCCGCTCGCGCAGTCGGCGGGTGGTGTGCGGCGACAGCCCGGTCGGCGGGGCCAGGTGGATCGCCAGCCCGCGCGAGAAGGCCCGCCAAGCCAGGCCCCGCTGCGCGGCCTCCTGGTTGAACAGGGCCTCGGCGTAGCGGCTCCGGTAATAGTTGCCGGTGCAGAGAAACAGGACCTCGCGGATGGGCACCGCAGTACCCATGGCGCGGAACGCCGCGCTGGCAAGCGCGCCGGCGTCCGCCGCCCCGCCTTGAAATCCGCCCGGGCCTGCGCAGTGTGTCTCGCCATAACCCCGACCCTGCCCATGAAATTCGCCCGCCTCGCCACCGCCCTGCTCGCCGCCGGTCTCCTCGCCGCCAGCGCCTTCGCCGCCGACCCCTCCGGCACCTGGAAATGGACCGTGAACACGCCCAACGGCGACGTCGAGACCACGCTCAAGCTCACCCTCAAGGACGGCGCGCTCACCGGGACCTACAGCAACAGCTTCGGCGACGCCACCATCTCCAACGCGACGGTGAAGGACGACGCGATCGCCTTCGAGGTCGTGCGCGACCTCGGCGGCAACAAATTCACCCTCAAGTATCAGGGCACGATCAGCGGCGACACCATCAAGGGCACGATCGAGGTGCCGGGCCCGGACGCGCGCGCGATCGAATGGAACGCGAAGCGCGTGACCGAGCCCGCCGGCAAGTAACGGCGTCCGTCGCCCCTCAGGCCGCGGCCGTCGCCTTCAACTGCGACCGGCCGGCGGCGAAGCCCAGGACGAGGCCGGCCGCGAAGCCCGCGAGGTGCGCCCCGACATCGGTCTCCCGCCCGCCGGCGCCGAACAGCGCCAGCAGGGTGACGCCGGCCGCGAGCGGGGCGAAGACCGCGCGCCACGGATGGGGGCGGCCAGGCCGCCGCACCCCGCGGATCGCACGGCCGGTCAGCAGGCCGAGGCCGGCAAAGATCGCCGTCGACGCGCCGAGCGAGCGGTAGGCCCCGGGGTAATGCAGGGCCGCCACGGCCAGGTTGCCGGCGAGCGCGGCGCCGGCGAGCAGCAGCCATCCGCGCCCGCGGCCGAGGGTCGTGACCACCGCGGCAAAAACGAACACCCCGCTGATCAGGTTCGAGAGCAGGTGCCCGAGATCGGCATGGAGAAACAACGCCGTGCCCACCCGCCACCATTCGCCCCCGTCGAACACGGCGCGGGCATCGAGGGCGCCCGCGGCCTCCCCCCGCCCCGGCCATGCGCCCTGGACTCCATACACCGCCAGCACCGCGAGCGCCCACCACAGCGGCGTGACGAGCTCCAGACGCCGGGCGGGCGCTGCGTCGGCCACGGGCCGGGGCGGCCAATCCCGGCTCTCGCGGTCGAAGCATCCGAGTTGCTCATCCACCGCCACGAGCTCCGCCGGCTCCACCAGGAGGCGAAAGCCCGCCTCCGACGGGACGAGCCAGAACGGAAGTCCCATCGCGAGCACGACCAGTCCGTGGTCAAATCCCGCCGCCGCCGTGGCGTAGACGCCCGCCTCGGCGAGATCCCCGGGCAGGCGCCCAGCCTGCGCGTCGGCCGGCGGGTCGGGAGCACTCATCGCCGTAATTAGGCGCCCGGCCACGATGTGCGGCCACGCAAATCCGGCCACCCGGCGAAACTGCCCGGCCGCCAGCGGCGTCTCGCTCTTCTGTCCCCGGTCAGTCGCCCCCAGCTCAACCCCGGATCGCCATGCGCCCCGCCCTCCTCGTCGCCGCCCTGCTCCTCACCGTCGCGCCCGCGGCCCAGGCC
>DATJUU010000142.1:0-8876 GCA_035502155.1 Opitutaceae bacterium
GGACGCGGAAGGCGGCTTCAGGGTCGGGCGTCATGGGCGGCGGGAGTCGCCGGGGCAGGTTGCGCGCCTGGGTCCGGAAAATCGAGATCGATCCGGCCGTTGAAGACCACGCCGTGGATGTGGCGCACGGCGCCGGAGGCCGGGTTGAGCGTGAAGGTCACGTCGATCCACCCGGAATGCTGGTCGCGGGACGCGGCGCGATAGCGGTACTGCCACAGGTGGCCGGCCGGCGTCTCGCGCGTCTCCAGGGGCGCGCCGAGCATGGCGGTCAGGTTGGCCCGGGTGAGCCGCCGGGGCAGCTCGTCGGGACCAAGGTCGACGTGCACGTTGGCGCTTGCGGTCCGTTTCGCTTCGTCGACGTTCGCGTGGCCGAAGGCCTTCACCATCGCCAGGAAGAACGGCTTCGGCATGAAGGCGAAGAACCGCTCCGGCAGCAGCACGCTGGTGAGCTTGTGGTTCACGTAGACGAAATCCGCGGTCATCTCGAAAGTCGCCGGCTCCTCGCCCGGGGTGGCATTGACCTTCACCCACCGGAAATGCCACCGCTCGGCGACCCCGGCGCGCCGCCTGGACTCCGGGACGAGGTGGAAGAACGCCATGTCCTCGTCGAGCAGCACCGGCTCGCGGCAGGTGATCTTGAGGCCGTCGCGGGCGTCGGTGGCGAAATAGCGGTCGAAGTCGGCGAGCTGGTGCTTGAGCTCGAGCAGGCGCAGATAGATGCAGCCGCCGAGCAGGAGGCAGGCGGCCGCGCCCGCGGCGGCCAGCGCGGGGCGCCGAAGCGTCCGCCCGGCCCGGCGGGCGCCGGGCGTCGCGGCCCCTGCGCCCGGTCCGCTCAATCCTTCGCCTCCGTGGCCGGCTTGATGAACCGCATCTTGTCGACGATGGCGGTCAGCCGCTGCCGCAGGATTTGATCCTCCTCGGCGGGGGTCTTGTTGAAGATCAGGTGCTCCGTCACGCGCTCGGTCAGCTCCGTGCTCACCACGAAGATCATGCCGTATTTCACGAAGAGGATGTTGCCCCGCTTGGCCACCAGCGGCTTGGGCGGCGGGAGGATCATGGCCTGGTTGGCGAAATAGGAGCCGCCGGGCAGGAGCATGTAGACGAGCAGCGAGCCGTCCTGGTACTTGGGGAGGAACAGGCCGTTGTCCTCCATCGACGCGCCGGGGAAGCGCTTGGCGAAATCCGCCATGACGATGTTGGTGAAGAACCAGGCGAGAAAGTCCTTCGTCCCGCGGGTGTCATACTCCCACTTCAGCTCCCGGGAGAGCGGGAAGGCGAAGATGCTGATGTGGGTCGTGAAGTCGTCGTCGAACGTCACCGTGTTGGCGGTATCGCTGACCGTGCCGCCCAGCTGCGGCAGGACCGGGACGGGGATCTGGTAGGTCCCGGACGGCGCGGTGTAGAGGTCGCCCGTGAGCTGGCCGTAGAGCTGGGGCGGCGCTGCCGACGTGTCCGTCTGGTCCTCCGTCGCGGTGGTCGTGGTCTGCGCGGCCAGGGGCAGACCGACGAGGCTGAGGACGAGAAGGGCGCGCGCGGGGAATTTCATCTGCCGGATGGATTGAAAGATGGAAGCGGTTGATTTCAAGCTCCTAGGCGGGGGGCGCTTTCCTCATGCGACTCGCAATTCCCGCCAAAGTGCCACCGGGATCTGCTCGGGACGTGCCTGCGGCCCGAGCCCGGCCGCGCCGAGCACCGGCAGCCAGGCGGCGGCGGCCGCGGGCGCGCGGGCCCGGAGCAGGGACCCGATCTGCTTGCGGCGTTGCTGAAACAGGGCGCGGATCAGCGCCTTGGCCGGCGGGCTGAAGCGGTAGGGCGCGGGCCGGCGCTCGAGGTGCAGGAGGCAGGAGTCGACATCCGGCCGCGGGTGGAAGCAGCCGGCGGGCACGCGATGGCCGGGCGCCAGGGTGTAGGCGGCCTGGAGGAAGATCGAGATCGCCCCGAAATCCTTCGTGCCCGCGCGCGCGGTGTAGCGCTCCGCGGCCTCGCGCTGCAGCATGAGCACGAGCCGGCCGGGCAGCGGGCCGGAGAGGACGGCGTCCATCCACGGCGTGGAGATCGCGTAGGGCAGGTTGGCGACGATCTTGAACGCGCCCGCGCGGCCCGGCGGCAGGTCGGCGAGCGGATGCGCCACGGCATCGGCCGCCAGCAGATGCAGCCGCTCGGGAAAGGCCGCCACCAGCGTCGCGGCCAGATGGGCGTGCAGCACGGGGTCCTTCTCCACCGCCCACACCTCCGCGCCCGCCTCGAGGAGCGCCGCGGTCAGGGTGCCGAGGCCGGGGCCGATCTCGACCACGGCGTCGCCCGGCCGCACCGCCGCGAGGGCGAGCGACTTGCGGACGATGTTGCCGTCGACGAGGAAATTCTGCCCGAGGTACCGTTTCGGCACGTGGCCGAGGCGGGCCAGCAGCGCGCGCGTTTCGGTCGGAGTCAGGGGCATGCGCCGGGAACCACGGATTTCACGGATGGGCACGGATGAACAGGCGAAATATCTGTGTTCATCCGTGTAATCCGTGGTGACGAAACTCTGAAATCAGCAATCCGGGATCGGGCGCCTTCATCAGCGCCTCGCCGACGAGCACGGCGTGGGCGCCGGCGGCGCGCACCCGGGCGGCGTCGGCGCCGGTGAAGATGCCGCTTTCGCTCACGGCGGTGACGTCGCGGGGCAGCCGCGGGAGGAGCCGCTCGCTGAGGGCGAGGTTGGTCTGGAAGCGGGTGAGGTCGCGGTTGTTGACGCCGATGATCCGCGCGCCCCGGCGGAGGGCGCGGTCGACCTCCGCCTCGTCGTGCACCTCGAAGAGGGCGTCCAGGCCGGCGGCGGCGGCGGCGGCGGCGAGCGTGGCGAGCTCGGCGTCGGTCAGCGCGCGCACGATGAGCAGGATGGCGCTGGCGCCGGCGGTGCGCGCCTCCAGGACCTGGAGCGGATGCACCATGAAGTCCTTGCGCAGGCACGGCGTGGCCGGCGGGCCGGCGACGGCCGCGACCACGCCGGTGAGGTCGTCCAGCGAGCCGCCGAAGTATTTCGCGTCGGTCAGGACGGAGAGGGCGTCGGCGCCGGCGGCGAGGTAGGCGCGGGCCTGGGCCGCGGCGTCCGCCCCCGCCTTGATCGTGCCCGCCGAGGGCGACCGCCGCTTGATCTCGGCGATGACCGCCAGTTCTCCTCCGGGGCGCCGCAGGGCGGCGGCGAACGAGGGCGGCCGCGGGGCGGCGGCGCCGGCGCGGGCCAGCTCGTCCGGGGTGACGGTCCGGAGGCGGGGCGCGATCTCGCGGCGCTTGTGGGCCAGGATCTCGGCGAGCTTGTCCATGCGACGTCTGGATAGCCGCAAAGAGGCGCGCCCGGCGCAAGGCTTTATCGTTTGCCAAACCGCCGCCGATTTGCGGCCATGAGGAAACATGAGTGCCCTTGACGACCTGCGCCGCACGGTGGCCCGGCTGCGCGCGCCCGACGGCTGCCCGTGGGACCGCGAGCAGACCCACCAGTCGCTCGCCCGCTGCCTGATCGACGAATGCAGCGAGCTGCTCGACGCGATCGACCGGCTCGACCTGCCGCACATGCGCGAGGAGCTCGGCGACGTGCTGGTGCAGATCGTCTTCCACGCCCAGCTCGCGGCCGAGCGGGGCGAATTCGACTTCGACGACGTGGCGCGCGAGATCAACGAGAAGCTCGTGCGGCGCCATCCGCACGTCTTCGGGCCGAAGCGGCTGCGCACCTCGGCCGAGGTGCTGGTGCAGTGGGACGCGATCAAGAAGCAGGAGAAACGCGCGGCCGGGCGTGCCGAAGCCGCCACTTTCAAGTCCCTCCCGCCGCGGCTGCCGGCGCTGATGTTCGCCGAGGCGGTGTGGAAGCAGATCGGCAAGAAGCGCCTGCCGGCCGCGGGCCTGGTGGACGGCGCGCGGGTCCGCCGGCTGGCCGCCAGGCTGACCGACGCCGAGCTGGGCCGGCGCCTGTTCGAGCTGGCCGCAGCTGCGCGCGCGCGGGACCTCGATCCGGAGGGCGCGCTCCGGCTGGAGACGGAGCGCATCGTCGGCGCCGTCGAGCAGCGGGTGCGGGTCCGGCATGGCCGGCGGAAGCGCAAACGCTGACAATCGATCGGGCAGTTCAGAAACAGCGAAGCGAGGAAGAAAATCTTCCTGGTTTCCTGGCTTCTGAATGAAAAGAGGTCCTGGTGTGGACCATCCCCGGACCCGAGGTCGCCATCAACCCCATGGGCCACTTCAACGCCAATACCGGACCGGTCTTGATTCAGAAGCCAGGAAGCCATGAGGAAACCGGGGCGTCGGCGGTCGGCCGGGGGAACGTGCCGCCGCTTTGATCTCGGCTCTTGGCTTCCCCGCTTATGCCTTCAGACTGGACTTTCGTCATGGACGCTGCGCCGCCCCAGGTCCCGGAGCCGCTGCCCGCCGCGGTGGTCAAGCATTGGCTCGAGCCCTTCCTCGCCCATCTCGAGAAGGAGCGCCGCTATTCGCGTTACACGGTGCGCAACTACCGGCAGGCGGTGGAGGATTTCTGGCGCTGGCTGGCGCGCAGCGGCTTGGGCGCGCGCGGACTCGACCGCCTCGGGCCGCGGGAAGTCCGCGATTTCATCATCGAGGGCCAGCGCCGGTTCAGCCGCCGGACGCTGCACAACCACGCCTCGGGGCTGCGCGCTTTCTACAAGTTCTGGCTGCGGCGCGGCCGCCTGAAGCGCAATCCCTTCACCGGCGTGCCGCTGCCACGACTCGACCGCCCGCTGCCGCAATTTCTGACCGAGCGGCAGATGGTCGACCTGCTCGCCGGGCCCCAGCGCCTGCTGGAGAACGAGTCCCTCGACCCGTTCACCGCCTGGCGCGACCGCCTGATCATGGAGCTGCTCTACGGCGGCGGACTGCGGGTGAGCGAGCTGGTCGGGTTGAACTACGGGCAGGTCGATTTCGAGCGCGGCTGCGCCCGGGTGCTGGGCAAGGGCAACAAGGAGCGCCTCTGCCCGCTCGGCCGGGTGGCGACGGCCGTGCTGGTGAAATGGCGGAATGAATATGCGCGCGCCACCGGGCCGGGCGATCCGGTGGTGGTGAACGCCCGGCACGAGCGCCTGCCCGTGCGGCAGGTGCAGCTGCGGCTGAAGAAGTACCTGGCCCTGGCCGACCTGCCGCGCGACCTGACGCCGCACAAGCTCCGCCACTCCTACGCCACGCACCTGCTCAACGCCGGCGCCGACCTGCGGCTGGTGCAGGAGCTGCTCGGCCACGTCAATCTGGCCACGACCCAGATCTACACGCACGTCAGCATCGCCCACCTGAAGAAGATCTACGAGCAGGCCCATCCGCGGGCGTGAGGCGCGCCAAGGGCCGGCTTGTCATCCAATAAATGACAAACTGGCTCCCGGCCGATGTCATCGAATGGATGACAAGGAGCGTTTGGCCGCGCTTTGGCGGCGGGCTCACAGCACCGGCGGGGCGACAATCTCCGGCGCCGGGAGCGCGGGTGGGGCCGCGACCGCAAAGGCGTCGAACGGCGGGCCGTATTGCGCCAGGTAATGAAGCGAGTAGGCGCGGCTGAAGACCAGGACCGGCAGCAGCAGCACGGTGCCGAGATAGGGGAGCACGAGGATGCAGCCGGCGAGGCAGCAGGTGAGCAGGACGCCCAGCACGACGATCAGCACGATCGCCAGACCGATGACGATCTGGAAGAGCAGGTAGAGGAGGAACCGCAGCGGATGCGCCGCCAGCAGGCGGCCGAATTCGGCCCAGCCCGCCAGGCAGGTGCTCCGGCGCAGCGCCATGACCGGAACGACGAAATCATTCGTCAGCTTGTGGATGACGCCGAAGAGGAGCGCGGCCCCCAGAAACACCAACCCCAGGCCCACCAGGTTCCAGGTGGCGGCGGAATCCCAGGCCTCCCGCCGGAACATGACGTACAGCCGGTAGCCCGCCGCGGCCAGCAGGGGGAGAAACACGGCCAGCCAGACCAGCCAGACCACCAGCCGGAAGACGAACAGACTGTTGGCCTCGGCGCGGAACTGCTTCCAGGGCTCGACGATTTCCGCGCGGTTGCGAACGACGCAGTGCAGGAACATGAACGCGCCGCGGCTGCGCAGCCAGGTGAACACAATCGCGGCGGCCAAGCCCAGGAGGACCAGCGCGATGACCGCCGGCACGATCCAGTAGAGGTGGTCCAGCACGTAATCGTGGATGTGCCCCAGCGCCTGGCGGAACTGCTCCCAGTTCGCCTGGTGCTGGCCGAAGTTGTAGTTGAAGTTGAATCCGCCGCGCCCGAGGCCGGCGAGCCAGGCGCAGAAGCCGATCGTGAACCACTTCGCGGCGTCGAACGGGCGGAAGAGCATCTCCCGGGTGCGCCCGATCGCCAGGTCGACGGGGGTGATGACGCTGATGGGATTGGCCGGCATGGGGAGGCGGGAGGGGCGGGCGGTTGTCGCCGGCGGCTACCGGAACTCGCTCACCGACGGATCCGCCGGATTGCCATCGAGCGTGATCGGCTCCGCCTTGGCGTGCCAGATCCGGTCGCAATAGTCGCGGATCGCACGGTCCGAGGAGAAGTAGCCCGAGCGCGCGGTGTTGAAGATTGACATGCGGGTCCAGGCCTCGGGGTCGCGGTAGGCCCGGCCGACCTTCTCCTGGCACTCGATGTAGGCGGCATAGTCGGCCAGCAGCAGGTACGGGTCGACGCCGAGCAGGTTGTTGACCAGCGGCTGGAAAAGATCGGGCTGGTCGGGGGAATAGAAGCCCGACGCGATCTGGTCGATGACCTCGCGGAGGCGCGGGTCGGCCTCGTAGTAGTCGCGCGGCCGGTAGCCGCGGGCCCTGAGCTTCTGCACCTCGGCGGCGGTCAGGCCGAAAAGGAAGAAGTTCTCGCCGCCCACCTCGTCGCGGATCTCGATGTTGGCGCCGTCGAGCGTGCCGATGGTGATGGCGCCGTTGAGGGCGAACTTCATGTTGCCGGTGCCGGATGCCTCCATGCCGGCGGTGGAGATCTGCTCCGACAGGTCGGCGCCGGGGTAGACGCGCTGCGCGTTCTGGACGTTGAAGTCCGGCAGGAACGCCACCCGCAGGCGGCCGGCGACCGCGGGGTCGGTGTTCACCTTCGCGGCCACCGCGTGGATGAGCTTGATGATCAGCTTGGCCAGGTAGTAGCCGGGCGCGGCCTTGCCGCCGAAGATGACCGTGCGCGGCGGCACGTCGGCGCCCGGCTCGCGGCGCAGCCGGTTGTAGAGCGTGGCGACGTGGAGCACGTTCAGGTGCTGGCGCTTGTATTCGTGCAGCCGCTTGACCTGGATGTCGAAGAGCGAGTCGGGGTCGACCTCGACGCCGGTCCGCTCCCGGAGGAGGGCGGCGAGCGCGGCCTTGTTGTGGCGCTTGGCGGCGCGCCACTCCTTCCGGAACGCGGCGTCCCCGGCCAGCGGCGCGAGCCGCTGCAACCGGTCGAGGTCGCGCACCCAGCCGTCGCCGAGGCGCGCGGTGATGAGGCTGGAAAGGCGCGGGTTGTTCAGGAGGATGAAGCGCCGCGGGGTGACGCCGTTAGTGACATTGGTGAACTTCTCCGGCGTCAGCTCGTAGAAATCGCGCAGCACGCCCTCGCGCAGCAGCTGGCTGTGCAGCTTGGCCACGCCGTTGACCGCCTTGCTGCCGACGGTGGCGAGATGGGCCATGCGGACGTAGCGCACGCCGGTCTCGTCGATGAGCGACAGCCGCCGGATGCGGTCGTCGTCGCCCGGATAGCGCAGGCGCACCTCGTCGAGGAACCGGTGGTTGATCTCGTAGATGATCTCGAGGTGGCGCGGGAGCAGGGCGCCGAACAGCGGGATCGGCCAGCGCTCCAGCGCCTCGGGCAGCAGGGTGTGGTTGGTGTAGCCGAAGGTGCCCTGGGTGACCTCCCACGCCTGGTCCCAGCCGAGCTGGTGCTCGTCGACCAGCAGCCGCATCAGCTCGGCCACGGCGATGGCCGGGTGGGTGTCGTTGAGCTGCACCGAGTACTTGCGGTGGAAATCCTCCAGACCCTTCGCCGTCTGCAGGTGGACGCGGATCATGTCCTGGAGCGAGCAGGAGGCGAAGAAGTACTGCTGCTGCAGGCGGAGCTGCTTGCCCTGGGGCAGGTCGTCGTTCGGGTAGAGCACCTTGGTGATGTTCTCGGAGACGATCTTCTCCATCACCGCGCCGTAGTAATCGCCGGTGTTGAACGCCCGGAAGTCGAACGACTCGGTGGCGACGGCGCGCCAGAGGCGCAGGAAGTTGGCGGTGTTGACGTGGTAGCCGACCACCGGCGTGTCGTAGGCCATGCCGCGCACGACGTGGTGGGGCACCCAGCGCACCCGGTAGGCGCCGTTCTCCGTGCCCGCCTCGGTGTGGCCGCCGAACTTGACGTCGAACGTGAGCTGGGGGCGCGGCAGCTCCCACGGGTTGCCCAGGCGCAGCCACTGGTCGGTCATCTCGACCTGCCAGCCGTCGCGGATCGCCTGGTCGAAGATCCCGAACTCGTAGCGGATGCCGTAGGCGATGGAGGGAATCTCCAGCGAGGCCATGCTGTCGACGTAGCAGGCGGCCAGGCGCCCGAGGCCGCCGTTGCCAAGGCCGGGCTCCTCCTCCTGCTCGAGGATGTCCTCGAGGTTCAGCCCCAGGCTGCGCATCGCCTCGGCGACCGCGTCGTAGATGCCGAGGTTGATGATGTTCTTGCCCAGCTGCGGGCCCATGAGGAACTCCGCCGACAGGTAGCAGACGGTGCGGCTGCGGCGTTCGTAGTAGGTCTCCGCGGTGCGGATCCAGCGCTGCAGCGTCCGTTCGCGCACGGTGTAGGCCAGCGCCATGAAGCGGTCGTGCGGCGACGCCACCTTGGGGAACCGCCCCTGGAGGTAGAAGAGGTTGTCGCAAAAAGCCCGCGCGATGGCGCG
>DATJUU010000143.1:0-3318 GCA_035502155.1 Opitutaceae bacterium
TGCGCGGGCGCCAGCTGGAGCCGGCGATGGGACTCGAACCCGCAACCCCCTGTTTACAAAACAGGTGCTCTGCCATTGAGCTACGCCGGCGTGGGAAACCGACTGTCGAAAAGGGAATTCAAACAACACTCCGACCGCGGCCGTCCGGGTCTTCCCGGGCCGGCGCTGGTGGCTCCCCGGGGACTCGAACCCCGAACCTACTGATTAAGAGTCAGCTGCTCTGCCAATTGAGCTAGGAAGCCAGAGCGGAAGGGAAAACCCTCGACAACACGGGGGTGATGTCAACCCCGTTTTCCTCGGACGGGCTCTCGAAAATCCGGCGCCGCGGGCGGTCGTGAGGGTGGCGGGCACGGTGCGGATTTGCCTTCGTTTTCACCCGGGCGTGCCGCCTTACTTTCCCCTTGCCAACGTGGGCGGCGGCGCTTGTTCTGACCCGCTCCGCTCGTCGGAGTCCTCTCATGCAAAAGACCAAGAAGTCCGTGGCGAAGCGTTTTAAGATTTCCGCCCGGGGCAAGCTCATGCACCGCTCGCCGGGCACGCGCCACCACGCCAGCCAGAAGTCGCCCAAGCAGAAGCGCCGGCTGGGGCAGGCCAAGGCCCTGGCCGAGGGCCATGCCAAGCCGCTCCTGCGGGCCCTGCCGTTCGGTCTGCGCTGAATCCGGTTTCGTCCGGCGGGTGATTTCCCAGGCGACCCGCCGACGGCCAACACCATACCATAAACTAACATGCCTCGTGTCACCAACTCCCCCGCGTCGCGCAAGCGCCGCAAGAAAGTCCTGAAGTACGCCAAGGGCTACTTCGGCAACAAATCCAAGCTCTTCCGGTACGCCAAGGAAGCCGTCCAGCATGCCTGGCAGTACGCCTATCGCGACCGCAAGAAGAAGAAGGGCGAGTGGCGCGGCCTGTGGATCGTGCGCGTCAACGCCGCGTGCCGCAACGCCGGCCTCAGCTACAACCGGTTCATCGAGGGCCTCAAGGCCGCCGGTATCGAGCTCGACCGCCGGATGCTGGCCGAGATCGCCGTGCGCGACGAGGTCGCGTTCAACGCCATCGTGCAGCAGGCCAAGGCCGCCCTGGAAGCCAAGCGGCGCGCCCCGGCCAAGCCCGGCGCCACGCCGGCGTAAGCGCCACCGCGGTCCATCGCAGGCTCGCCTTCGGGGCCGCAACCCATTTTTGTGCCGGACGGGCTTCCTCGCGGGGCCCGTCCTTTCGTTTCCACACTCCCGGCCGCGCTCCGTCAGGCCCCGGCCGCCGGCCCGTGACCCGGGGTGACCCGATCCATGCAAGCACAGCTCTCCGCCCTTCTCGCCCAGGCCCGCACCGAATTCGCCGCCCTGCGCACGCGGCCCGAGTTCGAGGCCGCCAAGGCCCGCCTGGTCGGGCCCAACGGGTCGTTCACGGCCCTGATGAAACAGATGGGCACCGTGCCCAAGGACCAGCGCCCCGCCCTCGGCCGGCTCTTCAACGAGGCCAAGGCCCAGCTCCAGGGCCTCTTCGACCTGACCCTGCGCGCGCTCGAGGACGCCGAGATCTCCGCCCAGCTGGGTCCGCCGGTCGACG
Source organism: Opitutaceae bacterium (assembly GCA_035502155.1). Taxonomy (GTDB): domain Bacteria; phylum Verrucomicrobiota; class Verrucomicrobiia; order Opitutales; family Opitutaceae; genus Fen-1467. The sequence goes on from DATJUU010000143.1 coordinate 1,561, forward strand.
CCTCGCTGCCCTCACCCGATGGCGGCCCCGGCACCTGGCACCCGCTCACCCAGGTGCGCGAGGAGATGTGCCGCATCCTCCACCAGGTCGGCTTCGTCGTCGCCGACGGCCCGGAGGTCGAGACCGAGTTCTACTGCTTCGACGCGCTGAACACCCCCGTCGACCATCCCGCCCGCGAGGCGACCGACACCTTCTATTTTCCCGAGGGCACCCGCTTCGCCAACGTGTCGCGCCGGGTGGAGGGCGAGAAATACCTCCTGCGCACCCACACCTCCACGGTGCAGATCCGCACCATGCTGCAGCATCCGCCGCCGGTGCGCATCGTCTCGCCCGGCCGCACCTTCCGCCGCGACACCACCGACGCCACCCACAGCGCCAACTTCCACCAGCTCGAGTGCCTCTACGTCGACCGCGACGTGACGGTCCGCGACCTCAAGGCGCTGCTGGACTACATCTTCGCCGCGCTGCTCGGGCCCGACACCAAGACGCGCTTCCGCCCGCACTACTTCGGCTACACCGAGCCCAGCTTCGAGGTCGACCTCTCCGCGAAGCACCTGCCCAAGGTGCACAAGGAGTGGATTGAGATCGGCGGCTGCGGGATGGTCGACCCCGCGGTGTTCGAGGCGGTGGGCTACGATCCCGGGGTCTGGACGGGCTACGCCTTCGGCATGGGCCTCGAGCGCCTCGCCATGATGCTCTACGGCATCGATGACATCCGCTATTTTTACCAGAACGACCTGCGGTTCCTGAAGCAATTCGCGTGACCCCGTGAAAGTCTCCCTGCACTGGCTGAAATCTTACGTCCCGCTCGACGCCCCGGTCGACGAGATCGTCCACGCGATCACCTTCCTCGGGTTCGAGGTCGAGCAGGTGCTCCATCTCGGCCTGCCGCCGCTCAAGGATGTCGTCGTGGGCGAGGTGCTCACCCGCGAGAAACATCCCAACGCCGACAAGCTCACGGTCTGCCAGGTGGACGTCGGCCCGGCCGGCGGGGTAAAGACGATCGTCTGCGGCGCGCCCAACCACCAGGTGGGCGACCGCGTCCCCGTGGCCCTGCCCGGCGCCGTGCTGCCTGGCAACTTCGTCATCAAGCAGTCGAAGATCCGCGGCCAGCTTTCCGACGGCATGATGTGCTCGCCCGACGAGCTCGGTCTGGGCGGCGAGCACTCCGGCCTGCTCATCCTCGCCGGTCGGCCCGCCCTCGGCGCGCCGATCAACGACGTGCTGCCACCCGGCGATGTCGTCTTCGACCTCGAGATCACGCCCAACCGCCCGGACGGCCTGAGCCACCTCGGCGTGGCGCGCGAGCTGGCAGCCTGGTTCCGGCGCGACCTCGCCTATCCGCCGCTCAAGTTCACCGGCCTGGCCGCGGGCGCGCCGGAGCGGCGCGACCTGCTGGCGGACGTGGTGGTGGAGGCCGGGGAGGACTGCCCGCTGTACACCGCGCACCTTATCACCGGCGTCAAGATCGGCCCGAGCCCCGCGTGGCTGCAGGAGCGCCTGACCGCCGTCGGCCTGCGCCCGATCAACAACGTCGTCGACGTGGGCAATTGCGTCATGCTCGAGACCGGCCAGCCGGTGCACGCGTTTGACGCGAAGAAGATTGGCGGGCGGCGCCTCGTCATCCGCCGCGCCCGCGGCGGCGAGAAGCTCGTGACGCTCGACGGCAAGGAGCGCGCCCTCAACCCGCGCATGCTGGTGATCGCCGACGAGGCCAAGCCGATCGTCATCGCCGGCATCATGGGCGGTGCCAACGCG
>DATJUU010000144.1:0-8795 GCA_035502155.1 Opitutaceae bacterium
GCCGAGATCGTGCCGAACAGCGACTGCCTGGACTGTCACGAGGCCGAGCCGCCGGCGAAGGGCAAAAAGCCGCAGAAGCCCGCCGGCGTTCGGCCGGAGTTCTTCCGGAATTCGGTGCACGGGAAGCTTAACTGCGTCGACTGCCACACCGGCATCACCGAGGTGCCGCACCCGTCCAAGCTGCCGCCAGCCCAGTGCGCGACGTGCCACGCGGCGGAAGTGAAGCTGTACGGCACCAGCATCCACGGGGTGAGCCACGCCATGGGCTCCTCGGAGGCGGCCACCTGCGTGAGCTGCCACGGCAACCATGAGATCGTGCCGGTCAAGCAGCTCGATTCCCCGGTGTTCAAGCTCAACCTGCCACAGACCTGCGGCAAATGCCACGACAACCCGGGGTTGACCGACGAGTACCGGCTGAAATACCCGCACGTCGCCGACCAGTTTCTGGACAGCATCCACGGCCGTGCCCTGCTGCAGATGGGCCTGGTGGTGGCCCCGTCGTGCAACGACTGCCATGGCGTCCACGACATCAAGCGCACGATCGACCGGGACTCGCGCACCGCCCACCTCAACGTGGCCAAGACCTGCGGTCAGTGTCATCTCGGCATTGAGCAGACCTACAACCAGAGCGTGCACGGCCAGCTGCTGGCCAAGGGCGACAAGCGCGGCCCGGTGTGCACCGACTGCCACACGGCGCACCAGATCGTCAACCCGACCACCGCCAACTTCAAGGCCCTGAGCGACCAGCGGTGCGGCCGGTGCCACGAGGACCGGCTCGAGCACTACAACGAGACCTACCACGGCAAGGCCATGGCGCTCGGCCGGCCCAACGTGGCCCCGGCGGTCGCGGCCTGCTACGACTGCCACGGGCACCACGACGTGTTCCCGGTGAGCGACCCGCGCTCCCGGCTGTCGCCCCAGCGCATCCTCGGCACCTGCCAGCAATGCCATGCCGGCGCCGGGCCGAGGTTCACCGCCTACCAGCCGCACGCCAACCCGCTCGACGCGGTCCACTATCCGCTCCTGCACAAGGTGTTTCTGTTCATGACCGCGCTGCTGGTCGGCGTGTTCGCGTTCTTCGGCGTGCACACGCTCTTCTGGCTCGTCCGCTCGGTCTACCTCTATCTGCACGACTCGAAGACCTTCCGCGAGGCCAAGGTGCAGGCGCACACCGACGACGCGCTGTTCACGCGCTTCACCCCCTTCGAGCGCTTCCTGCACCTGCTGGTGGTGAGCAGCTTCCTGCTGCTCGTCATCACCGGCATGCCGCTGAAGTTCTACTACACCAGCTGGGCGAAGGTGATCTTCAACCTGCTCGGCGGCGCGGAGGTCGCGCGCTCGCTGCACCATTTCGGCGCGCTCATCACCTTCACCTATTTCGTCCTCCACCTCGGCGAGCTGGCGGTGTCGCTGTGGAGGCGCCGCGGCACCCTGCGCGACCCGGCGACGGGCCGCTTCACCTGGAGCCGGCTGTGGGGCGCGCTGTTCGGCCCCGACTCAATGGTGCCGGGGCTGCAGGATTGGCGCGACTTCATCGCGCACCAAAAGTGGTTTTTCGGCAAGGGCGCGCGCCCGCAGTTCGACCGCTGGACTTACTGGGAGCGCTTCGACTATTTCGCGGTGTTCTGGGGTGTGGCCATCATCGGTCTCTCGGGGCTGGTGATGTGGTTTCCCGCGTTCTTCACGCGTTTCCTGCCCGGCTGGGTGATCAACATCGCGCTGGTGGTGCACTCGGACGAGGCGCTGCTCGCCGCCGGCTTCATCTTCACCTTCCACTTCTTCAACACCCACTTCCGGATCGAGAAGTTCCCGATGGACACCGTGATCTTCTCCGGCCGCATCTCCAAGACGGAGCTGCTCCACGAGCGGAAGCGCTGGTACGACCGGCTGGTGGCCGAGGGCCGGCTGGAGGACTACCGGGTGAAGGACGACTGGGAGGGCAGCAAGCGCATCGCCCGGAGCTTCGGGTTCCTCTTCTTCGGCACCGGCCTGGTCCTGCTCGCGCTGATCGTCTATGCGATGGTTTCGCGGCTGATGCACTGAGCGCCGACGCTCACGCCGCCGCCGGGTGGCCGGCCTGCCCGATGTCCAATTCGGCCGCGGCGGCGTTGTCGCGCACCTGTTCCGGCGACTTGCAGCCGGGGATCACCGCGGTGACGGCGGGATGGTGCAGGCACCATGCGAGCGCCCAGCGCGGCATCGGCACGCCGGCCGGCACCTCGGTGGCGGCGAGGCGCTGGACCTCCGCGAGCTTCGCGTCGCGGTCCTGCTTGAACCACGCCTCGCGCACGTCGTCGGCCGGAAATTCCGCGCCGGGGCGGTATTTGCCGGAGAGGAAGCCGCTGGCGAGCGGGACGCGGGCGAGGACACCGAGGTTCTGCTTCCGGCACGAGGGAAAGACCACCGCCTCGGGCTCGCGCTGGAGCCGGTTGTAGACGACCTGGATGGTCTCGGCGCCCACGAGCGAGGCGCGGTCCGTCTGGTAGACGTTGGTGTTGGGACTGATCGAGATGCCGAGGTGGCGGATCTTGCCCCGGGCCTTTTCAGCGAGCAGCGCCTCCCACAGACCCTCGGTGCGGAACTGCTCGTCCTTGGCCGAGTGGCACTGCAGCAGGTCGACGTGGTCGGTGCGCAGGGCCCGCAGCGAGGCGTCGAGCTGGGCCACGGCGTCCGCGGCGGTAAAGTGGTCGGTGCGCCGGAACGCGCCATGGAAATGGTGCCCGAACTTGGTGGCGACGATCCACTGCTCGCGGCGGCCGGCCAGCGCCGCGCCGATGAACCGCTCGGAAAGATGGTCGCCGTAGCACTCGGCGGTGTCGAGAAGGTTGATCCCGGCGTCGTGCGCGGCGCCCAGGATGGCGTCGACGTCCGGCTGGGTGAACGCGCGGCCCCATTCGCCGCCGAACTGCCAGGTGCCGATGCCGATGACGGAGACCTTCAGGCCGGTGCGGCCGAGAACGCGATGGTGCATGGAGCCATCAGAACCGGGGCGCGCCGGTTTTCAACGCGGTCGTGCGGCGGGCCGGCCGGGATCCGGCCCGCCCGCCCGCCGCCATCGCGGCCTCGACGCCCCACGGCCGGCCCGCCATAATCCGGGCATGTCTGAATCCCTGGGCAGGTTCCTGCAGGCGTTCATCCCCCTGTTTGTGGCCATCGATCCGGTGGGCATGGCGGCCGTGTTTCTCGCCTTGGGGCAGGGCGCGACGCCGGCGACGCGCCGGCGCGTCGCCTGGCAGGCGACCGTGACCGGGGGCGTGATTGCGCTCGGCTTCCTCCTCCTCGGCCAGAACGTGTTCACCGCGGTCGGCGTGTCGGTGAAGGATTTCCAGGTGGCGGGCGGGCTGATCCTGCTCATCCTCGCGGCGCGCGACCTGACCCAGTCCGATTTCGGCCCGGTGAAAATGCCGGAGGACTTCGGCATCGTCCCGCTGGGCATGCCGTTGATCGCCGGGCCGGCGCTGATTACCACCCTGCTGCTGCTGGTACAGACGGTGGGCATGCCGGCGACGCTGATGGCGCTGGCGGTGAACCTTGGGATCGTCGTGCTGGCGTTTGTGGGCAGCGAGTGGCTGGCGCGTCTGATCGGCCAGACCGGGCTGCGCGCCATCTCCAAGATCATTTCGATGCTGCTGGCGGCGATCGCCGTGGCGATGATCCGCCGCGGCTGGTCCGGCTGAGCCTCAGCCGGCGAAGGTGGTGAGCAGGTCGGCGTAAATCTCGGCGCACTCGACGAGGGTGGCGAGGGACGCGCGTTCGTCGACGGCGTGGAAATCCCGGCCGCCCGGCCCGTAGCCGAGGGTCGGCACGCCGAGTTTCTGGGCGAAGAAATGCATGTCGTTGAAGCCGGTGGACACGTAGGGCACCGGACGGCCGCCGCGCACGCGGCGCACGCTGGCCGCCAGCGCGGCGAAGAACGGATGGACCGGGGCGCGGAAGCAGGGCTCGCTCTCCGAGACCTTGCGGATCGAGATCCGGCAGCGGGGGATGCGGCGCGCCGCCGCGCGGAGGAACGCGCGCAGCTCGCGCTCGGCGGCCGGGAGCGTCTCGACCGCCAGGACGCGCCGGTCGATGCTGAAGCTGGCGCCCGCCGGGACGGTGTTGATCTTGCCGCCCGGGGCGGCGGCGAACACGCCGCCGACGTTGATCGTCGGGTGCATCACCGTGCTGGCCGGGGTGCGGAACGAGCGCCGGGCGAGCCGCGCCTTGTAGTCTTCCAGCGCCCGGACGAGGGCGGCCATCTTTTCCAGCGCGTTGACACCGCGTTCCGGCGTGGAGCCGTGCGCCGCGCGGCCGTGGACGGTCACCTCGAGCCAGACCACGCCGTTGTGGCCGCAGCCGATGGCGCGCCCCTCGCCGCCCTCCATGACGACGGCGTAGTCGGCGCGGAGGGGAGCATGCCGGACGATCCAGCCGGCGCCGAGCCGGCTGTCGGTCTCCTCGTCGGCGGTGAACGACACCTCGACGTTGCAGCCGGGGCGCGTGCCGGTCGCGCGCAGCGCGCGGAGCGCCAGCAGCAGGCTGGCGATCGAGCCCTTCATGTCGGCGGTGCCGCGGCCGTAGACCCAGCCGCCCTCGACCGCCGGGGTGAAGGGGCTGCCGTGCCGCCAGCGGCCGCCCGCCGGCACGACGTCAAAATGGGCGTTGAAATGGATGGTCCGGGCGGCGCCGGCGTCGAGGAAACCAAGGACGTTGTAGCGCGGATGGCCGCGCAGCTCGGGATTGGGGCCGGCGGCGCGCGCCGGCACCGGCAGGCGGCGGGCGCGCAGCCCGGCGGCGGCGAGTTCGCGGGTCAGCAGCGCGGTGATGTCCCCATAATGGGCGCCGGGCGGATTCACCGTCGGGACGCGCACGAGCCGCTGCAGCAGGGCGACGAGGTCGGCGCGGTGGCGGTCGAGATAGCGCGACGGAGTCATGCCCGGGAGGAAAGCGCGGCGGCGGGACAAGGACAAGTCCGGGCCGTCAGCGCGCGCCGGCGAGGTTGAGCCAGAGCAGGCGCAGGATGGTGAGCCCGGCCATGACGAGGAAGGCGGGCCGGACGAAACGCGAGCCCCGGCGCACCACCAGGCCGGCGCCCAGCCGCGCCCCCGCCACCTGCCCCGCCGCCATGACGAGACCGGCCGCGAGGTGCACCAGCCCGGCGGCGGCGAAGAGGGCGAGCGAGGCCAGGTTGCTGGTGGCGTTCATCACCTTGGTGTGCGCGGTGGCCCGGGTGAGATTCTGGCCGCACAGCAGCACGAAGGCGATGGCCCAGAACGAGCCGACGCCCGGACCGAAAAAACCGTCGTAGAAACCCAACCCCAGCCCGAAGACGGTGTAGAAGGCCGGGTAGCCCATCCGCGCGGGCCCGTCCTCCAGGCCAAGCCGGGGCTGGAAGATAAGATAGAGAACGATGGCGGCGAGCATCACGGGAATCACCCGGCCCAGCACCCGCGGGTCGACGTGCTGGACGGTCCACGCGCCGAGCAGGGCACCCGCCAAGGTCAGGAGAATACCCAGCCGGCAGGCGCGCAAGCCGACCAGACCCTGGCGCACGTAGTGCCACGAGGCGGACACGCTGCCGAAGGACGACTGGAATTTGTTCGTGCCGAGCGCCAGCTGCGGCGGCAGGCCGAAGTTGAGCAGAACCGGCACCGAGATGATCCCGCCGCCGCCGGCGATCGCGTCCACCAAGCCGGCGCTGAACCCGGTGACGAAAAGCAGCGGGTAGGCCCAGGGAGGCAGGGGGGCGGTGAAGGGCACAGTGCACCGGCGAGGATTCCCGAGGCGGGCGCCAAGACAACCCGGAATCCGCGCCCGCCGCCGGGATCAGCTTTTGACATACGCGGCGAGCGGGGCAGTGTAAGCCTCCACGCATGGTGCACTTAGCCAACTTACGCCGGGACTACCAGTTGGCCGGTTTGGACGAGGCCGGCCTGGCCCGCCATCCCATCCGGCAGTTCGAGCGGTGGTTTGCCGACGCCCAAGCGGCCCGGGTGCCTGAAGCGAACGCCATGGTGCTGGCGACGGCCGCCCGCGGCGGCCGGCCCGCGGCGCGCACCGTGCTGCTCAAGGGCGTGGACCGGCGCGGCTTCGTGTTCTATTCGAACTATGAGAGCCGCAAGGGGCGCGAACTCCGCGCCAATCCCCGCGCCACCCTGCTCTTCCCGTGGTGGACGCTCGAGCGCCAGGTGATCATCGAAGGCCGGGTGGCCCGGATTCCGCGCCGCGAGTCCGCGCGGTATTTTCACAGCCGGCCCCGGAGCCACCAGCTGGCGGCCTGGGCCTCCGCCCAGAGCCGGCCCATCGCCGGCCGGACGGTCCTGGAGGCCGCGATGCGGGCGGTGGCGCGCCGCTACGCCGGCCGCGCGGTGCCGCTGCCCCCGTACTGGGGCGGGTACCGCCTCGCCCCGGACACGATCGAGTTCTGGCAGGGCCGGCGCAGCCGCCTGCACGACCGCCTCCGCTATTGCCGGACCCCGGGCGGCGGCTGGAGGATGGAACGGCTTTCGCCCTAAACCACGCGGCGTCATGCGTGCCCAGCGTCATCGTTCCCCGGCCAGCAAGCAGACCCGTCGCGTCCGCCCGGCTGCGCGCGACCTGCCCTGGCGGCAACTGGCCCTCGGCCTGCGGCACCTAGGCGATGGCGCGATGATCGCCGCCAGCCGCTGGCAGCGCGGCGGGTTGGAGATCTTCTTCGCCAACGAGGCGCTGTGCGCGATGACCGGGCACCCGGCGGCGGAGCTCGTCGGCGGCAACAGCCGGCTGTTCAACGGGCCGCGGTCCGACACGACCCGGCTGCGGCGCTGGCTGCGCACCGTGCGGCGCGGTCAGGTGCACCACGGGGAAGGCTACGTCTATCGCAAGGACGGCACGATGTTCTATGCGGCGTGGAGTTTCAGCCCGCTCGACGACGGCCCGGGCCGCCCGCGGCGGCTGGTGGCGGTCTACCGGGACATGACCGAGATGCGGCGCCTGCAGGACATCCTCGTGCACTCGCAGCGGCTCGACGCCGTCGGCCAGCTGGCGGGCGGCGTGGCCCACGATTTCAACAACCTGCTGTCCGTCATCAACGGCTACTGCGAGATCCTCGGCGGGCGGCTGGTGGAAAACGCCTCGGCCCGGCGCGATCTGGAGGAGATCCACAAGGCGGGGCAGAAGGCCGCGGCGCTCACCCGGCAGCTCCTCGCCTTCAGCCGCCGGCAGGAGATGGACCCGAAGGTCATCAACCTGAACCAGGTCATCCGCGAGCTCGGCGAGCTGCTGCGGCGGCTGGTCGGCCCGGTCAGCACCCTCGACCTCGATCTCGCGGTCGACCTCGGCAACATCCGGGCGGATCCCGCGCTGATGCAGCAGGTCGTGCTCAACCTCGTGATCAACGCCCGCGACGCCCTGCCGGTGACCGGCGGCGCCGTGACGGTGCGCACGGCCAACGCCACGGTGCCGGCCGGCCTCCACAGCCACAGCGCGAGCGAGATCCAGGCGGGCCGGTACGCGATGCTCGCGGTGCGCGACACCGGCGAGGGCATGGACCTCGAGACCCAGCGGCGCCTGTTCGAGCCGTTCTTCACCACCAAGGATCCCGGCAAGGGCACCGGACTCGGCCTGTCCACGGTCTACGGCATCGTCAAGCAGAGCGGCGGCTACGTCACCGTGCAGAGCGACCTCAAGGTCGGCTCCACCTTCGCGGTCTACCTCCCGGCGGTCAGCGAGCCGGCGGACGCGCGCGAGGCCTCGCTGGCGCCGCTGCCCGACACCCGCGGCCGGGAGACAATCCTCCTCTTCGAACAGGATGCGCTCGTGGGCAAGATGGTCGCCGGCATCCTCACCGCCGAGGGCTACGAGGTGCTGGCGGCGAACCGGCCCGCGGACGCGCTCGCGATGGCCAAGCGGCACGGGCGGCCCATCGACCTGCTGATCGCCGACGTCGCCGATCCGCAGGGGCCGGGGCTGGAGCTCGCCCGCGAGCTGCAGGCGCTCAAGCCCGGCTTCCGCATCCTGTGCACGTCGAATCTGGAGGAGGCGCGGCCCGTGTCGTGGTTGCCCGCCGCCCACCAGGCCCACATCGTCAAGCCCTTCGCCCTCCACCAGGTGCTGCAGCGGACCCGCGAACTGCTGGATGCGAAGATGATCCTCTGACCCCGCCCGCGATGAAACTCTACCTCATGCGCCACAGCCACGCGCTCGCCGACAAGGACGACGCGCGCCGCGCCCTGAGCGCGGAAGGCCGCGACACCACGCGCCAGGTCGGGGAGTTTCTCCGGGCCGGCGGCACCCTGGCGGGCCTGCACGCCGTCTGGCACAGCCCGCTGCTGCGGGCGCGCGAGACCGCGGAGCTGCTGGTCAAGGAGCTCGGCGGCGATGCGCTGCGCGTCGAGACGCCCGGTCTGCTGCCGGAGGACGATCCGGCGGCGATGGCCGAACGCTTGGAGCGGCTCGACCAGACGGTGTTGCTCGTCGGGCACGAGCCGCAGCTGAGCGCCCTGGCCACCCTGCTCGTCCGGGGCAAGGTGAAGCCGGTGGGTTTCGACTTCAAAAAGAGCGCGGTGATGGCGCTGGAGAAGGCCGGCGGCCGCCACAAGAAATCCGGCCGGTCCCGCTGGCAGGTCGCCTGGTTCCTCGCGGCGGAGCTGCTGGGGCCGGGCGCCCCCCCGGCCAAGTCCGCCTGAGCCGGGCCGGCGCGGCGGCCGCGAACCCGCCGTTGGCAAGCCGGCCCGGGCCGTCTACGCTGCGGCCGTGGAATTCCACCTTCTGCCCACGCGCGCCGCCGGCGCCGCCGAGAACATGGCGCTGGATTTCCTGCTGCTGCAACGGTACCC
>DATJUU010000145.1:0-2775 GCA_035502155.1 Opitutaceae bacterium
TCGACCACCTTGCGGAACAGCCAGGTGTGGAACGGCTGCCACCACTTCAACCGCACGTGGCCGGCGGCGGCGAGCCAGAGCTTGCGGAGCCCGGCCCCGGGGCGGGTGGCGTCGCCGGCCAGTTGCCGGATGAGAGCCTCGCGCTCGACGCAGGCCTGGTGGAGCTGCTGAATCACCGCCTCCTTTTCGGCAAGCAGCCGGAGGTAATGCTTGGCATGCTCAAGTGTGGCGTGGCCGGCGGCGTAGTTGGCCAGCGAGTGGCGCGTCTCGGCGACGATCGCCTCGAGATGCTTGATGTGCGCGTCCTTGCCCTGAAGGGTCGTGGCGAAATCCAGGGTGCCGGGCGGCAGCGCGGCGAACAGGCCCTCGAGGCGGGATTTCTCCGCCTGCGCCGCGGCCAGCTGCGCGTCGCGCTGCGCCAGGGCGGCGCCGAGCTCGGCGATCCGGCCGTCAGCCTGCGCGATGCGCCCGTTCAGCTCGGCCACGATCTGCTGGAAATTCTTGATGTGCCCGTCCTGGGTGATGATGAGGGCCTCGCGCTCGTTGCAGACCTGCTTGAGCCGTTCGATTTCGGCGTCCTTGGTGTCGGCCTCGGCCTTGAGGCCGGCGATCTCCCGGTCCTTGACGTTGGCGGCCTCCTTGAGCGCGCTGATCTCCACGTCCTTGCCGTCCGTCTCCTGCTTCAGGGAGTCGATCTCCGAGTCCTTGGTGTCGGCCTCGGCCTTGAGGCCGGCGATCTCCCGGTCTTTGTCGGCACATTCCGCCTCGAGCTCGGCTTTGATCGCCTCCATCTCGGTCTTGCGCTCCTCCGCGGCGCGCTTGAGGTCGATGATCTCCGTGTCCTTGATGTCGGACTCGCCCTTGAGTTCCTCGATCTTGTGCTGGCGGTCGAGGCGGTCGGCCTGCAGGGCGCGGTAGCGCGGCGTGGCCGAGGTGATCAGCTGGAGGCTGTCCGCAGGCAGGTTGGCCGCCTCGATCACCTCGTCGAAATCCTTGCGCTCGTGGCGCAACACGAAGTCAACCGCCCCCTGGACGTCCGCGAGGGTGAGGAGCTTGACGCACGGGGCATCGCCCCAATGGCAGTCCCAGTTGCAGGCGAAACAGGGCAGGGGCTGTACGACGGAGACAACCTGGCGTCCGGCGGGCCGGAACCGCGGCCAGTGGCCGCCGCCGAAGATGCCGACGACGGGCCGGCCGAGGGCGGCGGCGAGATGCATGGCCCCGGTATCATGCCCGGCATAGAGACGGCACTGGGCCAGGAGCGCCGCCAGCTGCGGCAGCTCGCCGTCGCGACCGAGCCAGACGGCCGGACGGGCGGCCCGGCTCTTGGCCGCCCCGGCGGCGACCACCTCCAGTAGCTCCGCCTCGCTCTCGTGGCCCAGAAGGAGCACCGGCAGTTTCTTCTCGCGCTCCAGCCAGGCCACCAGCTCGGCAAACCGCGCGGCCGGCCACGCCTTGATCGGCACGTTGGCCAGGCCGCCGGGGAAGACCGCCACAAAACCTCCCGCGGACAGTTTTGCCGCGGCAAGAAACTCCGTCGCCTGCCGGGCCGCCTTGGCGGGCACCGCGACGGCCGGCAATGGGCGCTCGGTAGGTCGGCCCACCAGCTGGTCGACCAGGAGGTGATTGCTCTCCCACTCCCGCTGGCCGTCCGTCACCGGCACGACTTCGGGGAAGGCGCTGTCGGCATCGATGCCCAGCTCCAGTTTGAGCACGGTGGCGAAGAGGGGATCGACCGCCTGACCGCCGAGCGAGACGCGGCGCGCCTTGGGAAAATGGGCGGCCACCGCTGCCTCGAGCCACGTGCGGTTGAGCGTCGCCGCGACGACGACGTCGGGGCGGAGGCCCTCGAGGTCGGCGAGCAGCGTGGCCAGCTCCCGCCGGCAGGCGGCGGGCTTTTGGCTGAAGGGGTTGATCGGCGCTACCTTCCAGTCGAAGGCGGGGGGAAAGAGCGGGGCCAGCGCCTCGTAGCCGGGCCGAACCACCAGGGTGTGCCGCGCCTTGGGCCAGGCGGCGCGCAACTGCGCCATGGCCGACGAGAAGATGACCAGGTCGCCGATGGTGTCGGGTCGAAGGTAAAGGACGCTCTGGGGAGCCGCGGGCACGGAAAAGGGTCTAGGGAAAGTGACTTGGCGGCGGGCGGCGAGCCTGTTTTGCGGGACGGCTGCGGAAGATCGCAGGACCCGGGGCCGGGGTCATGGCAAGAACTCAGGGGCGTTTGATCAAGACCGCCGCGCCCACGACATAGTTGTGATGCGGCGCGCTTTTCAGGTGCCAGGCCTTGAACGCCGGGATGTCGTCCAGGTTCCAAGTGGGCGGCGCGCGGTTGCCGAAGGCCGGATGCAGCCAGAAATCGCGTTCAAATTCGGCCAGCGTCAGCGCCCGGCCGTTCCATTCCGGGAAAGTCATGCCCCGGTCCGGTTCACAGATGTCAAAGGAGATGAACAGCGGCGCCTGCGGCTTGAGGATGCGCACCATCTCTGACACGGCGCGGGTCTTGTCGGCAATGTGCTCGATAACCGAGAGACTGGTCACCGCGTCGGCGTAAGCGTTGGGGAGCGGCAGGGCCTCCGACGCAATGATGTGCCAGTCGACCTTCACGCCCAGGATTAGGCGGGTTTTCTCCCAAACGGGCACCCACTGCGGGTCGGTTTCGATCAAGGTGACGTGAGCGCCGCGCAGGGCGAGCAGCCAGGGCAGGGGCGAGAGCTCGCTGCCGATGTCGACGACCCTGAGGCCGGCGGCATCCAGCGTTTCCATGCCGTGGTACCAAAG
>DATJUU010000146.1:0-9870 GCA_035502155.1 Opitutaceae bacterium
CCCGCCGAGGCGCCGCCCGCGCCAGCGCTCACGCCGGAGGAGCACGAGCGCCTGCGGCGCATGACGATGGACCTGCGGTGGCTGGTGACGGAGGGGTACGTGACCGAGTTTGCCGACGGCCGGCTCTTCGCGCCGCCGCCGATGGTCGAGGCGCGCCCGCGTTCGTCCGAGGTCTCGGACGGCGAGGAGCATGATCTGGAAAGTTTCCCGGAGGTCCCCGGCGTGGCCGAAGCGGCCGACGAGGCGCCGCCCGCGGCGCCCACCGAGGCCGCGTCCGCGCCGGCGGAGCCGCCGGCCGCACCGGAGCTTCCGCCGCCCGCCGTCGAGACCGGCGCCGCGCCCGCGGTGCCGCCCGACGAGCCGCCCCCGGCGTGACCGCCCGCGGCGCGCCCCGCCGCCGTTGACACCGGGGCCCGGGGAGCGCTTTGCTCGGGAACCCCTTGAGCTCCATGTCTGCGCCCGTCCAGCCCGCGCTCAGCTTCGTCGTCCCGCTGTTCAACAGCGCGGCGACGATCCGGCCGCTGGTGCAGGAGCTGGAGGCGCTGCCGGTGGAGGGCGGCGCGGAGATCATCCTCGTCAACGACGGCAGCCGCGACGGCACCTGGGCGGTCTGCCAGGAGCTGGCGCGCGAGGCGCGCGTACCGCTCACGATCGTCAACCATTCGCGCAACTACGGGGAGCACAACGCGGTCCTCACCGGTTACCGGCACGCCCGCGGCGCCTACGTCGTCAATCTCGACGACGACGGCCAGAACCCGCCGGCCGAGGCGGTGCGGCTCTGGCAGGAGGCGCGGGCCCGCGGGCTCGACGCTGTCTTCGGGCACTACACCCGCAAGGCCCACGCGCCCTGGCGCAACGCCGGCAGCTGGCTGGTCAACCGCATGGCCGACTGGATGCTCGACAAACCCCGCGGCCTCTACCTCTCAAGCTTCCGGTGCGTGAGCGCGCTGGTGGCGCGGGCGGTCGCGGAACACTCCGGGCCCTTCCCCTACATCGACGGCCTGATCCTGCAGGTCACGCAGAACATCGGCTCGCTGGAGGTGCGCCACGCGGAGCGCCAGTCGGGCCGCAGCGGCTACACCCTGCGGCGGCTCCTGCGCCTTTGGCTGAGCACGTTCGTGAACTTCTCCGTGATGCCGCTGCGCCTGGCGACGCTGCTGGGTTTCACGCTTGCCGGCCTCGGCGTGCTGGCGCTCGCCGTGGTGGTCTACTGGCGGCTCACGAACCAGGGCCCGGCCTTCGGCTGGGGCTCGATCATGGCGGCCTTGCTGATCTTCTCCGGCACCCAGCTCGTCATCCTCGGCCTGCTGGGCGAATACGTCGGCCGCATGTTCCTGACCGTCAACCGCCGCCCCCAGTCGGTCGTGCGCGAGGTGGCGCGCGGCGGGCCGGGCGGCTGAGCGCCGCGAACCTTTTCGGGATGGCCTTCCGCCCCGGCACCCCGCACATTCTGCCCGCATGACCGCCGCGCTGGCCAAGGCGTTTGCCGGACAGGCCGTCCTCATCACCGGCGGCGCGGGCTTCATCGGCTCGCGCCTGGCGCGGCGCCTCGTCCGGCTCGGCGCGCGGGTTACGCTGGTCGACAGCCTGATCCCGGAGTACGGCGGCAACCTCCGCAACCTCGCCGGGATCGAGCGCCAGGTGCGGCTGAACATCTCCGACGTGCGCGACACGCACAGCCTGCCGCACTTCGTCGCCGGGCAGCACTTCCTCTTCAACCTCGCGGGCCAGACGAGCCACATGGACTCGATGACCGATCCGCAGACCGACCTGGAGATCAACGCCCGGGCGCAGCTGTCGATCCTCGAGGCCTGCCGGCGGCACAATCCCGGCATCCGCATCGTCTTCGCCAGCACGCGCCAGGTCTACGGCCGGCCCGACTACCTGCCGGTGGACGAGCGCCACCCGCTGCGCCCGGTCGACGTGAACGGCATCAACAAGGTGGCGGGCGAGTGGTACCACCTCCTCTACCACGAGGTCCACGGCATCCGCAGCTGCGTGCTGCGGCTGACCAACACCATCGGCCCGGGCATGCGGGTGAAGGACGCGCGGCAGACCTTCCTCGGCGTCTGGATCAAGCTGCTGCTGGAGCGGAAGCCGTTCGAGGTCTGGGGCGGCGCCCAGCTGCGCGACTTCACCTACGTCGACGACGCGGTCGAGGCCTTCCTGCTGGCGGCGGTGACGCCGGCGGCCGCCGGCCGGGTGTTCAACCTCGGCGGCCGCGAGCGCATCAGCCTGCGCGACCTCGCCGCGCTGCTGGTCGCGGTCAACCGCGGCGGGCGCTTCGTGCTGCGCCCCTATCCGGCGGCGCGCCGCAAGATCGACATCGGCGACTTCTACGCCGACCACGGCCTGATCACGGGCACGCTCGGCTGGCGGCCGCGGACGCCGCTGCGCACGGCGCTGGCCCGCACCCTGGCCTATTACCGCCGCGAGTTGCGGCACTACCGATGAACCCGGCCCGCGCGCTGCCGACCGCCGATCCGGGGGCGGCCTACCGGGCGGCGGCCGACGAAATCCAGGCCGCGATCCGGCGGGTGCTGGAAAGCGGCCACTACATCCTCGGCCCGGAGGTCGAGGCGTTCGAGCGCGAGTTCGCCTGCTACCTCGGCGCGGCCCACGCCGTGACGGTGGCCAACGGCACCGACGCCATCGAGCTCGCACTGCGCGCCGCCGGCGTCCGTCCGGGCGACGGCGTGGTCACGGTGGCGAACACCGCCACGGCGACCGTCGCGGCGATCGAGCTGGCCGGCGCCGAGGCGGTGCTGGTCGACGTCGAGCCGGCGACGATGACGATGGACCCGGCGGCGCTTGAGCGACGGCTCGCCGCCGCGGGCGGCGCGCCGGTCACGGCGGTGGTGCCGGTGCACCTCTACGGCCATCCGGCGGACCTGCCGCGGATCATGGAGATCGCCCGCCGGCACGGCCTGGCGGTGATCGAAGACTGCGCCCAGGCCCATGGCGCGGCGGTCGGCGGCCAGCGGGTGGGGACATGGGGCACGGCGGCCGCGTTCAGTTTTTATCCGACGAAAAACCTCGGGGCGATCGGCGACGGCGGGGCGATCGCCACCCACGAGGCGCGCATCGCCGAACAGGTCCGGCTGCTCCGCCAATACGGCTGGCGCGAGCGGTACGTGAGCGACCAGCCGGGGAAGAACAGCCGGCTCGACGAACTCCAGGCCGCGATCCTGCGGGTGAAGCTCGCGCGGCTGGACGCCGACAACCGCCGGCGCCAGGCGCTCGCCGCGGAGTACCTGCGGCGGCTCGCGGGCACCGGGCTGGTGCTGCCGGCGGCCGCCGCCGGCTGCGAACCCGTGTGGCACCAGTTCGTGGTGCGCACGCCGGACCGCGATGCCCTGCGCGCCCATCTTGCCGCCGCCGGCATTCAATCTTCGGTCCTCTACCCGGTGCCGATCCACCACCAGCCAGCCTATCGCGACGAACGCCTCCACCTGCCCGTGACCGAGCAGGCCTGCCGCGAACTCCTTTGCCTGCCGATGCACCCCGGGCTCGAGCCGGCCGACGTCGAGACCGTGTGCGCCCGGATCGCGGAGTGGGACGCCGCGCGGCGCTGACCACGGGCGCGGCGGCCGGCCGCCGTCACCACAGCGTCAGCATCTCGAGCCGCCGCCGGTAGCGCGCGCCGATCGCCGCGGGTGAGAATTGTCGGCGGATGTCGGCGGCGGCCTGGGCGCCCAGCCGGACGCGCAGCGCCCCGTCGTCCACCAACTGGCGCATCCAGTGCGCGGCGTTGTCGACGTCGGGCTCGGCCCACGTCTGCCCGGCCGAATAGGGGCCGTGGTCCTCGGTGAGGGTCACAAGCTGGTGGCGCACTGGGCAGCCGTTGGCGGCGGTGACGAACTCCGCGGTGCCGGACCAGTCGGTGGAGATGACCGGCTTGCCGAGGAACATGGCCTCGGCGACGTTGAGCCCGAAGCCCTCGGCGCGGTGGAGCGAAACGAAGCAGTCGCACGCCTGCTGCAGCTCGTAGACCGCCGTGCGGGACAGCGTGTCGCTGATCAGGTGGGCGCCGGGCAGATCCTTCAGGGCCGCCTGGAGCTCGGCGAGCGCGGCCGGATTGCGCCCGGCGTTGTGCGTCTTGATCACCAGGCCGACCGGGCCGCCGGCGGGGAACGCCTGGCGGAAGGCGGTGATCACCGCGCGCGGGTTCTTGCGCGCCTGGGTCGAGTTGAGGTCGTAGACGAACAGGAACAGGAAGGTGCGCGGCGGCAGGCCGAAACGGGGGCGCGCGTCGCCCGCCGGCACCGGGAAGTCGATGGCGTGCGGCATGGCCAGCACCGGCACGGGCACCTTGGCGGCGATCGCGGCGCGGGTGAACTCGGAGGGGCACCAGATCTCGTCGAAGATCCGATAGTGCGCGACCCAGCCGTCGGGGAATTCCGGCAGCTCCCACGCCCAGTAGCCGACATTGTAGTGGCCGGCGCGGAAGCCGCGGCCGTGATGATGGTCGATTTCCTCCGACTGCGGCGCGTCGAGGTGAAAGACGTTCGCCGGGTGCGGATTGTCCGCCTGCAGCCGGGCGGCGAAGGTGTCGTCGACGAGCGGGTTGAGGCAGTTGAGCCGCAGGTCGACCAGCGCGACAGGCAGGCCGGCGGCGTCGGCGGCGCGCGCGGCGCAGCGCACCGATTCGCCCACGCCGAGCGCGGCGCGGAAAAAGCCCACCAGGTTGAGGCCCGGCCGCCAGCTCTGCGCGACCAGCCGCGGAGCCGGCGTCAGGCGGCTCTGGCGCCAGTGGATGATCTCCTCGCCGTCGACCCGCAGCGCCTCGAGGCGCAGCTGGCGGTTGCGTTTCTGCAGCCGGTACTCCTGCAGGCGGGCGTAGAGCCTGCCCGGCAGCGGCACGGGCGAGAGCAGCCGTCCGATCCACGCGAGGAAATTGCTCCCGGCCACCCCTTGCAGCTCGAACTCGATCAGCGCTTTGGCCGGAATTCCGCCCCCGGGCAGCGGGAAGTGCCAGAGGAACGGGCCGGCGCGCACGGGCCAGACCGCGCCGAGTGCGCGGCCGTTCAGGCGGACGCGCAGGCCCGGGAACGGCCGGGCGGTGGGGAATTCCCGCGAATGGTCGACGAAGGTGCCGATGATCTCCAGCTTCCGCCCGGGCACGGCCACCGGCACACCCAGCCGGCCGCAATCCCGCAGCCAGGCGGTGGTGCCGCCCGGGAAGATCCGGTGCGAGGGCCATTGCGTCTGCCGCGGCGGCACCCACCCGGCGGCGAACCGCGGATCGGGCCGGAGCCTGTGCGTCCAGAGATTCATGACGGCGTCTCAGGAGGTGGCCGAGGGGGCGGCCGCCGCAAGCGGATTCGGCGCGGCGGGGAAGAGCCGCTCCCAGCGCGCCTCCTCGGTGAGCAGGTTCTGCGCGACGTTGCTCTCGGCCCAGCGGCCCGGGCGCGCCTGCCGGCCGGCGAGAAACTCCTCCGCCGCGCGCTCCGCCGGCGGATGCCGCGGGAGGGCGCCGGCGCGCGCCTCGGCGAGATAGGTCTCGCACCAGGCGCGCCAGGCGGCGGTCTCGAGCTCGCGCCGCCATTTGCGGAACAGGCGGTAGGAGTTCGCCTCGTCGTGGAGTTTGCGCCCGGGGGAGGCGCTGACGTGGTGGCGCACCGTGCTCTGGAGGGCGGTCCAGACCGTGTGGCCCGCGGCGCGGGCGCGGAAGCAGAAGTCGACGTCCTCGCCGCCGTTGGCGAACCCCTCGTCGAAGCCGCCGAGGCCGGTGAACAGCGCCCGCGGCAGGAGCGCGCAGGCGCCGGTGACCGCGACCATCGCGGCGTAGTCCGGCGTCGCCGGATCGGACGCCGGCAGCGCGCGCAAGTGGGACGGCTTGCCGTCTGCGCCGATGACGATGCCGGCGTGGTCGATGGCGCCGGTGGCGTGGTTGAGCTGCACGTTGCCGACGCACGCCGGCCGCGGCAGGCGCGCGAAGCCGGCCAGCATCGGCTCCAGCCAGCCGGGCTGAAGCTCGAGGTCGCTGTTGAGGAGGGCGAGGAATTCGCCGTGCGCGGCGGCGGCGCCGCGGTTGCAGGCGGCGGCGAAACCGAGGTTGCGCTCGTTGAACAGCACGCGCACCGGCGCGGCCAGCGTCTCGAGCCAGGCGCGCGTGCCGTCGGTGCTGCCGTCGTCCACAAAAATGATTTCGTACCCGAGGTCCGCCGGCAGCGTGGCCTGCAGCGTCTCCAGGCAGCGCCGGGTCAGCGGCAGGCAGTTGAAGAGCGGGATGACCGCGCTGAGGCGCGGCGCGCCGGAGGGGGGGGCGGCGGGTGGCGGCCGGTTCAAGGGGACCTCATCCCTGACGCCGATCGGCTCCGGGCTCAAGCCTGCGGCGGCTCGGTCAGCAGGCGGCGGAGGTAGTCGGCGTAGGCCGACTTGCCCAGTTTCGCGACGTTGGCCTCGAGCTGGGCGCGGTTGATCCAGCCCTGATGGAAGGCGATCTCCTCGGGGCAGGCGATCTTGAGTCCCTGCCGTGTCTCGATCACCTCCACGAACTGGGCGGCCTCGAGCAGCGCGCTGTGCGTGCCGGTGTCGAGCCAGGCGGTGCCGCGCCCGAGGAGCTCGACGTGCAGCCGGCCGCCCTCGAGGTAGAGGCGGTTGAGATCCGTGATCTCCAGCTCGCCGCGGGCCGAGGGCCGCAGACGCCGCGCGAAGGTGACGACCTGCTCGTCGTAGAAGTAGAGCCCGGGCACCGCATAGTTGGACTTGGGCTGCGCCGGCTTCTCCTCGATCGAGAGCACGCGGCCGTCGGGGGCGAACTCGACCACGCCATAGGCGCGGGGATTCGCGACGCGGTAGCCGAAGATGGTCGCCCCGGCGGGGCGGGCGCCGGCCGCCTGCAGGCCGCGCATAAAGTCGTGCCCGTAGAAGAGGTTGTCGCCGAGGACGAGCGCCGAGGGGTGGCCGGCGACGAAGTCGGCGCCGATCAGAAACGCCTGCGCCAGGCCCTCCGGCTTCGGCTGCGCCGCGTAGCGCAGCTGCAGCCCGAGGTGCGCGCCGTCGCCGAGCAGGCGCTCGAAGAGCGGCAGGTCCTGCGGGGTGGAGATGAGGAGGATCTCGCGGATGCCGGCCAGCATCAGCACCGACAGCGGGTAGTAGACCATCGGCTTGTCGTAGATCGGCATCAGCTGCTTCGAGACCGCAAGGGTCAGCGGGTACAGCCGGGTGCCGGAGCCGCCCGCAAGAATGATGCCTTTGCGTTGCACGGCAGAGTAAAGGGTAAGGTGTAAGGGGTAAGGTTAGGAAGCGCCGCCGAGACTCCGGATCAAGGCATAGATTTTGCCGCCGATCAACCGAGCATCGGCCCGCAATTGTTCGGCGAGTGCGGACGCGATGAAACCGAGATCCTCGGCCAAATAAAGTTGATTGCGCGACTCGCCAGCCGAGCCTTTGGCGTAGTTGAGAAACTGAATGTACTCGCTGCGATGGATGCGTTCAGAACCCTCCGCGATGTTGTTCGAGATCGAACACGCAGCGCCGGTGATCTGATTGCGAAATCCGTAATCCCGACAACGATCGAGCGCGCGATAGATATCGCCCGCGAATTTCCGGGCCAGCTGCCACACTTCAAGGTCTTCGAATGATTGGTATGCCATAGGGGTGGCCGGTTCCTACCTTAAAACCTTACACTTTACACCTTAAACCTGGCGGGCGTCAGCCGCCGGTGCCCAGCCGCTGGCGGGCGTATTTCCCCTCGGTGATCGCCCGGCACCAGTCGCGGCGGGCCAGGTACCAGTCGACGGTTTTCTCCAGCCCGGTGGCGAAGGTTTCCCGCGGCGCCCAGCCGAGCTCGCGCTGGATCCGGGTGCAGTCGATCGCGTAGCGGCGGTCGTGGCCGGGGCGGTCCTTGACGAACTGGATCAGATTCGTGTGCGGCGTGCCGTCGGGGCGCGGCGCCTTGCGGTCGAGCAGCGCGCAGATCGTCTGTACGAGCTCGAGGTTCCGGCGCTCGTTGAGCCCGCCGATGTTGTAGGTCCCGTCGACGCGTCCGCGCTGCAGCACGAGCCAGATGCCGGCGCAGTGGTCCTCCACGTAAAGCCAGTCGCGGATCTGCTGGCCGTCGCCGTACACCGGCAGCGCCTTGCCCTCGAGGCTGTTGAGGATCATGAGCGGGATGACCTTCTCGGGAAACTGGTACGGGCCGTAGTTGTTCGAGCAGTTGGTGGTCAGCACCGGCAGGCCGTAGGTGTGGTGGAAGGCGCGCACCAGGTGGTCGCTCGCCGCCTTCGACGCCGCGTAGGGGCTGTTCGGCTCGTAGGGATGGCTCTCGGTGAATGGCGCCGCGCCGGGCGCGAGCGTGCCGTAGACCTCGTCGGTCGAGACGTGCAGGAAACGGAACGCGGAGCGGCGCGGCGCGGGCAGGCCGGCCCAATGCTGGCGGGCGGCGTTGAGCAGGCGCAGGGTGCCGACGACGTTGGTCTGGACGAACGGCTCCGGCGAGTCGATCGAGCGGTCGACGTGCGACTCGGCGGCGAAGTTCACTACCGCGTCGATCGCGTGCTCGGCGAGCAGGCGCGACACCAGGGCGGCGTCGCCGATGTCGCCGTGGACGAAAACGTACCGGGGATCGGAGGCCAGGTCGGCGAGGTTGGCGGGATTGCCCGCGTAGGTGAGCAGGTCGAGGTTGACCAGCCGCCGCAGCGGCGAGCCGGTCTCGGTGAGCCGCTGGCGCACGAAGTTCGCGCCGATGAATCCGCAGCCTCCGGTCACCAGGAGATTCATGGGGTGGACTCGCGATTCACTGCCGCCGCCATTGTTTCAGATCCCGCTCAATGGCCGCGTGGATTTCGGTCAACGCGATGCCGACGCCGGCGAGCTTGGCCGGGTCGAGGACGCAGTTGGAACGCGGGGTCTTGGCGGCCAGGCGCATGAACTCGGCCTCGTCGGCGAAGAATTGGAACTCCTTCGGGCACACGCCGCTGGTGCGGATGAGCGCGACGATCTCCCGGGTGGTGACGGCGCCGGGGTTGACGACGTTGTAGGTCCCGAACGGCACGCGGCGCTCCCAGCAGGCGAGGGTGGCCGCGGCGAACTCGTCGAGCTGCGAGATGGAGTTGGTCGCGTCGAGCAGCCGCTCGTAGCGCATCAGCTTGGTGAGGTAGTTGCGCGGGTGGTCGACCTCGTTGAAGGGGATGCGCAGGCGCCAGACGTAGGTCTGGGGCGCGCCGGCCAGCACCTCCTCGCCGAGGCCCTTGCTGCCGCTGTAGAAGCTGCAGTGGTTGGCGCGGAACGTGAAGTTGGGCGGGTCATCCTCGCGGAAGCCGGTGCCGTTCGGGTGCGCGCCGTTGTAGATGCACCCGGAGGAGATGTGGCCCCACGGCACGCCGGCGGCGGCGCACGCCTGGGCGATGAGACCGGGCAGGACGGCGTTGCCGAACAGGCACTCGGCCTTGTGCAGCTCGCAGGCGTCGACGTTCGGCTTGCCGGTGTAGCCGGCGGCATTGATCAGGAACGCCGGCCGGTCGCGGCGCAGGAGCCCGGCAAGCACCTCCGGGTTGGTGTAATCGACCTCCGCCCGGCTCAGGTTGCGGAAGGGCAGGCCCTTGCGCCGCAGCAGGGCCTGGTAGGCCTGGCCGACATATCCGGAACCTCCGAGCAGCAGGATCATGAAAGTGAGAGTGAGGGTGAAAGTGATAGTGAGAGTGGGGGAGTGACCCCCGGAATGCGCGTCCACCGCAGCGGCGTCAATTCAGAGGAAAAATGGGGGGAAGGAAGGGAGGCCAGCCGAGAGTGAAAGGGACGACGCGCGGAGCGAACAAGAAGTTTCTCCCGGGCCCACCGCCGCTCGTCCTTTCCCTCACCTTCACTTTCACTTTCCCTCTCACTTCCGGCGGTAGTCGCCGCGGCTGAAGTACTTTTCCAGCC
>DATJUU010000147.1:0-24048 GCA_035502155.1 Opitutaceae bacterium
GGCGCGGGCGGCGGCCCCGGCGTCTGGCGGGCGCAGCTCGGCCAGCGATGGCACCAGCGGTTGCGCGCCGAGGCGGAGGCGGCGGTGGCGGCCCAGCCCGGCGCCGCGGCCGCGTTCGAGGTGCCGCTGACGCTCGACTACGTCCACCAGGGCTGGCGGCTCACCTTCACCGGGCGGATCGACCAGCTGGTCACCACGGCCGGGAGCATGACCGTCCGGGAGATTAAAACCGTGGGCGGGCCGTTGCCCGCCGAAGCCGCCGTCCTTCGCGCCGACCATCCGGACTATTTCGCGCAGGCGCTCGCCTATCTCGTCCTGCTGCGCACCGCCCCGGCGGACCTGCTTCCGGCCGATGTCCGCGCGGTGCGGGCCGAGCTGGTGTTCGTCGAGGTCGGCACCGGGCTCGCGCAGACGGTGCCGCTCACGCCCGAGGACGAATCGCTCTTCCATGTCCAGCTCGCGCGGCTGGTCGAGTTTCTCGACTTGCGGCGGCGGGCGCGCAACCGGCTGCGCCACCTCCATTTCCGCCCCGCGTTCGCCGAGCTGCGCCCCGGGCAGGAGACGATCCAGGCCGAGCTCTGCTCGGCCATTGGCGATATCGGATCGCGGAAATCGGATTCTGGGGAGTCCACGAACCGATCATCAAGCTCACCCCAATCCGAAATCCGGTATCCGCAATCCCCAATCCTATTTGAAGCGCCGACCGGATATGGGAAAACCGGCGTCCTGCTCGAATTCGCGCTCGGCCAGCTGCGCGCCGGACGGTTCTCGCGCCTGCTGTATCTCACCAGCAAGGCCACGGGCCAGCTCCAGGTGGTGCGTACGCTCGCCGCGATGACCTCGCCCCAAATCAACTCAGAACCCAACTTGCCGCGCCGCAGCGCTGGGGCGAAGGCGGGAACCCTGAACCCTGAACCCGCAGCAGCCGCCACGCCGGTCACGGCGTGGCAAGTCCGCCCCAAGGCGGAGCACTGCGTCAACGAGGTCTTCCACTGCATGCGCGACGTCTGCCCCTACCTCGCCGACCTCGAGGCGCGCTGGGCGCAGAGCGGTCTCGCGCGCTTCTACCTCGACGAGGGCCAGGCGCGGGACCTCGAGGCGCTCCGGACCGCGGGCCGCGACGCGCGGCTCTGCCCCTACGAGATCACCCGCGCCGCCCTGCCGTTCAACGACGTCTGGATCGGCGACTACAATTACGTCTTCGCGCCCGACAGCCGCGGCGTGTTCTACGAGCGCCCGGGCTTCCGGCCGGCCGAGACGCTGCTCGTGGTCGACGAAGCCCACAATCTGCCGGCCCGCGTGGCCGACGCCTGGTCGCATGTCGCCCGGGCCGCCGACGCCGAGGGCGCCCTCTGGGACCTGCAGCGGGTGCACCCGCCGGCCGCGCTGCTGCTCGCGTGGGAGCGCTGGGCGCGGCTGCTGGCCGCGCTGCCCCACGCCGAACGCCTCGAGCCGGGCGCCGAGGCCGAGGTGCACGACGCGGTCGCGGAGCTGGCCGCGCTCGTCGCCGCCACGCCGCTCGACTACGCGGCCCTCGGGCCGCGCGCCGCGGAGCAGCTCTGGCGGACGCTGGCCCTGCGCGACTGGCTCGCGGGCGACTTCACCCTTCCAGCCGTCGACGCTCCGCCCCAATCCCCAATCCGCGATCCGAAATCCCCAATCTCCACCCTGCTCTGGTCCCCGCGCGCGGGCGAGTTGCACTTCACCGTGCTCGACGCCCCGGGCTTGATCGGCCCAACGCTCCGGTCCTTCGGCGGCGCGATCCTCGCCTCGGCCACGCTGCAGCCCGTCGAGGCGTTCATCGCGGCCTGCGGCTTGGAGGATCCGGGACCGGGGATTTCGGATCGCGGAAAGCGCGGCAGCCATCGGCGAGATCTCCCCCCATCCGCAATCCGCGATCCGAAATCCCAAATCGAAGAGTCGCTCGGCCGCCTCTCCCGGAAGGACCGTCGAACGTTGCGCGAAATGACCTCCGGGGCGGAGCTGCTCGAGGCGGCGGAGGCGCGCGACGCCGCCCGGCCGCGGCTGCTGGAGGCCCGGGCGCCGTGGCGCGACCACGCCTACCGGGTCGGCGTCGACGTGCGGGTGGACACGACCTTCCAGCACCGCGCCCGGCACTATGCGGCCACTGCCGCGACGGTGGAGGCGCTGCGCGCCGCGGCCGGCCGGGCGGTGGCGGTGTTTTTTCCCAGCTACGCCTACGCGGACCACATTCTCAAGGCGCTGGAGGCCGCCGGTTCGCCCCGGCGCGTGACCCTGCAGCCGCGGGCGGCCGACCTCGCCGCGCAGGCGGCCTGGGTCGAGGAGTCGCTGGCCGGCGCCGACGCGCTGCTGCTCGTGCTGGGCAGCAGCTTTGCCGAGAGCATCGACCTGCTCGGCGGCCGGGTGACGCACGCGATGGTGGTCGGACCGGCGCTGCCCGAGGTGAATGCGATCCAGCGCCACCGGCTCGCGGCGCTGACCCAGGCCGGCCTCAGCCGCGACGCCGCCTTCCGGCGGGTCTACCAGATCCCCGGGATGCAGAAGGTGAACCAGGCGCTCGGCCGGCTGGTGCGCGCGCCGGGCCAGCACGCGACGATCCTGCTGCACTGCCGCCGCTTCGCCGAGCCGTCCTATGCCGCCCTCCTCGCGCCCGAGTACCGCGACGGCGCGGTGCTCGCCGCCGACGGGGAGCTCGCCGACTGGCTGGGGATCGACGCGCCGGCGGATGGCGTCAATTGCTGACTTGCCGCGCGGGTCGCGCTCGGTTCCCTTGGCGGGGCATGCCCTGGCTGCAGAACTATACCCCGCTGGGCGGCGTCGGCGTTTCCGCCCTGGTGGCGGCGCTGCCGGTCGTGACGCTGCTCGCGCTGCTGGCCTTCTGGCATGCGCGCGCCCACATCGCGGCGGTGGCCGGACTGATCATGGCGGCCGGGGTCGCAGTGGCGGTCTACCACATGCCGGTCGGCCTGGCGGCGGCCGCCGCGGGCTATGGCGCCGCGTTCGGCCTGTTTCCCATCGGCTGGATCGTGCTCAACGCGATCTTCATCTACAGCCTGAGCGTCGAGACCGGTCAGTTCGCCGTGCTCCAGCGCCAGATCGCCGGCCTCTCGGCCGACCGCCGGATCCAGGCGCTGCTGATCGCGTTCAGCTTCGGGGCGTTCATCGAGGGCGCGGCGGGCTTCGGCGCGCCTGTCGCGATCACCGGCGCGCTCATGATCGGGCTCGGGTTCAAGCCGCTGGAGGCCGCCAAGCTCGCCCTGATCGGCAACACCGCGCCGGTCGCCTTCGGCTCGCTCGGCATTCCGATCGTGACGCTCGCGAAGATGACCGGCCTCGACCTGCACGCGCTCTCCGCCATGGTCGGCCGGCAGCTGGCCCTGCCCTCGCTCGTCGTGCCCTTCTGGCTGATTGTCGCCCAGGTCGGCTGGCGCGGCATGCGCGGGGTGTGGCCCGCCTGCCTCGTGACGGGCGTCACCTTCTCCATCGTCCAGCTCCTCGTCAGCAACCTGCACGGCCCCTGGCTGGTGAGCATGGCGAGCTCGTCGGCCTCGCTCGTGGCGCTGGTCGTGTTGCTGAAGTTCTGGCGCCCCGCCCCCGCGCCGGACGAGTCGGCAGACCGGACCGCGGCCGCCGCGCCGGTGGCGGGGCCCGCCGGCGCGCCGTGGCGGGCCTGGCTGCCGTGGGTTTTCCTGACGGGCTTCGTGTTCTGCTGGGGCCTGCCGCCGGTGCGCGCCGGCCTCGACCAGCTATTCGCCCGGAACTGGCCGGTGCCGGGACTGCACCTCGGCGTGCAGCGCGTGCCGCCGGTCGTGCCCCGGCCCACGGCCGAGACCGCGCTGTTCAGCTTCAATCTCCTGTCCGCCACCGGCACCGCCCTGCTGCTCGCCGGCCTCGCCGCGGGGTTCTGCCTCGGCGTGCGGCCCGCGGCCCTCGCCCGCATCTACAGCCGCACCTTCTGGCGCGTGCGCCTCTCGCTGCTGACGATCGCCTGCATGCTCGCGCTCGGCTTCACCACGCGCTACTGCGGCAGCGACACGACCATGGGGCTGGCCTTCGCCGCCACCGGCGTGCTCTTCCCGTTCTTCTCGCCGCTGCTCGGCTGGCTGGGCGTGGCGCTGACCGGCAGCGACACCGCCTCCAACGTGCTCTTCGGCAACCTGCAGCAGGTCACCGCCGGCCGCCTGGGCATGTCGCCCATCCTCATGGCCGGGGCCAACAGCGCCGGCGGCGTGATGGGCAAGATGGTCGACGCGCAGAGCATCGTCGTGGCGAGCGTCGCCACCGGCGGCCGGCCCGACAGCCCCGACGTCGGCGCGATCCTGCGCTCCGTCTTCTGGCACAGCCTCGGCCTCGCCCTGCTGATGGGCGTGCTCGTGCTCCTGACGGCCTATTGCTGCCCGGGCCTCGTGCCCGCGCCGTGATTGCGCTCAGTGCCCAACGGTTGAGGCCGGCGGCGCGGCGGGCGGCGGGCGGAAGTGTGCGGTCTGGTCCAGGTTGCGCAGCCAGTTGCCACCCATCGTCTGCTTGTAGGCGTCGAGGCCCGGTTGCGTCAGCAGCGCCGTCAGCTGCTGATTGGCCTGGGCATCGAGCGCGGCCAGCGCCTCGATGCGCTGCCCCGACGGCAGGCCACGATTCGACATCAGCGCCTTCGCCTGCTGCTCGGTATTCTGCTCCAGGGTCCACGTCGCGGCCGCGTTTTCGGCCGGCAGCTGCATGGTGCTCGCGATCCGGCTGGCGGCCAGATAGCCCGGATCCGTGGACTGCTGGTACTGCACGTAGCGCTGGTCGCCCAGCGCGGCCTTGATCTGGTCCTGCAGCTGCTGCTGGTCGGCCTGCCGCTGGCGCACCTGGTCCGGCGTGAGCATCAGGCCCGCCGTGGCCATCGAGTTGTACTTCTGGTCGAACTGGCTCTGCAGGGCGTAGAGGGAGTCGAATTCCTGCTGGGTGGGGTTGAAATAGGCGAGCTGGCTGCGCAGCTGCATCGCTGTGTTCGAGCTGCGCAGGTCGTATTGCTGCAGTTCATCCGGGGTGAGCAATGCCGCGATGTCGTCGTGCTGCTCCTGGTCGAGCAGCGCGAGCTTCGCCCGGTCCGACGGCAGCATGACCCGGCCGTTGCCGGTGTCGGCGTAGACTTGCGAGCGCAGGTCGCTGTAGTCGGCGAGGATGCGCTGCATCGCGTCGGCCTTCTCCGGCGCCAGGTCGCCGAACATCCGCTGCTGGTAGACTCGGGCCATATCGGACATTGCCGAGTCCGGCCCCAAAAGCTGGCGCAGCGCGTCCTGTTCGTCGCGGGCGAGCTGGCGGAGGGCCGCCATCTGCGGGCTGGAATAAAAATTATTGAGCGATCCCGTCTGCCAGTACGGCGGCACCTTCTGGTCGCCCAGAATCTGCGCCCGCCGGGCGGCGAATTGCTCGTGGAGCATCGCGGCGACCACGGCGCGCACGACCTCGGGCGGAAATCCCGCCGCGCGCAGGTTGGCGACCAGCGATTTCAGGTCGCCGTGATCCAGGGTCTTCCACGCGTCGGCCAGCCGGATCTCGGCGGCGCCCGCCGCCTCCGCTCCGGTGGCCGCGGCGCCGGTCAGGGTCGCGGCGCCGGCCACCTTGGGTCCGGACGCCGTCGGCGAAAATGCCGATGCCACGGCGCGCCGCGCCGTTCCGCTAGAAAGGAGCACGATGGCCACCGCGATGACCGCGGCCGCCGCAATCAGGATGATCCCGAAGCCTGGACGTTTCATCGGAAAATGGGGTGAACTAGAATGGCACGCTGATCGCCGGAACGCCGCCCGGCAATGGGAATTTGTCCGGGACCGACCCCGCCGATCGCCAAAACCGCCACCACCCTTCTGCGGCGCGCCCGCCTTCTGATTCGGCACGCCGCGGCAAAACCGCGGATCTTCCCCGTCACGGTGATTTCCTTTCGACGCGGCCTGACCCGACGGCGGCCGCGAACATGCCTTCTTCGCGAGCGACGAGGGGGATCATGACGCGAGCGCCCCCCATTTCCTTGGCGTGGCTCCGGCCGGAAGGCCTGAACGCCGTTCCATCGCCACGACGCAACTCGTTCTTGTTGTCGCTGAGCCGGCCCTCAAGACTGTGCCGACTGTCAGTCAGAGGATAAGCGCGCAGATTGCAGCCATGACCAGATCTCACTTCATGCCACACTTTGGACTGGGCGCCTTGGTGCGATGGGCTGGCGCCATCGCCCTTGCGGTGACGCTGGCCGCGGCGGGGACGTCGCCAGACCTTTCCCACATGACCGACGTGGTCAAGGCACAGGCTGACGGCCATCGATTCATGGGCTCGGTTCTCGTGGCCAAGGGGGACGAGGCGGTCTTTGAAATGAGCGTTGGCCTGGCGAACGTGGAGTGGAACATCCCCGACTCGGCGACCACGAAGTTCCGGATCGGCTCGCTGACGAAACAGTTCACGGCCGCCGCCATCCTCCTCCTCCAGGAACGGGGCCGGCTCAAGGTCGACGACCCGGTGGCCAGGTATTTCAGTGATCTCCCTGCTTCGTGGCAGTCAGTCACGCTCCGCCAGCTGCTCACCCACACCTCAGGCATTCCGGACACCACGGACCTGCCAAAGCCGGACAGCCGGGAGTGGGAACGCTCGGGCTTCACGCCCGCCATGCTCTTCGAGCGAATGCGGAGCCTGCCGCTCGATTTCGAGCCCGGCACGAAATTCAAATACAGCAATACGGGATATATTTTGCTCGGGTGGATTGTGGAGCGGGCGTCGGGCCAGAGCTATCGCGAGTTTCTGAAGGAGAACTTCTTTGACCCGCTCGGCATGGCGGGCAGCGGCTACGACCTCAACTCGACCATCCTCCCGCAACGCGCGTCGGGCTACCGGGTGGGATCGCTCGGAATCCGCAATGCGAACTACATCGACATGCGGGCGCCGGGAGGCGCCGGCGGCCTCTACTCCACCACCGGCGATTTGCTGAAATGGACGCAGGCTTTGTTTGGCGGCAGGGTCCTGCACAGTGATTCGCTCAAGGCCATGACCACGCCGGTCGAGGACCACTACGGCTTTGGCCTGCAGATCGCGTCGAAAAACGGACGCCGGCGTTTCGCCCACGGCGGCGGCATCGATGGCTTCGGATCCTTTCTCGCCTATTTTCCGGCGAGTGGCGTCACGATCGTTGTTCTGTCCAACGTCGAAGGGCCGGCCGCGCCCTTGCTGGAGGAACAACTGGAGACGGCCTATTTCGGCGACTAGGCCGCCGCCGCGCGGCTTTTCGCTTTACCGGCTTGCTCCTCCCCGCCACAAGGAAGGTTCGTGGCCTCCCCGAAGAGCATCGGCGCCGCCGAGATCGAGCAGGCGATCCAACGCCTCGGCGCCGCCATTCGCCAGCGCCACCCCAGGACCCCGCCCATCCTGCTCGGCGTGGCCAACGGCGGCATCACCCTCGCCCGCCGGCTCGCCGCGCTCCGGCCGGGCACCCCCTGCGGGGTGATCGACATCTCCTTCCACCGCGACGACATCGGCCGCCACCCGATCCCCAAGGAGTTCGCCCCGACCCACATCCCGTGCGACGTCGGCGGCGCCACCGTCGTGCTGGTCGACGACGTGCTCCATTCCGGCCGCACGGTGAAGGCCGCGCTGGACGAGCTCTTCGACCACGGCCGCCCCGCGGCCGTCGAGCTGGCCATCCTCGTCGACCGCGGCGGCCGCCGCCTGCCGGTGGCCGCCGACTATTGCGGCCTCACCCTCGCCGCCGCCGACGGCGAGCGCGTCGCGGTCGTGCTCGACCCCGAAAATCCCGCGCGCGACGCGATCACGCGCCGGCCCCGCTGACCCGCCCGCCCGTTTCCCCATGCCCTGGACCCGCCGCCACCTGATCGCGATCGAGGAGCTGAGCCGCGCGGAGATCGAGCAGATCCACCTGACCACCGCCGCGTTCCGGAAGATTCTGCAGCGCAGCGTCAAGAAGGTCCCCGCCCTGCGCGGCAAGACCATCGTCAACCTCTTCTTCGAGCCGAGCACACGCACCCGCATCGCCTTCGAGATGGCCGCCAAGCGCCTCAGCGCCGACGTCATCTCCTTCGACGCCGCCCGCTCCAGCACCACCAAGGGCGAGACCCTGCGCGACACCGCCCAGAACATCCAGGCGCTCAACGCCGACATGATCGTGCTGCGCCACTCCGCCGCCGGCTCGCCGCTCTACCTCAGCCGCCTGCTCGACATCCCGGTGATCAACGCCGGCGACGGCGCCCACGAACATCCGACCCAGGCGCTGCTCGACACCTTCACGATGAAGGAGCACCTCGGCTCGCTCGAGGGCCGCAAGGTCGTCATCCTCGGCGACGTCCTCTTCAGCCGCGTCGCCCGCTCCAACATCTGGGCGCTGACCAAACTGAAGGCCGACGTCACCCTCGTCGGGCCCTCCACCCTCGTGCCGCATTGGTTCACCGACCTCGGCGTGCAGGTCTCCCACGACCTCAAGTCCGCGCTGGCCGACGCCGAGGTGATCATGCTCCTGCGCATCCAGCACGAGCGCCAGACCTCCAGCCACTTCCCCTCGCTCAACGAGTACACCAGCATGTTCGGGCTGAACAAGACCCGCGCCTCCTGGCTCAACCCCAAGGCGATCATCATGCACCCGGGGCCGATCAACCGCGGCGTCGAGATCGACAGCGACCTGGCCGACTCCCACCGCAGCGTGATCCTCGAGCAGGTGCACAACGGCATCGCCGTGCGCATGGCCGCGCTCTACCTCTGCGCCGGCGGGCAACCGGAGGCGGTGCTGAGCACCGCCTAAGTAACAAGTTCCAAGTCCCAAGTACCAAGAACTCTTCCGCCGTGCCTCTTGCTACTTGATACTTGCCCCTTGGTACTTTCCCCACCCATGGCCTCAATCTGGATCAAGAACGCCCGCGTCATCGACCCCGCCGCCAAACGCGACGCCCGGGGCGACCTCTGCCTCGCCGACGGCCGGATCGTCGACGGTTTCTCCGCCGCCCAGAAAAAGGCGGCGCGGCAGCTCGACGCCCGCGGGCTCGTCGCCTGCCCGGGCCTCGTCGACATCCACGTCCACCTGCGCGAGCCCGGGCAGACGCACAAGGAGACGATCCAGACCGGCACGGCCGCGGCCGCCGCCGGCGGGTTCACCACGGTGGTCTGCATGCCCAACACCAGCCCGGTGGCCGACAACGCCGGCACGATCGAGTACATCCACAACGCGATCGAACACGACGCCGTCGTCCATGTCTACCCGACCGGCTGCATCACCGTCGGCCAGCAGGGCGGGCAGCTTGCCCCCACCGGCACGCTCAAGCGCGCCGGCGTGGTCGCCATCACCGACGACGGCCGCTGCGTGCAGAACAACGAGCTCATGCGCCGCGCGGCCGAGTACGCCAAGATGTTCGACCTGCCGATCATGGACCACTGCCAGGACGAGGCCCTGACCCAGGACGCGGTGATGAACGAGGGCGTGATGTCGACCCGTCTCGGGCTGCGCGGCTGGCCGCACGCCGCCGAGGACATCATCGTTTCGCGCAACGTCATCCTCTCGACCTACACCGGCGGCCACATCCACCTCCAGCACATCACCTCGAAGTACGCGGTCGACCTGATCCGGCGCGCCAAGGGCCGCGGGGTGCGCGTGACCGCCGAGGCCACGCCGCACCACCTCGCGCTCACCGAGGCCGCGCTCGCCGGGTACGACCCGAACTTCAAGATGAACCCGCCGCTGCGCACCGAGGAGGACCGCCGCGCCCTCGTCGAGGGCCTGCGCGACGGCACGATCGACTGCGTCGCGACCGACCACGCCCCGCACACCGACTACGAGAAAGACAAGGAGTTCGACTATGCGCCCTTCGGCATCATCGGGCTTGAGACGGCGCTGCCGGTCGTCCTCGACGTCCTGCACCGGCGCGCCAAGTTTTCGCTGCCCGACGTCCTCGCGCTGCTGACCCACCGGCCCGCGGCGCTGCTGCGCCTGCCCGCCGGCACGCTGGCCGCGGGCGCGCCGGCCGACGTCACCCTCTTCGACCCCGACAAAGAATGGAAGTACGACGCCAAGGCCGGCTTCAGCAAATCGAGCAACTCGCCCTGGCACGGGCAGACGCTGGCGGGCCGGGTCAAGACGACGATCGTCGCCGGGCGGGTCGTTTTTGACGGCACCAAGATCGTCGATTAGTGTCCGTCGCGAACCGCCTCCGGAGCGCGCCCCCGCAAGGCCACAGTCGCCGCGCCCGGTGGCAACCAACGATGCTCTCCTTTTTTCACAACCAAGACGCCAAGACACCAAGACAAAGCAGAAGCCTCCGGCTGCTTTTTTTGTGTCTGGGCGCCTTGGTTGTCAGCCTGACGATGACCGCCGGCCGGGCGCAGGATGCGGTGCCCCAGCTGGTCTCCCGCAGCGTGCCGGCGCTGCAGAAAGCAGCGGCGGCGGGCGACGCCCACGCCTGCCTGCAGCTCGGCCTGGCCAGCGAAACCGGCGACGGCCTGCCGCAGGACTACGCCCGCGCCCGCGAGTGGTACGAGAAGGCGGCGGCCGGAGGCGTCGCCGAGGCGATCTACCGGCTGGGCCACCTGGATCAGGAAGGGCTGGGACAGGCCGCCGATCCGCTTCTCGCCTACCGGCTCTACCGGCTCGCCGCCCTCGCCGACTTCCCGCTGGCCCAGTACAATCTCGGGGCGATGCTGGTCAGTGCGCGCGGCGTGACCCGGGACGACGTCGACGGCCTCGCCTGGCTCATCCTGGCCGCGCGCCACGGCGTGAATCCCGACGGCGAGCGGAAGGTGCGCGCGCACCTGGCCGACCGGCCCCAGTTCATCACCGCGGCCGAAAGACGCGCCACGGAGCTGGCGGCCCAGATCGCGGCCCGCCGCGGGCAGAAGCCGCCCTGGCCGCCGCCGGCGGACGATGCCGACGACGCGCTGCCCGGGACGACGCCGCCGCGCGTGGAGCGGCCGAAGATTGCCGCACCGAAGATGGAGGCCCCGGTGATCCAGCCCGTGCCGCCGCCCGCCATCGCCCCACCCGACGCCCCGGCCTCCGACACCCCCGCCCCGCCGGCAAGATGAGCGCGCGCCCACGGCGGGTGGCGTGTTTCGGGTTGGTTTCGGACTGCCCGGCCCCAAGATAGGCCGCCTCCGCCATGCCGCCCACGCTGGAATCGACGATCGCGGTGTTCGAATACGCCCTCGTGTTCGCGGGCCTCGGCGTCATCGCCTGGCTGGGCTTCCATCCCGCCGGCCGCGCCGCCCGCGGCCGGCCCGCGGCGCTACCGCGCTGGGACATCCGCCTGATCGACTTTCTGGCCCTGGCCTGGCTGGTACTCGCGCTGGGCCTGTGCGGGCAGCTGCTGCTGCGCGTCACGGTTGGCGGTCTCTTCCAACGCTCGCCGGACGCCGAGACACTCGAGCTGGTGACGTACGGGTGCATGTTTCACGTCGGCGCCATCGTCACCTGGTTCGCGGCGCGCGCCTGGGTCCGCCGGCGGGAGGCCCGCGCCGGCGCGCCCGCCGCCATCGCGCCGCCGGCCACGGGGGCGCGGGGCGTGCGCGACGGCACCCTGGCGCTGCTGGCCGCCATCCCGCTGGTGACCGCCGCGGATCTTCTCTGGGAGCCGTTCCTCAAGCTGGCGGGCCTGCCGCTGGCCCGGCAGGAATTGGTGGACATGTTCCTGGCGGTGAAATCACCCCTGGTTTTCGGATGGATGGTCGTCGTGGCGCTGGTGGTCGCGCCGGTCGGCGAGGAAATCGCCTTTCGCGCGGGATTGTACCGCTACCTGCGCGGGCGGGCGCCGCAATGGGTCGCGCTGGCGGTCAGCGCCAGCCTGTTCGCCGCGGTGCACGGCAACTGGGTGAGCTTCCTGCCGCTCTTTGTGCTCGGCGTGGTCTTCGCCCTCGCCTACGAACGGACGGGCCTGATCGCGGTCCCGATCGTGGCCCACGCGCTCTTCAACCTGAACTCCCTCCTCCTGGTGCTGGGCGGCGGCGGGAAATGATCCGCGGGCTCCGCCTTCGTTCGCCCCTCACTTTCACTCTCACCTTCACTCCTCCGCGCGGATGCATCCCTTTACCCGGCGATCGGCGGATTCAGTGGCGGCCCTGGGCGAGCGGCGCCTGATCGCCGGCATCCGCCGCTGGCTCGGCGCCGCCTCCCCGCCGGCCCCCGCCGGCATCGGCGACGACTGCGCCGTCCTGCCGCCCCAGCCGCGCCGCCAGCTGGTCACGACGGATCCGGTGATTTACGGGCGGCATTTCAACGACGCCGTCCCGCCGCGGGCCGTCGGCGCGATGCTGCTCAAGCGCAACCTGAGCGACCTCGCCGCGATGGGTGCGCGGCCGACCGCCGCGGTCGTGTCGCTTGCCCTCGACCGGCGCGTGCGCACGCGCTGGCTGGAGCAATTCTATCGCGGCCTCGCGGCCGCGGCGCGCCGCTTTGGCGTGCCCGTCGTCGGCGGCGACGTCGCGCAGGCCGACGGCGGGCTGGGCGCCTTTCTCACGCTCGTCGGTGCGGCGGCCGGACCGCGCGTGCTCCTGCGGACCGGCGCCCGCCCCGGCGACTGGATCCACGTCACGGGCGCGCTCGGCGGCAGCCGGCTCGGCCACCACTGGCGGTTCGCGCCCCGGCTGGCCGAGGGCGCCTGGCTGGCGCGCCGCCCCGAGGTCCGGGCGATGATGGACCTGAGCGATGGCCTGGCGAAGGATCTCGCAGACCTGACACCGCCTGGCGCGCGCGCCGCGCTCGATGCCGCCGCCGTGCCGATCAGCGCCGCCGCGCGCGCCTGGGCGCGGCGCTCCGGGCGCGCCCCCCTGCACCACGCGCTCAGCGACGGCGAGGACTACGAGCTGGTGTTCGCCGTGGCGGGCCGCGCCGACCGCGCCGCCTTCAGGCGCGCCTGGCAACGCGCCTTTCCCCGCACCCGCCTCACGTGCATCGGCCGGTTTGTGCCCGCGGACCGGATGCCCGCCGGCGCCCTCCGCCTCGACGCCTATCGCGGTTATGAACATCTACGATGAGCTCCGCGCCGGCGTGACCACCGCCTCGGCCGGGGCGACGCGGGACCTCGGCGCCCGCCTGGCGGCCGTCCTGCCCCCCGACACCACGCTCGCGCTGCACGGCGACCTCGGCGTCGGCAAGACGACCCTCGTTCAGGGGCTCGCGCGCGGCCTGGACATTGCCGGCCCCGTGACCAGTCCCACCTTCAACGTCTTCCATCTCTATCCCGGCGCCCGCAAGCTGCTGCACCTCGACGCCTACCGGCTCGACAGCACCCGCCAGATGGCGGAGCTGATGATTGAGGATTTCCTTGTCCCGCCCTACCTCCTCGCCGTCGAGTGGCCGGACCGGATCGCGGAGTGGCTCCCCGCCGACACCCTGCATCTCGAGCTCGGCATCGAAGCGCCGGGCCGCCACCGTCTCGTCCTGCGCTGAAGGGCCGATCGCCGGACCGGCGATCAGGAAGCGCCGACCCCGGCCGGCTCCGTTTCCGGCCTGTCGTCCGCCCCCTTGCCGTCATCGAGCAACTGCGCGGCGGGCCCGGAGAGGATGCGCAGCTGCAGCTCGTGCAGCGCGACGGCGCGCAGCATCAGGCGCTGCTCGCTCACGCGGATGGGCGCCTCCGGCGTGACGAGGTCGAGGCGGTTGACCCCCGGCTGCAGCTCGACGCCCGGCAGCTCCATTTCCTTCATCGCCGCGTCGAGGCTGACATGGGAGCATTCCCGGCCGTTGAGCAGGAGGCGCAGCGTGCGCGGACCCTCGCCGCTGACAACCAGACGCACAAAGACCCGCAGCGGACGCGGAAACGGATTGAAATACGACAACGAGGCGGAGCCATTCGTCCAGTGCGGCAGGAACGCAGGCTCGCCGACCGCCCGCCGGTTCCAGCCCCGGCCGAAGGTGAACGTCCGCGCGAGCGGCAGCTGCGGGTGCTCGGCCGGATGCAGCAGGACGACGACCTGGTTCTTCAGCGGCCCGGAGAGGGTCTCGGCCCGCCCGGCCGCCGCGAACTCCGCCTGGAGCCGCGCGGCGTTGTCCGGGTAGCCCTGCCGGTTCACGTAGATCGCGGCGAAGCCGTAGGATTCCAGGGCGCGCACGAGCGCCGCGGGGGCCATCCGCCGGCAGTCGAGCTGCCAGGCGCCGCGCGCCCGGTTCTTGCTTTCACCGTAGGAGAACCGCGTGGTGCGCGTGGCGAGGTAGGGACGGAAATGGTCGTATTCGTTGACCCGCAGCTGCGGCAGCCCCTCCGGAAAATCCAGGATGGGAAGCTGGAACACCATGGCACCGGGCGGGAGCCGCCGCTCGAGCTCCTGCCCCAGCTGGCGGTCGCTGCCGACCTGCTCGGCGATCGTCCGTTCCGACTCCGCATCCGGCCGCGTCGGCAGCTGATCCCAGAGGCCGACGAGTCCGACCAGGCCCGCCAGAGTCAGCCGCCAGCCCGGCCGCCACGGCCGCGTCAGGCGCGACAGGCGCGCGACCAGAAACAGCAGCGCCAAGCCGAAGAGGAAGATGCTGTACCGGTTCGAAGCGCGAAAGATGTCCAGCCCGAAAAAGAACGCCAGGATGTTGTTGATGCCGCCGATGGAGGAGAACAGCAGGATCCAGACGGCCGTCAGCGAGTAGCCCACCACGAGGCGCCGCCGGTCCATCAGCAGGCCGCGGATGAACGCCCCCAGCATCCAGAGCAGCCCCACGGCGCCCGCCAACCCGAGGTAGGGCGAAAAGGTTTCGCCGCGCCAGTCCGACCAGCGCAGGTAGCGGTAGCCCAGCGCCGCCAGCCAGGTGCTGTGGTGTCGGCTGGACGGCACGAACAGCTCGATCGGCTTGAGGCCGTAGATCTCGGTGCCGGCGTAGTTGCGCACCAGCAGCGGCGTCCCGCCCTCGTCGATCACATTGAGCGCGATGTGCGCGTGGATCGCCGCAAACACCGCCAGCGACAGCGCCGCGCAGATCGCGCCCAGGCGCACGCCGGGTGACCAGCGCGACTTCAGCCAGCGCACGAGGACCGCCCACGCCAGCAGCTGAAGGTAAAGAAACAGGTTGTAGGGGTTGCTCGCCCCCAGCGCCACCGCGCCCGCATAGCAGAGCCAGCGCCACGCCGGGCGCATCGTGGCGCGCCGCCCCGCCGCGACGAGCCAGGCGGTGAACAGGGCCAGCGGCACCGTGTAGGTGAAGGTCAGCCACAGGTGCGGCAGCCCGCGCGTGGCGCTGTAGAACGAGAAGGCGAAGAGCAGCGCCCCCGGCAGCGCCCATTCCCAGCGGTGCCGGAGCAGGCGCGCGACGAGGTAGAACGACCACGCCGCGGTCAGGTGCGCCAGCAGCAGCGCCACGTTGGTCGCCGCCGCCGCGCCGGTCAGGCGCGCGAGCAGGCCCAGCCCGAAGTTGGCCAGGTCGTCCGAGCCCGGGTACTCGTTCCAGTTGGCGATCAGCGGCGCCCCCAGCCGGTGGATGTAGTGGGAGCGGAACGGCACCAGGTCGCCTTCCGACGCCGCCTGGATGCGGGCGAGATTCTCCAGCGAATCGCCGGTGTAATCGAGGGGCAGCGTCCAGGCCGCCGGCGTCAGGCGGTGGTTCTGCCAGCACCAGATCGCCGCCGTGAGCAGGGAGAGTGCCGTAAATCGCAGCAGGCCTGCGCGGGTTGCCTTGATGGCAAAGGGCAAGGGGTAACGAGAGTTGATGACCGGACTGCTGGCGCGGCGCGCCGGGGGTGGCGGCGGCGCCGTGCCGCCCACCATCAAATCAGCCGCCGGAACCCTGACAAGCCCGGGGAAGCTGGAAAATTGCACATTCCATCCGGACCCGCGGGCGCTCCGCCCTCACGGCCGGGAGCCGGCCGCCGGCGCCGGTTCGGCGCGCACCGCCTCGATCACGAAGTTGCGGAGATTGAATGCCAGCGGCCGCTGCGATTCGATTTCCGTCTCGGGCACGATCGGCGGCCTGTCCGTTTCAAACCGCCAGGGATTGTCGCCCGGCGTCAGTCGCATCCGCGCCAGGCGCACCGCCGTTCCGGCGCGGTTGACCGGCCCCTCCCAGCGCAGCGCGGCGCCCTGGTAGATCCGCACGCGGCGCTCGTCCAGCGCCCGCAGGTCGAAGCGCAGGTTCACCTCGACGGGGACGGCCTGGGGATTGTGGATGCGCAGCTCGGCCGGCCCGCGGCTCCAGCGCCAGTATTCCCGCCGCGATTTCTCCGGCTCGTACCAGGCACCGCCGAACGCGACCGAGATCGGCTGCTCGTCGGGCGCCCGCCACACGTTGACCGGGCCCTCCAGCCGGTAGCTCTCCAAGGCCGGCGGCCGCAGCTCGTCGACCGCGCTGACCGCGGACAGGTTGCCGAGCAGCAGCACGGGCC
Source organism: Opitutaceae bacterium (assembly GCA_035502155.1). Classification (GTDB taxonomy): domain Bacteria; phylum Verrucomicrobiota; class Verrucomicrobiia; order Opitutales; family Opitutaceae; genus Fen-1467. The sequence goes on from DATJUU010000147.1 coordinate 16,296, forward strand.
ACCACCGCAGGCCGCGTGGAACGAGCACGTTGAAGGCCAGCGTCAGCGGCACGACGACGCGCGCGGCCGCGCCGGGAAAGCCGTCCCACACCGCCGGGCCGAGAAAGATCAGGAGCACCGCGAAGGGCGCGCCGACGCGCCACCAGGGCTGGGTCCAGCACGGCCGCAGCAGGATCATCAGCAGCTGCACCGTGAGGGAAACCAGCATGATCAACAGCCATCCCCCCAGCGTGTCCCAGCCGCCCAGCCGGAAACTGCGCCACGCCTCGAACCACTTGGCGAGGTAGGCGACGAACGGCGGGCCGAAATTGCCCACCCCGGCGTTGCTCGGCTGGCCGCAGATCCACCAGATGCAGGCCACCCACACCGCCAGCGGCACCACCGCCAACACCAGACGCACCGCGGCTCGCCCGACCTCGGCCCAGCTCCAGTCCGCGCCGGGCGCCAGCGCCGGCAGGGTCAGCAGGTTGGTCTCGCGGCCCAGGCCGGCGACCCCCAGCACGCAGGTGGCGGACCAGCGCCGGCCCTGCTCCAGCAGGAGCACGCCCCACGCAATCATCAGCAGGCTCGGGCAGTCCATCAGCGACTGGCGCACGCTGGTCGTCAGGCCCCAGGCGAACAGCGTGCCCACCCAGCGCACGAGGTTGCCCGGTCCGGTGGGGGGAAACCAGCGCAGCAGCAGCCACGCCAGCAGCAGCCAGGCCGCGACATTCTCCAGCGCGTAGGCCTCCAGCACCCACGCCGGCTGGCCGAGGCCGAGCAGGTAGGCCAGCCCGCTGAACAGGATGCGGCGCGCCCGGTACGGCAGGTTGTCCTCCGCCGTGGCCAGGTCCCGGCTCATCAGCAGCGGCTTCACCGCGAGCTGGGCGTAATACTGGCCGTCGTAGCCGTAGGAATCCTTGTCGACGTAGAAGTTGACCGACTGCAGCTCGCGGATCCGCTGCACGGGCGCCGCGCCGCCGAAAATGATCAGACAGGTGAACCCCTTGCCGGGAATGTAGCACTGCGCCACGATCCAGAGGAAGAAGGCGACGGCGGCCACGTAGGCCAGGCGGTAGCCGATCCGCGCGCCGCGCCCGAGAAATGGTTTGCTCCACTCCACGAAAAAAGGACAAACGACACACTTTGCCTTGGCGAGACAATCCAAGAATGGCCGCCGCGACGCCCGCGGCGTCGGCGGCCGGCCGCCGGCTCCTGCTGCCCGCGCTCGGCTTCCTGCTCTACGGCCTGTTCCTCGCGCATTTCGTCGGCGCGTACGCCGGCGGCTCCGATCCCTCCGGCTACCTCAACAACGCGCGGCTGCTGAACGAGGGGCGCTGCGTCGCGCCGCTGCGCCGGCTGCCCGGCCTCGATTCCGCGACGCTGCCGCCCTACACCTATGTCCCGCTCGGGTTCATCCCGGATGCCGGCCACGTCACGATGACGCCGACCTATCCGATGGGCCTGCCGCTGATGATCGCTGGCGCGGCCGCGCTCGTGGGCTGGGCCGCGGCCCCGGGCCTCGTGATCGTCCTGCATTCCCTCGCCGGCCTGGTCCTGGCTTGGCAACTCGGCCGCCGGGCCGGACTGGATCCGGGCTGGGCGTGGTTCGGCGCGCTGCTGTTGGCGGCCAGTCCGGTCTACATCATCATGTCGCTGCAGGCGATGAGCGACGTGCCCGCGCTGGTGTGGGTGACGGCGGCGGTACTAGCGGCATGGCGGAGCCGGGAGCGGACATGGCTGGCACCGGTGGCCGGTTTCGCCCTGGCGCTGGCGGTCCTGATCCGGCCCGCCGATCTCCTCGCCATCCTGCCCGTGGCGATGGCCATGGGCAGGTCGCGGCGCCGCTGGACGCTCTTCGTGTTCGGCTGCCTGCCCGGGGCGGTTTTCCAGGGCGGGTTCAACCTGGCGGCCTACGGGCACATCGTCACCACCGGCTACGGCTACGTGAGTCCGGAGTTCGGTCCGGCCAACCTTGGCCCCGGGCTGCTGGCCTACCTGCGCTGGCTGCCGGTGCTGCTGACGCCGCTCGGTCTGCTCGCCCTCGGGCTGCTGTGGCTCGGCCGCCGCGAATCGCGGCTCGGCCCGGTGCTGGCGGTCTGGGCGTTCGTGTTCGCCGGCTTCTACCTGTTCTACAGCCACACCCACGATGACTGGTGGTACCTGCGCTTCCTGCTGCCGGCCTTTCCGCCGCTGCTCGTGGGGGCGCTGCTGGTCGCGCGCCGGCTGGCGGCGCGGCTGGGTTTCGTCCCGCGCGCCGCCTGGCTGGCGGCGGCCGCGGGGGCGGTTCTGCTCCACGGCGCCGCATGGGCCCACCACCTCCACGCCTACACCGCCGGCCGGCATGACCAAACCTACCCGGAGGTGGCCGCGTGGCTGCAGGCGCGCCTGCCGCCGGATGCGGTCGTCGCCGCGATGCAGGCCACCGGCGCGTTGCATTACTACACCGGGTTCACCTTTATTCGCTGGGACATGATGACGGCCGCCGAATTCCAGCACATCGCCGCCGCCTGCACCGCCGCCCGGCGTCCGGTCTATGCGGTGCTGTTCCCGTTCGAGATCGAGGATCCCGCGTGGCGCGCCTTCGACCAACATCTGACCGGGCGCTGGTCGCGGCTCGGCGCCGTGGGCGAGGTCACCATCTGGCGCTTCGACGCGCCGCCGAACCCATGAGCCGTCTCCTGCTCGACCTCACCCACACCAGCCACACCCGCGCCCTCACCGGGATCCAACGGCTGTGCCGGGGGCTGCACGCGGCGCTCCGCGCCGGGCCCGATGAGGTGGTGCCGGTGGGTTACGATCCTTACGAGGCGCAGTGGCGCCCGCTGCGCGCCTGGGAGCGGCGCGCGCTGCCGACGCCGGAGGGCGTGGTCGCCGCCGCCCGCGGCGCGCGCTGGCCGTTCGCCGCGCGGCTCGCCGGCCGGTTCCGGCGGTGGACCGGCCGCACCGACCCGGAGGCGGCCGCGGCCCTCGGCGCCGGCGCGGCGCTGATCGAGCCGGAGATCTTTTCGCCGGCCGTCGCGCGCGAGCTGCCGGCGCTGCTGCGGACGGTGGCCGGGCCGCGGGTGGCGATCTTCCACGACGCCACCGCGCTGCGCCTGCCCGAACTTTCGCCGCCCAAGACCGTCGCCCGCTATCCGTCCTACCTCCAGGAGCTGCTGCAGTTCGACGGCGTGGCGGCGATATCCGACGACTCGCGCGCCGTGCTGGTGGACTACTGGGCCTGGCTGGGCGTGCCGCAGCCGCCGCCGGTCATCGGCCTGCCCCTCGGCATCGATGCGCCCGCGCCCTCGCCGTTCGGCCACACGACGGCGCCGGACGCCCCGCCGGTCGTGCTCAGCATCGGCTCGCTCGAGGGACGGAAGAACCACCTCGCGCTGTTGGAGGCCTGCGAATCGCTCTGGACGCGCGGGCGGCGGTTCGAGCTGCGCCTCATCGGCCTGTCCCATCCGCACACGGGCCGCCCGGCGCTCGAGCGGGTGCGCGCCCTGCAGGCGGCCGGCCGGCCCCTCGTTTACTCCGGTCCGGCCTCGGAGGCCGACCTGCAGCGCGCCTACCGCGCCTGCCGCTTCACCGTTTATCCCTCGCTCATGGAAGGTTTCGGCCTGCCGGTGTTCGAGAGCCTCAGCCATGGCAAGCCGTGCATCTGCTCGGCCCGCAGCGCCCTTGGCGAGGCCGCGCGCGACGGCGGCTGCGTCACACTGGACCGTGTCGATGCCCCCGCGCTGGCCGGCGCGATCGAGCTGCTGCTGACCGATGCGGGGCGCCTCGAGACGCTGACGGAGGCGGCGCGGCGCCGGACTCACCGGACCTGGGCCGCCTACGCCGCGGAGCTCACCGCCTGGATGCGCACGCTGCCACGGCGCGGGGCGGCCGCGGCGTGAGTTGTGGGTTTTGAGTCTCGAGTTTTGGGTTGAGGGCTTGGGGTTGAACACCAAGGAGCTGCGCAATCTTCCGGCTCCACCAACCCAAAACTCAAAACCCAGAACCCAAAACCGAAGGGCCGCCCCGCGCCCCGGGCCTTTGGATTTGCCAACGCCCCCCCCGTGCCACAACGTGCAGCACCCTCCTATGGCGCTCACCCTCCTGACCCGGAACAAAAAGGCGATCCTCGAGCGCTGCCGCGACGACTACCAGACCGCGATGCGGCTGAAGTACGCGCCGTTCTACCACGCGATGGAGGCGCAGCAGGGCACGCACATCAAGCTGCACGGGCGCGACATGATCATGCTGTCGAGCAACGATTACCTCGGCCTGTCCTTCCACCCCAAGGTGATCGAGGCCGGCCGGGCCGCGCTGCTGCAGTGGGGCACGAGCACCACCGGCGCCCGCGCCTCCAACGGTTCCCGCGCCTTCCACCTCGAGCTGGAGCAGAAGCTCGCCACCTTCCTCGGCCGCGAGGCCTGCCACGTCAGCGTCGCCGGCTACATCTCCTGCATGTCGAGCGTCGCCGCCTTCGCCCAGAAGGGCGACGTCATCCTCGCCGACAAGAACATCCATTCCTGCGTCGTCGACGGCATGCGCCTCTCGATGGCCTCGGTGGAGCGGTTCTCGCACAACAACCCCGAGGATCTGCGCCAGCTGGTCAAGACCCTGCACCACAACGTCCCCAAGCTGATCGTCGTCGAGGGCGTCTACTCGATGGAGGGCCACATCGTCCGGCTGCCCGAGGTGGTCGAGATCGCCGACGAGCACGGCTGCTTCCTCGTGCTCGACGACGCGCACGGCTTCGGCGTGCTCGGCCGGCAGGGCCGCGGCACCGTCGACCACTTCCACCTCAACGACAAGGTCGACCTGATCTGCGGCAGCATGTCGAAGTCGCTCGCCAGCACCGGCGGGTTCGTGGCCGGCTCGCGCGACCTGATCGAGTACCTGCGCACGCAGTCGAAGCAGACGATCTTCAGCGCCGCCATCAGCCCCAGTCAGGCGGCCTGCGCCTCGGCCGCGCTCGACATCATGCAGCACGAGCCGGACCACCTCGAGCAGCTCTGGCGCAACACCCGGCGCTACCGGGAAATCCTCAAGGGCCTCGGGCTCGACATCTGGGAGAGCGAGACGCCCGCGGTGCCGATCGTGCTCGGCTCGAAGGAACTGGTCTACCGCTTCTGGCAGGCGCTGCTCGACAAGGGCGTTTTCACCGTCATGTCCATCGCCCCGGCCGTGCCGCCGGGCAAGGACCTGGTGCGCACCGCCGTGTCGGCCATGCACAGCGACGAGGATCTCGCGAAAATCGGCGAGGCCATGGCGTACGCGGTGAAGAAGCTGTAGGCTCCGGTCGCCTCCGCCCTTGCACCCGCCCGCCCCCGGAACGCCGGCCGCGCCGCGCCCCGCCCCGCACCCGCTGGTGTTCACGGTGCTGATCGCGCCGTTCGGCGCCACCTTCGGGTTCGTCAGCGTCGCCCTCGCCTTCCTCGCCACGCGCGACGGCCTCACCGTGCAGCAGGGGGCGGAGCTGATCGCCGTCGGCATGCTCCCGAACGTCTGGAAGTTCTTCTGGGCGCCCATCGGCGACACCACCCTCTCCCGCAAGCGCTGGTACCTCGTCTCCTGCCTGGTCTGCGCGGCCGGGATGTTCGCCATGGCGGCGGTGCCGCTGGGACCGGCGACCCTGCGGCTGGTGCAGGTCGTGATCCTCCTCACCTCCGTGGCCGCGACCTTCCTGGGCTTCGCGGTTGAGGCGATGGTCGCCCACCTCACGCCGCCGGCGGACCGCGGGCGGGTCAGCGGCTGGTTCCAGGCAGGCAACCTCGGCGGCACCGGCATCGGCGGCGGGGTCGGCCTGTGGCTGCTCATCAACCTGCGCCACGGCTGGGAGGCGGGGCTGATCCTCGCCCTGCTCACCCTGGCCTGCGTCGCGCTGCTGCCGCGGCTGCCGGAGGTGCCGGCGGAGTCGCGCGGCACGTCCCTGGCGCGGGCGGTCCGCAACGTGGCGGTGGACCTCTGGGCGGTCGCGCGCTCGCGCGACGGCGTGCTCAGCGCGGTGCTCTGCTTCGTGCCCGTCGGCACCGGCGCCGCGGCCGGCGTGCTCGCCCAGTCGGTGGTCGCCGCGCATTGGCGCGCGGGCGCCGGCGAGGTGGAGCTCGTGCAGGGCGTGCTCAACGGGATCGTCTCCATGGCCGGCTGCCTCCTCGGCGGCTACGGCTGCCGCTTCTTCGGCGCCCGTCCCGCTTACGCCGCGTTCGGGGCGCTGATGGCGGCGGTCACTTTCGCCATGGCCTTCGCGCCGGCCACGCCCTCGGTCTACGTCGTCGGCAGTCTTGTCTACGCCCTGGTCACGGGCTTCTGCTACGCCGCCTTCTCCGCGTTCGTGCTCGACGCCATCGGCGCCGGCAACGCCGCCACCAAATACAACGGCTACGCCTCGCTCTCCAACTTCCCCATCTGGTACATGGGCCTGGTACTGGCGGCGGCCGAGACCCGCCTCGGCCCGATGGGCATGCTGCTGACCGAGTCGGCGTGCGGCGTCCTCGGCATCGCCTGCTTTGCCGCGGCTGCGGCGGCCTGGCGCCCGCGCCCGGTCCTCGGCGCGGCCGCCGCCGTGCCGGTGGCGGAGTGACACGGGCGACCCGGTGGGCGGTGGGCAGAAGGCAGTCGGCCGATGCCCCCATCCATCCTATTCACCCAATCTCTCATTCTCCCAAGGCCGCCCGCACCACCTTCGCCGTGTCCGCCCAGGTGGGCAGCGGGCGCGCCGCGGCCTCCGCCGCGAGCCGGCGCCACGCGCCGTCGTCGATGAGCACGGTCCGCAGCGCCGCCGTCCAGGCCGACGGATCATTCGGCTTCGCGAGCAGGCACCCCCCGCCGGCGATCTCGCGCAGCACGGGCAGGTCGCTGCCCACGCAGGGCCGGCCGTGCCAGAGCGATTCCAGCACGGGCAGCCCGTAGCCCTCGGCGATCGTCGGCACCGCGGTGGCCCGCGCCGAGGCGTAGAGCCGGGAGAGCAGCGCCTCCGGGGCGGCCGCATGATAGTGGAGCCGGGGCTCGGTCTTCGCCCGCTCCGCCAGCCGGCGCGCGATCGGCCCGCCGAAATGCGGGTTCGCCCGGCCGACGACGTGCAACTCGAAGTCCACGCCCCCGCGCCAGAGCGTCTCGCAGACGTCGAGCAGGAAAGGCTGGTTCTTGCGCGGCTCGAGGATGCCGACGCACAGCAGCCGCGGGGGCGCCGGGGGCGCGGCAGGCGCGGGCGCGCGCGGCGTGCGGTCGTGATCGGCGCCGAGGGCCAGCACCCCGGGGGCGGCGCGCGGCTCCGCCTGCTGCCAGCGCCAGAAGCCGGCGAGCGCGTCGCGGCTCGCGGCCGAGATCGCCCACACCCGGTCGAACGCCGCCAGCATCTTCAGGTACTCCGGGTGCCGCGCCACGCTCTGCGGCCAGGTGATGTGCGGATGCTGCAGCGGAATCGCGTCGCAGAAGATCGCCGCCAGCCGGCAGGGCCGCCGGCGCAGGAACTCCCAGAACCCCGGCCGCTCCGGCTCGCTGAACAACTCCGCCGTCAGCAGCCAGTCGGCCCCCGTGAACGCGACCGGCCGGCGGTCGGCCGCGTCACGCCAGGCCCGGCGCCGGTGCTCCCAGCACACCGGCCGCACGGCCGCCCCCAGCTCGTCGCGCAGGCGTCCGCTCAGGCGCACGAGGCCCGACGGGTGGCGGGCCGCGCCCATTTTGGTGACGTCAAAGTAGATCATCGGCCGGAACCTCCCCCGATCACGCCGGCAGGCGGCCGCCAGCGGTCCCGGTCGGCCACCACTTGCTCGAAACCCGCCAGCAGCCGCGCGGCGTT
>DATJUU010000148.1:0-20150 GCA_035502155.1 Opitutaceae bacterium
TACATGTTGTCGATCATGTCGTTCAGGGCGCGCGGGCTGCCGGACATCTCCAGGCCGACGTCGAAGCCCTCCTTCATGCCGATCTCGCGCTGCACGTCGTGCAGGTTCTCGCGCGACACGTCGACCACGCGGGTCGCGCCCATGCGCCGGGCGAGGTCGAGGCGCAGCGGGTTGATGTCGGTGACGACCACCTTGCGGGCGCCGGACTTTTTCGCGATCGCGACGGCCATGCAGCCGATGGGGCCGGCCCCGGTGATGAGCACGTCCTCGCCGACCAGGTCCCACTGCAGCGCGGTGTGGGTGGCGTTCCCGAGCGGGTCGAAGCAGGAGAGGACGTCGAGCGGGATGGCCGGGTCGACATGCACGGCGTTGCTCGCCGGGATGCAGAGATAGTCGGCGAACGCCCCGTCGCGGTTCACCCCCACGCCCTTGGTGTCCTTGCAGAGGTGGCGCCGGCCGGCGAGGCAGTTGCGGCACTGGCCGCACACGATGTGCCCCTCGCCGTCGACGAGCTCGCCCGGCTGGAAGCCCTGGACGTTGGCGCCCACGGCGACGATCTCGCCGACGAACTCGTGGCCGATAATCATCGGCGGCTTGATCGTCTGCTGCGCCCAAGCGTCCCAGTTGTAGATGTGGACGTCGGTGCCGCAGATGGAGGTCTTCTTGACGCGGATGAGCACGTCGTTGACGCCGGGCGCGGGCACCGGCGCCTCGATGAACTCGAGGCCGGGGCCGGGCCGCAGCTTGGCGATGGCGCGCATGGTTTTCGGAGCCATGGGAGATTTCTGTTGGGGGGAGCCTAGCGGGGTCCGGGACGGAAACAATCCCCAAGGGTGTGATCTCGAATGCAGCCTTTGGCCACAGAGGGCACAGAGGCGAAGTCAGAGTTCACGGAGGAAATCGTCGGGTCGTTGCCGCAAGCACTCCCCAAGGGAGACAGACTGCCGGCGGACCGCCGGGATGTGGCCGATCCTCGGTGCGCTCCTGCAGCCGCTCCGTGCTCTCCGTGACCTGCTTCGACTGCGATCCGTCAGCTACTCGGCGAGCAATTGCTCGCCCTCGAGCGCCAGCAGCCGCGCCTTGAGGCGCACCCCGCCGGGCGAGGAGAACCCGGTGAGCTTGCCCCCGGCGCCGACGATGCGGTGGCAGGGCACGATCAGCGGCCACGGATTGGATCCCATGAACGCGCCGATCGCCCGGCTGCCGCCCGGCGGCGCGTCGACCATCGCGGCCAAGTCGCCGTAGGTACTCGTCCGTCCCGCCGGCACGCTCCGCGCCGCCTGGTACACGCGCCAGGCCTGGGGCGAGACGCGGCTGGCGTCGAGGGGCACGTCGCAAAAATCCTGCAGTTCGCCGGCCAGGTGCCGCTGCACGCGGGCCACGAGGTCGCGCACCCAGGCGGGCGCCGCCTCGGCGGACGCGGCCGGGTCGCCGGCGCCGGCCAGGCGCGCGAGCCAGGCGTCGGTCTCGGCGCCCGTGCGTCCCGGCAGGACGAACGCCGTGAGGCCGGCGTCATTCCACGCCAGGCCGCAAGAACCGAGGGGAGTGGGAAACAGCAGGTGCGCCATGGGGCGGGAGTCCAGTCGACGCGGCCGGCGGGCGGCGCACAAGCGGAAATTCGGTTGCCCCGCCGCGGCGGCGCGCCTACGCCCTCCGGCATGCAGAACAGCTTCTACACCGCCTTCGACGCCGAGACGTGGGGCGGGCGGCGCAAGCCGGACTACCGCAGCGCGTTCCAGGTCGACCGCGACCGCGTGATCCACGCGCACGCCTTCCGCAAGCTCCAGTCGAAGACGCAGGTGTTCCTCTCGCGCGAGCACGACTTCTACCGCACCCGGCTGACGCACTCGATGGAGGTGGCGCAGGTGGGGCGCTCGATCTGCACCTACCTGCTCAGCCGCGGCCGGCCGCTGCGGGACGACTTCCAGATCGATTCCGACCTCGTCGAGGCCGCCTGCCTGGCGCACGACCTCGGGCATCCGCCGATCGGCCACGCCGGCGAGCGCACCCTCCAGGAGCTGATGCGGCCGCATGGCGGCTTCGAGGGCAACGCGCAGACGCTGCGGCTCCTGACCGAGACCATCTACCAGAACGAGAGCGGCGTGCGCGGCCTGCAGCCCAGCCGCGCGCTCCTCGACGGCGTGCTGAAGTACAAGCGGCTCCGCGGCGAGTTCGCCGAGCCGCCGAACCAGCACTTCCTCTATGACCCGCAGCGCGTCTACCGCGATTTCGTGTTCGCCAACGCCGCGATCCCGCCGGCGCTGCAGGCGGGCGAGGCGCTGAACGACTTCAAGAGCGTCGAGTGCCAGATCATGGACTGGGCGGACGACACCGCCTATTCGCTCAACGACATCGTCGACGGCGTGCACGCCGGCTTCCTGACCATCGAGCGGATCGAGCGCTGGGCGGCGGGCGAGGCGATCGATCCCGCCCGGGAGAAGCTGCTGGGGGCGCTGTTCGGGGCCATCCGCGGCGACCGGCTGGAAAGCGAGTTCTCGATCCGGATCGGCCGCTTCATCCAGGCGTGCCGGCTGCGCGAGCGCGACAACTTCATGGCGGCGAAGACCAACCGGTACCGCTTCGAGCTCGTGGTCGCGCCCGACGCCGTGGCCGAGGCGCTGTTCTTCAAAAAGCTCGCCAACGACGTCATCTTCGAGAGCCCGCCGATCTGCCAGATGGAGCACAAGGCCCGCGTCATGCTCGCCGGCCTGTGGGACTCCGCCTGGCGCAACTACGTCGAGCCCGGGCCGCGGGTCATCCAGGTCCTGCCGCGCAACGTCCGCGCGCTGGTCGCCGCCGAAACGACCGTCGACGGCAAGGCGCGGCGCATCTGCGACTGGCTGGCCGGCCTGACCGACGGCATGCTCCTGCGCACCTACCGGCGGCTGTTCGACCCGGAGTTCGGTTCGATCCTGAATCTGAACTGAGACGGTGTTTGGTGGTTGTGGGAGCGGCTTTAGGCCGAGACGTCGACTGACGCGTTAGCCAACAGGCGGGCGTTCTTCCTTCGCCCCGTCCGACAAGCTCTGGGCTTCGGCGGGTTCAAAGCCCGCCCCACCACGGCTCGATGTGGATCGCCGCCGCCGCGGTTGCCGGGACTTGATTCAGAAGCCAGGAAACCAGGAAAGAAACCTCGTGGTTTCCTGGCTTCTGAATGAGAGAGGTCGGGCTTCTGTTGTCCGGCCTCAATCAGCTCACCCGCACCGGCTGGCGCCGCGCGCCCCAGCGGCCAGGCGCGCGCTCGAACCGGCCGGGAATTTCGGTGCCGCACGCGCGGCAGCGGTTACCGTCGAGGTTGTACGCGCCGAGCACGTACCAGTCGCGCTCGATGAGGACGGTGCCACAGGCCGGGCACCAGGTGCTGCCGCCGGCGGCGTCGTGCACGTTGCCGGTGTAGACGTACTTGATCCCCTTGGCCCGGGCGATGTTCCGCGCGCGCGTGAGGGTGGCGGGCGGCGTGGGCGGGGTGTCCAGCATTTTGAAATCGGGATGGAACGCGGTGAAGTGCCAGGGCACGTCCGGGCCGAGGTTGGCCGCGTACCAGTCGGACGCGCGGTCGATTTCCTCCGCGCTGTCGTTCTCGCCGGGGATCAGCAGGGTGGTGACCTCGAACCAGACCTCCGTCTCTTTCCGCAGGTAGACCAGCGTGTCGAGCACCGGCTGGAGCTGGCCGAGGCAGCGGCGGTGGTAGAACTCCTCGGTGAATCCCTTCAGGTCGACGTTGGCCGCGTCCATCGAGGCGTAGAACTCGGGCCGGGCCTCGGCCGTGATGTAGCCGGCGGTCACGGCCACCGTGAGCACGCCGAGCTCGTGGCAGGCCCGCGCGGTGTCGAGGGCGTACTCGGCGAAGATCACCGGGTCGTTGTAGGTGAACGCCACCGCACGGCAGCCGTGCCGCCGCGCGGCGGCGGCGATGGCGGCGGGCGGAGCCACCTCGCCGAGGCGGTCGAATTCCCGCGCCTTGCTGATGTCCCAGTTCTGGCAGAACTGGCAGCCGAGGTTGCAGCCGGCGGTGCCGAAGGAGAGCACGCTGGTGCCCGGCAGGAAGTGGTTGAGCGGCTTCTTCTCGATCGGGTCGACGCAGAAGCCGCTGCTCCGGCCGTAGGTCGTGAGCACCACCTCGTCGCCGACGCGCTGCCGCACGAAGCAGAAGCCCCGCTGGCCGTCCTGCAGCTTGCAGAGCCGCGGGCACAGCCGGCACTCCAGCCGGCCGTCGGGGCGCGGCTGCCACCACCGCGCCGGATGGCGGGAGGGGGGCGGGGCCTCACCCGTCATGCTCGACCTCCGCCGCGCCGGGCCGGGTCTCCCGGTAGCTTTTCGCCCGGAACCGCTGGAGCTTGACCCATTCCTCCGGCTCGATGCCCGCCTTCTGTCGCGCGATCGCCAGCTGCTGCTTCACGGTGTCGATCCCGGCGATCGCGGGCAGCAGCACGCCGCGGCGGCCGTCGACCGCGGCCACCGAGACGCCGAAGACCGCGGGATCCAGTTCCGACGGCGACACGACCGACTCCAGCTCGCCGAGCACGGTGACGCTGAAGCGCGTCTCCGGCAGCTCGGCCGCGGTGAGCGGCGGGAAGCGGTAGTCGTGGAACGCCGCGGCGGTCGCGCACTGCCAGGTTTCGCGCACCAGGTCGTTTTCCTTCGGCGCCAGCCGGCCCCGGCACCCGCGCAGCTCGCCCTTGGCGTGGCGCAGGGTGACGAACACGGCCCGGCGCTCGGTCAGCACGCCCGCCGCGTGGAAGGGGATTGACTCGCCGGTGTGGGCAAACTCGGCCTCGACGGCGCGGCGGGCCACCGCCGGCAGGTCCTCGTAACGCGAAATGACGGCGGCCGCGGAGCCCTCCGGGTGCGGTGGCGCCGACCCGCGCGCGCCGGCCTCGAACAGGATGGCGACGCCGTAGCCGACACCGAAGGGGCCCTCGTAGCTGAGGAGGCGGTGGCCATCGGTTCGGTAATCGGCCGCGGCGGCGGCGACCACCGTCGAGTCCATCACGTCCTCGCCGGCATCCTCCTGGAGCTGGACGTCGATCCGCGGCAGCTGGCGGAACGAGCCTTCGCGCAGCAGGGCGATGAAGGTTTCATCAAACCGGTGGGCGTCGGGGTGGAAACCGCCGGGAGCCGAGCGCGTCAGCCGGTGGCTCATGTCGCCGCTCGCGATGATCGCGGTTCGGCGCTCCAGGCCCTGGGCGGCGGTCACGATTGCCTGACCCAGCGCCTCCAGGCCGCCCTCGCCGGGGTAGTTCAGGCTCAGGATCACGGTCGGGCCGTTCCAGTGTGCGGCGGCGAGATAGCAGAGCGGCACGAGCGCGCCGTGGTCCAGCGGCTCGCGGGTGATGGCCCAGGTCTTCAGCCCGCGCCGCTCCGCCTCGCGCGCCAGGCGCTCGACCAGAGGCTGATCGAGCGGCAGGTCCACGCGGTCTCCGGCCGAGCCGAAGCTGCCGAGCGAGCCGCGGAGGCGCGGGGTCTGCCACAGTCCGAACGCGCCCGGACGCCGCGGGGAATGGGGCGAGATCAGCACGATGGTTTGCGGGCGGGCCGCCACCGCGTGTGCCGCCACCGCCGTCATCGCCGTGGCGGTGGCCCGGGCCTCGGCGAGGCGCTCCCTGCCCACGCCGGGCACCAGGATGGGCGCGTGCGGCATCAGCCCCGCGAAGACGATCGGGCTGTCCTTCATGACTACCTCGACTGCGTCAGTCTAACCCTCCCGGCGCGGATAGCCAAGCCGGAGTTTGGAGGGAAGTAACATGGGTCGGACCCATGGGATCTATGTTGAGTCGGCTAGCGGCACGACATTTGCCGCCGGCACGCGGCGCTCGACCACTTCGCGCGCCAGGTTGAACCAGCGGCGGCACCGGTCCAGCACGACGCTGTCGGCCGTGGCGATGATCTCGGCGGTGGCCGACAGGACCGCGTCCGGGTTGGGCACCAGCTCGACCGTCCACGGCCATCCGCGCGCCGCGGCGAGCTCCTCCATGATGCGCTTCAGGCGCCCGCTGTTGGACACCGGCCGGTCGAGGTACCAGCGCCACTCGCGCGCGCCGGAGAGCCGGCACGCCTCGCCGAGGAGCTCGAGGGCCGGGAGGGTTTCCGCCACGCGGCGGTAGGTGCCGTGCATGCTGGCGAGGTCGCGGAGGGCGCCGTCCGCAGCGGCGAGGAGCACGCCGCCTCCGAGCGCGACCTCGACAGTGGTCAGCACGTTGTAGCCGTCGAGCCAGAGCGCTTGGCTGGCGAGGGTGGAGGCCGCCACGCGGCGAGTCTCGCGTCCGAGGCGGGCGAGGTCCGAACAGGCGCACCGTTCGACCGCCTGGCGCTGCCGCCCGGGGAGCTGGTGACGGTCGCCCACGAGCTGCAGCGCGGAGGTGGGGGCGTAATCGCGGCTCAGCAGCCAGCAGAGCTCGGCGGTGGCGGCGCGCAGCGCCGGCCATGCAGCCGGCGCGAACAGCCGGGCGTCCTCCGGATGCGGGCCGCGGTGCATGCGGGTATCAGGCATGGCGGACGGCGCTCGATCTCGAACGCTCGGTTAAGCCTCCCACGAATACACACGAATGGGCACGAATTGGAGTCCGGATGATTCGTGAAGACTCGTGTGCATTGGTGGGCGGAGAGCTCGGCCGTTGTTCATTCACCGAGCCACGGCGGGTGCGGGATTCGGGCATTTCCGACGCCAGAACGTTTTCACCACGAATCGACACGAATGGGCACGAATCCAATCCGATACTATTCGTGTAGATTCGTGTGCATTCGTGGGAGAAAAGATTCGAGATTATTCATTCACCGCGCCCGCTGGTACGTGCCCATCAGCTGCGCCTGGCCGAGGATGTGTCCCTGCATCGCCCGCACGAGGTCGGCCTTGGTCGCGCGGGGCTTGAGCGCCGGGTCCGCGTCGAGCGCGTAGAGCTTGAAGAAATAGCGGTGCGGCCGGCCCGGCGGCGGGCACGGCCCGCCGTAGCCCACGCGCCGGAAGTCGTTCAGCCCCTGCCGGCCGCCGCCCGGCAGCGCGTCGACGGGCGCGACCATTTCGGGCAGACCGGTGGCGGTCGCGGGCAGGCCGTAGACCACCCAGTGCACCCAGATGCCCACCGGGGCATCGGGGTCGTCGCAGATGAGCGCAAAGGCGCGGGTGCCGGCCGGCGCTTCGCTCCAGTCCAGCGGCGGCGAGACGTCCGCGCCGTCGCAGGTGTAGCGTTCCGGGATCGGCGTGCCTTCGGCAAAAACGGGGCTGGTGAGTTTCATGGCATAGGCCTCCTTTTCCGTGTGCCGCGACTCCGCCGCCATAAGGCCGGCCGCGGCCGCAGTCGTTATCATCAACCATGTCGGCCAAGGGGCGTTCATGTTCAGGGTGGGTCAGGCTATGCCCGATGGAGAAGTGGCGGCCACAAAAAGGCACAAGAGATTCGCTCGTTATGGCTGGCTCTCCGCCGCGCCTATAGGCGCGCACGTGGCGACGGCTGAAACCGGAGATGGTTTTTTGTGCCTCCTTGTGGCCCTGGATGATCTTCCGCCGTTCCCGGTCCGGGGATGGTCTGGTTTGCGGTCAACGTTCCTACAATTTATAGCCGATCTTGCGCAGCAGGTCCTTGCGCCAGGCAATGTCTGCGTCGGTCTCGACCCCGAGCGGCGGCGAGCCGTCGATCACGCCCAGGACGCCGCGGCCCTGCTCGGTTCGGGCCACGACGACCTCGGTCGGATTGGCCGTGGCGCAGAAGATCCGGCACACCTCCGGCACGGCCTTGATCGCGTTGAGCACGTTCACCGGGTAGTAGCCGTCGCCGAGGAAAACGATGAAGGTGTGGCCGGCGGCGATCGCGAGCGCGTTGCGGCGGGCCAGCTCGGTCATGGCGGCGTCGGTGCCCGACCAGCGCACGAGGCACTTGCCCGAGGCCTCGCAGAAGGCCAGGCCGAACTTGATGCCCGGCACGGCGTTGACCAGCGCCTCGTGCACGTCCTCGACCGTCTTGATGAAATGGGTCTGGCCGAGGATGAAGTTGATCGCTTCGGGTTTCTCGATCCGGACGGTGGTCAGTTGCATCGTGGGGTCCTTTCCCGGACGCGCCCCCGCCGCCGCGCGGACGGCGTGGCGCCGCCGATTCGTCGCTCCCCGGCCTTTTCGCACGCCCATCCCGCGACGTCAACCACGGGCCGGCGACGTCGCTTCCGGCCCGTGCCCGGAGGGTGGCGCCGGGACGGAGGGCCCCGCCCAGTGGCGGGCCCGATGGCAGGAAGGCTCAGGTGAAGATCGCGACCAGCGCGCCCACGACCAGACCGGCGCCGGCGCCGATGGCGGTTCCGATGACGGGCACGGCCGACCCGATGGCGGCGCCCGCGGCGGTGAATCCAATCACGATCGCCGCCTTTTGGACCTTCTTGGCGTGCTGGGGGATCTTGGTGACCGTGGCGTCGGCGATGAGGTAGCCGGCGGTGACGGCGGCGGCATACGGGGAGAGGTTGACGAGCGAGAACGCGAACACGGCGGTGTTCATGGGGAGGGCTGGGACATTAGTTGGGGCAGACGCGGTCCGCCCGGCGGGAGCAGGTTCAAGCCGGACGGCCGCCCGATGGGTCGCACAACATACCCGGATTTCGTCGACCCACCAAACGGCCGGGCGAAATCTCCGCCCGCCACGCTAAGCCGAACCGGCGTTCAGCGGGGGCTGAAACGCCTGGATCAGCGCCCGCACGATGCCCTCGCGCGCCGGCGTCTGTTTCACGACTCGGGCGTGGATGTGGGTGGCGCCGAGTCGGGCCGCCGGTTTCCACTGCTCGTGGCCGGGCACCCGGCGCCGGAAGCTGTCGGTCTCGCCGACGTACCAGGCCTGCCACTGGTTGTCGGCCGTGCGCCCCGCGAAGATGAACACGCCGGGGGCCTCGCCCCAGGTGACGCCCGTCGCCGGATAGACGGTGAACTCGTAGGCCAGCCACTCGACACGCTCGCTCATGCAGGCACCAGTGGACAGCTCGCCATCCAAGCACTCCGCGCCCCCGACCGCAACCGCGCAGTGGACCGCGGGGCGGCTGCTCTATTCGGCCTCGGTGGTGACGTTTGTGGGTTGGCGCGCGAACGGGAGGTCGGGCGCGGATTTCCGGGGACGAAAGAGCAGATCGTCGTTGATGCGCCGCGAGCGGCCGTCGGAGAAGCGATACTCGCCGGAGAAGAAGCCGAAGCCGTTGATGAAGTACGGCACCTGGTCGGGCGTGCCCCGGATCGCGGCCTCCAGCGCCAGGAGCGCGTAGGGCTCGATGGCGTTGACGTTGGCGTAGACCGTGTCCTCGAACGGCGTGAAGTACCCGTGGTGGTATCGCTTGGCGACGATGTTGTTGCCGATCGTCCGCGCCAGCTCGAGATAGGCGGCGACGCGGGTCTCGCGGTACA
This sequence comes from Opitutaceae bacterium, assembly GCA_035502155.1. GTDB lineage: Bacteria > Verrucomicrobiota > Verrucomicrobiia > Opitutales > Opitutaceae > Fen-1467. Next base: position 9,371 of record DATJUU010000148.1, read on the forward strand.
GGTCGAGGATCGAGAACAGGGCGAAGGCGTCGGCGTTGCGCGTCTGGAGGTTCACCGCCACGCCCTGGCCGGCCGCCGCGCCGATGTCGCCGAGACCGGCGTCGCGCGCGATGCCGCGCGCCATCTGCCAAAGATCCGGCTCGCCGGTGATGAGGAAGCCGCGGGCGTAGGCGATCATCAGCTCCGGTGTCGCCCGGTACGGCTCGAGCTTCTGGCCCTTGCGGTCGTAGTAGCCGTCGCGCCGCACGACGAAGCCGCTGAGGTCCGTGCCGTCCGTGAGCATCGGCCGCAGGAGGTTGGTGCCGGGGATGAGGGCGTGGTGCACGAACGCGTCCATCCCGGCGCGCGTCGGCTCGATGAAGTCCCGGCCGTCCGCGCCGAGGGTCTGGCCGACCTGCAGCTCCATCAGCGCGTTGTCGGAATAGATGGTGAACGCGTGCTGCCGCAGCAGCATGGTGGCCTCGAGCACGCGGTGGCCGGGAAAGTCGGGCCCGAACTGCCGCTGGGCGCGGTCGCCGTACCACGACTCCGTGGCGGTGTCGGCGGGCGGCTCCTTGGTCTTGAGCGCCTGGGTATACTGGTAGGCGCCGAGGCCGGTCTGGGGATCGCGCGCCTTGACGTACTGGGCGGCAAGGCGCCGCGCCCAGAGGAGCGCCCCCTGGTCGCCCGTGAGCCGGTAGAGCATCGCGGCCGAGTAGATCAGGTCGTTGCCCGCGTCCAGGAACGACAGCCCCTTGGTGGCGAAGTACGGCGCGGGGTCGTCAAACCGCTGGCCCCAGTTCGCGCCGGGCGGATGCCCGAAGTCGCCGTGGCGGCTCACCTCCAGGGTGTGCCAGTTGTAGACGTGCGCATTCCAGAAGCCGGTGATGAACCGGACGGTGGCGGACGGGTTCACCTCGTACATGAGCTCGTAGTAGGGATAGGCGTTCTTCAGCTCGTGCGGGCTGTCGGGCGGCCCGGAGAAGCCCTTGGGCTCCAGCGTCAGCAGGTCGACGTAGCGGTGGCCGCCCCACTGCAGCAGCCCGCCCGGATCCTGGTAGTGGGCGAAATAGTAGGCGTACTGCGCCTTGGCCGCCGCCTTGTACTTCGGGTCGCCGGTCAGGTTGGTGAGCGCCGCCAGCACGCGCATCAGATTCTGCTGCTCGATGAAATCCGAGATCACCGTCTGCTTTCCGTCGGGATAGAACCAGCGTAGCTGTTCCTTGGTGTAGACGTTCACCCCGTCGGCCAGCAGCGGACTCGGCTGGGGCCGGTAGTGGTCGGCCGCGTCCGCCAGCACGTGGTCGGCGTAGTCGATGACGACCTGCAGCCGCTGGCGGTCCTGCGTCGCCTCCAGGGAGTCGGCGGCGCGGACCGCGGGCGCGGCGAGCGCCAGGCTGAATGACAGGGCGAGAAATGTCCGGGAGGTCATGAGGCAGGGGGCGGGGTAAAGGACGCTCCGGCGGCGGTGGCGGTTTCCGGTGCGGGTCAGACCGCGAGATGCCCCGCGGCCACGGTCTCGGCGATCATCTGCTCGGCATAGGCCCAGAGCGCCTGCGAGCCCTCGGCGACATGGGCGTTGCGCGCCAGCACCCGGTCGCGGGTGACGCCGTGACGCTTCCACGCCGCGCCCTCGGTGCGGCAGTTCAGCAGCATCGGCTGGAACCGGTCGACCGCGGCCGCGAATTTCGACTCCGGCGTCTGCCGCGCCTCGAACTCGTCCCACAGCGCGCGGAACTCGCGGCCCTGGTCCTCCGGCAGCAGGCCGAAGATCCGGTCGGCCGCCACCGCCTCGCGGGCGTGCTGGTCCGCCATCGCCTTGGTGTCGTAGGCGAACGTGTCGCCGGCATCGATCTCCACCAGGTCGTGCAGGATGAGCATCTTGAGCACGCGCAGGACGTCGAGGCGCGGCGCGTTGGCGTGCTCCGCCAGCGTGATCACAATCAGGCAGAGGTGCCACGAGTGCTCGGCGTCGTTCTCGGCGCGGCGGCTGTTGATGAGCACGGTCTGCCGGAGGATCTCCTTCAGCTTGTCGACTTCGACGATGAAGCGGATCTGGCGGGCCAGGCGCTCGGCGGCGGGGAGGGCGGGGGAGGGCGTCACGCCCCCACCGAAACGCCGGCGGGCCGTCCGGTCAACGCTGGGCAAGCTGCTGGTCCGCCGCGACCTCCGCGGAGACGACGGCCCCCCGCCGCGGTTTCCGGTATTGCCATCGGGGGCGGGGGACTCTTCCGTCATGCTTTTCCGCCATGAAAGTTCTCGTTGCCGACAAGATCTCCCCCAAGGGCGTGCAATTCCTGCGCGAGCAGCCGGGCTTCGAAGTCGTCGAGGCCTACGGCTCGTCCCCGGAGAAGATTCTGGAACTGGTCAGGGACGTGCAGGCCATCGCCGTGCGCAGCGAGACGAAGATCACGGCGGCGGTGATCGCCGCCGCGCCTAAGCTGCAGGTCGTCGGCCGCGCGGGTGTGGGCGTGGACAACGTCGACGTCGAGGCGGCGACCGAGCGCGGCGTGGTGGTGATGAACACGCCCTCGGGCAACACCATCGCCACCGCCGAGCTCACCTTCACCCACATGCTGTGCGGCGCGCGGCCCGTGCCGCAGGCCGCCGCGTCGATGCGCGCGGGCAAGTGGGACCGCAAGAGCTTCTCCGGCCTCGAGCTCTACCGCAAGGTGCTGGGCGTCGTCGGCCTCGGCCGCATCGGCGGCGAAGTCGCCCGCCGCGCCCAGGCCTTCGGCATGCGGGTGCTGGCCTTCGATCCCTACCTCGCGCCCAGCCGCGCCAAGGCCATGCAGGTCGAGCCGGTCGACCTCGACGCGCTGCTGCGCGAGGCCGACTACATCACGGTCCACATGCCGCTGACCGACCAGACCCGCAACATGATCGACGAGGCGGCGCTGGCGAAGACCAAGAAGGGCGTGCGCCTGTTCAACTGCGCCCGCGGCGGCCTGATCAACGAGGCCGCGCTGGTCGCCGCGCTCAAATCCGGCCACGTCGCCGCCGCCGGCCTCGACGTCTACGAGGACGAGCCCCTCGCGGCCGACCACGAGCTGCGGAAGCTGCCCAACGTCACCCTCACGCCGCACCTCGGCGCCTCGACCGCGGAGGCGCAGGAGAGCGTCGGGATCGAGATCGCCGAGGCCATCGCCGACGCGCTGCGCGGCGGCGTCATCCGAAACGCCGTCAACGTGCCGTCGATCGACGCCGCCACCCTCAAGGTGCTCGGGCCCTACCTCGACCTCGGGGCCAAACTCGGCACCCTGGTGCAGCAGATCGGCCCGCCGCAGGTGGACCGGCTCAGCATCACCTACTGGGGCCGGATCGTCGACCTCGACGCCGATGCCGTCACCCGGACGATCGAGCGCGGGTTCCTGCGCCGCATCAGCGGCGAGGAGGTCAATTTCGTCAACGCCCCGGTGTTGCTGCAGCGCCTCGGCGTGCAGGTCGAGGTGGTCAAGTCGGCCGCGGAGTGCGACTACACCGAGCTGATCCAGGTCGAGGCGGTGGCGCCCGGCGGCAAGGTCTTTTCGGCGGACGGCACCCTCATCGGCAAGAGCGCGAACCCGCGCATCGTGGCCATCAACGGCCGCGGCGTCGAGGTCGCCGCCGAGGGCAAGCTGCTGGTGCTCGAGAACGTGGACCAGCCCGGCATGGTCGGCACCGTCGGCACGCTCCTGGGCAAGGACGGGGTGAACATCGCCGACATGTCGCTCAGCCGCCTGACGCCCGGCGGCACGGCCTACATGGTCGTGCGGGTCGACAGCGAGCCGAGCCCGGCCGCCCGCCAGGAGATCAAGTCCAACCCGGCCATCAAGATGGCGAAGTTTGTGCAGCTTTGAGCGCTAAGCTTTAAGCCGCTGACCCCCGCCCTCTGATCTCTGACCTCCGGCCTCTGGCTTCTGGCCTCTGCCCCCTGGCTTCTGCCCTCAGACTTCTGATGCTTCTCCCGCTCCTCATCGCCGGCGTGATCGGCTACCTGCTCGGATCGCTGCCCTTCGGCTACCTCGTGGCGAAGGCGCACGGGGTCGACATTTTCAAGGCGGGCAGCGGCAATCCCGGGGCGACGAACGTCAAGCGGGTGCTCGGCAGCGGCGCGGGCAACACGGTTTACTGCCTCGATGCGCTCAAGGGGGCGGTCGCGACCGGCTGGCCGATCGTCTTCGCCCTGCTGTTCGCCCGCATCCCCTACACCGGCGACCGCTGGTCCAGCTTCGTCATCGCCGTCATCGGGCACCAGAACGCGGTCTGCCTGACCGGGCTGGTCTGCGCGGTGCTCGGCCACTCGTTCTCGGTCTTCACGCGGTTCAAGGGCGGCAAGGGCGTGGCCACGGCCTCCGGCGGCCTGCTCGTCCTGATGTGGGAGGCGATCCTGATCGGGGCGCTGGTGTGGTTCGCCACCTTCTTCCTCTCGCGCTACGTGTCCCTCGCCTCGATTCTCGCCGCCATCGTCGTGCCGGCAACGGCGTGGGTGCTCGGGTACTCGCTCGCCCTCAAGCTCGTCGTCACGCTGCTGGGCCTGCTCGTGATCGCGCGGCACCACGCCAACATCCGCCGTCTCCTGGCCGGGACGGAACACCGCTGGGAGCGGACCCGGCCCAAGGAGGCCCCGTGAGCAAGGGGGCGGTGATCAACATCGGCTTCTGCGGCCTCGGCACGGTCGGGCAGGGCGTGTGGAAGCACCTCCTCGCCAGCCGCGCCGCGCTCGAGGCGCGCCTCGGCGCGAAGCTGGAACTCTACCGCGTCGCCGTGCGCGACCCGGCGAAAAAGCGCGCCGTCGAGATCCCGGCGGCGCGGCTGACCACCGACGCGCTCGCCGTCGCCACCGATCCCGCGGTGCAGATCGTCTGCGAGCTGATCGGCGGCACGAAGCTGGCCCGCGACGTGACGCTCGCGGCGCTCGCGCGGGGCAAGATCGTCGTCTCGGCGAACAAGGCGCTGCTCTGCGGGCACGGCGCGGAGATCTTCGCCGCGGCGCGCAAGGGCGGCGGGCACTACTTCTTCGAGGGCAGCGTCGCCGGCGGCGTCCCCATCATCAAGGCGCTGCGCGAGGGCCTCGTCGCCAACCGCTTCAAGCTCATTTACGGCATCCTCAACGGCACCTGCAATTACATCCTCACCCGGATGGAGCGCGAGGGCGCGTCCTACGCCGATGTGCTCGCCGACGCCAAGCGGCTCGGCTACGCCGAGGCCGACGAGTCGCTCGACGTGCAGGGGTGGGACACCGCGCACAAGGCCGCGATCCTCGCCTTCCTCGCCCACGGCATGTGGGTGCGGCCGGACCAGATGCTGGTCGAGGGCATCACCCGCCTCGCCCAGGCCGACATCGTCCACGCCGCCCAGCTCGGCTACGGCATCAAGCTGCTCGCCGTCATCACCCGCGACTTCGCCACCAACGAGCTGTTCGTGCGCGTGCATCCGACGCTGCTCCCGCGCCGGCTCGTGCTCGCCAACGTCGAGGGCGTCTACAACGGCATCGCCGTCACCGGCGACATCGTCGGGTCCACGCTCTACATCGGCCGCGGCGCCGGGCAGGACGCCACCGCCAGCGCGGTGATCAGCGACATCGCGGACGCCGTCACCCTGCTGACCAGCGGCAAGTCGGTGGTGGTGCCCGACGAGGCCGCGGCGATCCACGCCGGGGGGCGCAAGCCGGTCAAGCTCGCGGCGCTCGAGTCCGTCCGCAGCCGCTACTACCTCCGCCTGGAGGTGCGCGACCAGCCGGGCGTCCTCGCCCAGGTCGCCACCGTCATGGCCCAGAACCAGGTGAGCATCGAGAGCGTCATCCAGCGCGCCGGCCGCCTGCCGGCCGCGGCCATGCTCATCCTCACCACCCACGAGAGCCACGAGCAGGCCATCCGCGCCACCCTGGCCGGCCTCGGCAGGCTGGAGAGCGTGCTCGAGCCCCCGCTGCTCCTGCGCATCGGGGACTTCGAGGAGTGACGACCGGCCCGACTTTCGTGCCGTGACCTTCGACCTGAGACCTGCGACCTTCGACTGATTCCAGCCATGGCCCGAATCGTCCAGAAATACGGCGGCACCTCGGTGGGGGACATCGAGCGCATCAAGCGCGTCGCCGAGCGCATCAAGACCGCCCGCGCGGAGGGGAACGAGCTCGTGGTGGTCGTCTCCGCCCGTTCCGGCGTGACCAACGAGCTTCTCGCCCGCGCCCGGGAGATCCACGAGCATCCCAGCGAGCGCGAGCTCGACATGCTGCTCGCCACCGGGGAGCAGGAGACCATCGCCCTGACCGCGATCGCGCTGCACGCCCTGCAGGTGCCGGCGGTCTCCTACACCGGCGCCCAGGCCGGCATCTTCACCGACAAGGTCCACACCAAGGCCAAGATCAAGACGATCAACGCCCGGCCGATCGAGCGCGACCTCAAGGCCGGCAAGGTCGTGATCGTCGCCGGCTTCCAGGGCATCAACGAGGACGGCCAGATCACCACCCTCGGCCGCGGCGGCTCCGACCTCACCGCCATCGCGCTCGCCGCCGCCATCAAGGCCGACAAGTGCGAGATCTACACCGACGTCGACGGCGTCTACACCGCCGACCCGCGGGTGGTGAAGGACGCCCGCAAGCTCGCCGAGATCAGCTACGACGAGATGCTGGAGCTGGCGAGCAGCGGGTCCAAGGTCATGCAGTCGCGCTCGGTCGAGTTCGCGGCCATGTACCACGTCGTCTTTGAAGTGCGGTCATCGTTCAACCACAACCCGGGAACCATCGTGAAAGAGGAAGTCGCCTACATGGAGCAGGTCGTCGTCCGCGGCGTGGCCGTGGACAAGGACCAGACCAAGGTCATCGTGAGCAACATCCCGGACAAGCCGGGTTCCGCGGCGAAGGTGTTCCGCGCGCTGTCCGACGCCAACGTCAACGTCGACATGATCGTGCAGAACGTCGGCCGGGGCGGCGTGGCCAACCTGACCTTCACCGTGCCGCGGGGCGACTCGCACGGCGCCCGCGAGGCGCTGGCGCCGGTGTTCCGGGAGCTCGGCGGCGGCGAGGTGGCGGTGGACGACCACATCGCGAAGCTCTCCGTCGTCGGCGTCGGCATGAAGACGCACAGCGGCGTGGCGGCGACGCTCTTCCAGGCGCTTGCAGCCCAGGGCATCAACATCGAGCTCATCACCACCTCCGAGATCAAGATCTCGATCGTGATCGACGGCGCCCGGGCGGACGATGCCGCCCGCGCGGCGCATGCGGCGTTCGGGCTGGAGAAACTTGGAGCGGGCTGATTCGAAAACGGTAGGGCTGCCGCTTGCCGGCAGGCCTTTCCGCGATCGAGCCGGCGGCGCGGCGACAAGCGCCGGCCCTACATTCCCGGCACCGGGCATCCGCCGACCTTCGATCACTGACTCCGACCACCATGAAATTCCTCAGCACGCGCGGGCAGACTGAACCAGTGGAGTTCACCGACGCCGTGGCCATCGGATTGGCCCCAGATGGCGGTTTATTTCTGCCCGAAACATTGCCTGATCTGCGGGGAGATCTTTCTCGATGGGCCGGGCTGGGTTACCCGGAGCTCTGCCAGCAATTTCTGGAGCGCTTTGCCACCGACCTGGACCCGGCGGTGCTGCGCGACATTGTCGCGCCCTCGTACCGCGGCTTCACCCATCCCGGCGTTGCGCCGCTGGAGCAGCTGGGCGAAAACCTGTTCGTCCTCGAGCTGTTCCACGGCCCCACGCTGGCCTTCAAGGATTTTGCGCTCCAGTTCCTCGGCAACCTGTACGAGCAGCAGTGCCGGGCGCACGGCCGCAGGCTCAACGTGCTCGGCGCGACGTCCGGCGACACCGGCGCCGCCGCGATCCACGGCCTGCTGGGCAAGCCCGACGTGGCGATCTTCATCCTCTATCCCGACGGGCGGATCTCGCCCCTGCAGGAGCGGCAGATGGCCTGCACCGGCGCGGCCAACGTCTTCGCGCTCGCGATTGACGGCACGTTCGACGACGCCCAGGCCGCGCTGAAGGAGGTGTTCGGTGACCAGGATTTCCGCCAGCGGCAACGCCTCTCGGCGGTCAACTCGATCAACCTGGCGCGCGTCCTGGCCCAGTGCGTCTACTACCTGTACGCCTGGCTGCGGCTGCCGGCCGACAAGCAGGGCAACGTCGAGTTCGTGGTGCCCACGGGCAACTTCGGCAACATCCTCGCCGGCTGGCTGCTCCAGCAGATGGGCGTGCCGATCCGCGGCTTCAAGCTCGCGACCAATCAGAACGACATCCTCTACCGGCTCTTCACGACCGGGGAATACCGCCTCGCCCCCGTGGCGCCCAGCCTCGCGCCATCGATGGACATCCAGGTGGCGTCGAATTTCGAGCGCTTCCTCTACTACAGCGTCGGCCGCGATCCGGCGAGGGTGCGCGAGGTGATGGCGGCGTTCCGCGCCGATGGGGTCTACCGCTTCGAGCATTTCAACGCGGACACGTTCACGGTCTCGCGCTGCACGGACGCCGAGATCACGAACCTGATCAAGCAGGTCTACCACAAGCACGGCTACGTCTGCGACCCGCACACGGCCTGCGGCTTCAAGGAGTTGAGCCGCGACCGGGTGAGCGTGGTGCTGGCCACGGCCAGCCCGGCCAAATTCCCGGAGGTGATCCGCGCCGCCACCGGGCTGGCGCCGACGCACCCGAGCCTGGAGGCGCTCCAGTCCCGGCCGGTGGTCAAGCACCCCATGCGGGCCGACGCCGCGGCGATCCGGGCGTTCATCGAGCAGCACGGCGTCTAGCCGCCCGCGTCACTCCACGTCGCAGTGGTAGTCGGTGACGTCGAACCGCCCGTCGCCCGGCGAGAGGAAGATCTCGCTGCCGAACTGGACGCTGGTCAGGTACTTCTCGGGCGCGAGGGCGCCGTGGGCGACCAGGTAGTCGGTGAAGTCGCGCACGTCGAGGGTCCAGGCGCCGGCGTTGCCGGTGCGGATAAAGGAGAACACGTTCCAGCCGATCTCGCCGCGGTAAAGCTGCCAGGTGGCGCCGCCGATCTCGACCTCGCCCTGCAGCCGGCCGAGCGGGCCGGCCCCGCCGTAGCGCGCGACCCAGATCATGAGCTCGTCGGTGGGCTCGGATTTGTTGCCGGGACCGGCGATGGGGTGGAACCAGCAGTCGTAGGCCACGTTCTGGACGCCCGGGTTGGTCACCGCGATCGAGCCGCTGGTGAGGATGCGCCGGTGGTCGGCGAGGCGCACGGGCAGGCCGGAACCCGGCGACCACGCGCCCCAGTGCCAGCCGCTGATGATGCTTGGGTACGCCTTGACGTTGTAGGGCTTGTCGCCGACCGGCCAGTTGTACGCGGCGCCCCACGTGACCGGGCTGGTGGCGTTGGTGCAGTAGACGCGCTCGCGGCCGGCGGGCGAATGCGCCTTTCCCCAGACGTTGTTGTTGATGATGTATTTTGCCGCGACGATCGTGCCGAAGTCGGCGGCCATGGTGCCGGGAGCGTCGATGCGCGTGGCGCAGGATCCCAGCAGCAGCACTCCCAAGAAACCCAGATAGAATCGGCGGGCGGGCGGAAAACTCACGGCGGCCCACAGGCTGGGGCGGCGGGCGGCGGGCGGCAAGCGCCGATCCGGCGGGGCGGGCCACGTCCGTCTTGCCGCCCTGCCGGAACCGGACGATGCTGCCGGCGCCCCATCGAACATGAAAACCATCATCGCCACATTGCTGCTGCTGGCTGCGACCGCCGCCGGCTTCGGCCAAGCCGCGTCCGCGGCCGCCCAGCCGGTCAACGTGCGGATCGACTCCGAGGCCGAACAGCTCGCGCGCGGCTACGCCGCGGCCTTCGCGAGCATCACGCACACCCCGGTCTACCTGATCCACTCGCGGGACGACACCACCACGGTGCTGGTGAGCATCCGGTCGGTGCGGGCGGTCGACGGCGTCCTGGTGGTGCAGGACGAGAAGAACCTGACCTATGTCCTCAACCCGCGCGACGTGGTGATGATCACCGACGCCCCGCCGAAGAAGGACAACTAGGGCAGGCCGACGCGAGGCGCCGCCTGGATGGGCCGGCGCCGGCATCCCGCGCGTGACAAGCATTGCTCCTGAGGGTCCGAGTCCCGTTCCCACCGCACCGGCGGTGGCGCCGCGCCGGCGGATTCTGCTCGCCGCCGGCGTGATCGCGGCGGCGGCGGTCGCGGTCTACTGGAACAGCCTCGCCGGTCCGTTCGTCTTCGACGACCAGCCGACGATCGTCAGCAACCCGTCGATCCGCCACCTCTGGCCGCTGGGCCACGTGCTCTGGCCGCCATCGGACAGCGGCGGTGCGTCCGGGCGGCCCCTGCTGAATCTCTCCCTCGCGCTCAACTTTGCGGCGGGAGGCCTCGACGTGCGCGGCTATCACGCCGTCAACCTGCTGCTGCACGCGCTGGTGGCGTTGGTGCTGTTCGGCGTCGTGCGCCGGACCCTGGCCGCGCTGCCGGCGCCGGGTTGGCGGGCGTCCTCGCTGCGCGTCGCCTTCACGGCGGCGCTGCTCTGGACGGTCCATCCGCTGCTGACCGAGTCGGTGACTGGAATCGTCAACCGCGCCGAGCTCCTGGCCGCGCTGGCCTTCCTGCTGACATTCTACGGCTTCATCCGCGCTGCTGAAGGGACCACGGGACCACGGACCACGGACCACGAGACCGCCGGTCAAATAAGTCCGGTGGTCGGCGGTCCGTGGTCGGGTGGCCGCGAGTTTCACCGCTCGTGGGGGTGGTACGGCCTCTCGGTCGCCGCCTGCGTCCTCGGGATGGCGAGCAAGGAGTGGATGGTGTCGGCGCCGCTGCTGGTCCTGCTATACGACCGGACTTTCGTGGCCGGAGGCTTTCGC
>DATJUU010000149.1:0-2673 GCA_035502155.1 Opitutaceae bacterium
TCAAAGGCTGACCCAAGTCCTCTCAACTTCTTACTGTTGCCCGCCACGCACTAACCTCGCTCCTGGCGCCCTCCCGCGAAGCGGGTTCGTGCATGGGCGCAAAGCGGCTGTAGACGGGGCATCCGGCCGATAGCGCCGCAGGTCGCGGCGCATGGCCCTGACCGGCCACCTCCCGATAACTATGTCTCGCGCCAGATCTTGCCGCGCTTGCGCACGGGATCGAGCAGCGCCCAATCGCCCTGGGGCAGATCGTGGCCCTTGGGGAAGGGCGCACGAGGCTCCATGCCCAGTGAAATCATGACGCGATCGTCACGGTAGTAACATTGCAGCACGATGCGGGTGGTCAGCATCAGGTCCACGCCACCCTCGGCGCGGAGCGTCTCACACACCTCATCCTGCCGCGCCTCGGGCAGGGCGGCGAAATCTCCACCAGCGAGTCGGTCGAGCAGCGCCAAACTATTGTGCACGCTGGTCGCGTCGCGGCTGATCGAACTGGCGATGTCGGCCTGGATCAGCGGGTCGTCGGCGCCGGGAACGTTGAACTCTGCGCTGGCCGGGATCATGCGGGCGCACAGTGCCGCCAGCGCCGCCTTCTCTGCGTCGGTCAAGGTGGGGTCGCCCCAGGTGGGGGCCGGATTGGCCATGGTACCGGACATGGTGGCGTTCCTCAGTCGAACAGCGTGGCGAGGCGCTGCTTCATCTGATCGGCGATGTAGAGCGCGAGGGCCTGGATGGTGGACGTGGGATTAACGCCGCCTGACGTGGTGAAGATCGACCCATCGACGATGAACAGGTTCTTCACCTCGTGCGCGCGGCCCCAGCCGTTGACGACGCTGCGGGCGGGGTCCTCGCCCATCCGGGCGGTGCCCAACAGGTGCCAGCCGCCGTTGAGGATCGGGCGCTCGACGCCGACGTCCCAAGCGCCGGCCTCACGCAGGCATTCGGTGGCGCGGGCGATGGCGTGGTCGAGCATACGGTTGGAGTTCTCCGAGATCGTGTAGTCGATCTTCGGCGCCGGGATGCCGTGCGCGTCTTTCAGCACCGGGTCCAGGGTAACGCGGTTGTGCGGCTCCGGCAGGTCTTCGCAGATCGCGGCGATGGTCATGCGGTGGTTGAACAGCTTGCGGTAGACCCGATGGTGCTCGGCGCCCCAGGGCAGGCGGCCGTTGCCCATGGATTGCTGCGCTTCCAGGATCGCGCCGACGCCGCGGCCGAACTGCCAGGAGTAGCCGCGCAGAAAGCCTCGGGACGGGTCGGTCTCGTAGAACTCGTGGCTCCAGAGCGAAAGCGGCGGTCCGCGATTGCCGTCGGTCTCCTCGTGGAAATAACCCCAGATGCTGGCATAAGGATGGAACATCAGGTTGCGGCCGACCTGGTCGTTGCCGTTCGCCAGGCCGTTGGGAAACGTCTCGGATTTCGAGTTCAGCAGCAGGCGCGGTGTGCCGACCCCGTTGGCGGCCATCACCACCACGTGGGCCGGCTGGAACTGCGCGACGCCGTCCTTGTCGAAGTAGATGGCCCCATTGACCATGCCGGTCGCGGGGTCGACGGTGATCTCGCGCACGCGCGCGCGGGTGCGCAGTTCGACCCCGGCGCGGATCGCCGCGGGCCAATAGGTAATGTCCGTGCTGGCCTTGGCGCCCTGGGCGCAGCCGGCGATGCAGTGGCCGAGATTGATGCACGGCGCCCGGCCTTCATACTCCCTCGTCGTCACCGCGCAGTCACTGGGCCACCAGTGCCAGCCCAACCGGTTCATCGCCTCGCCGAGCATTCGTCCGGAGCGGCCCATGGGCAGGGGATCCATCGGCGCGGCCTTCTGCGGCGGATAGGCAGGATCGCCGGCCATGCCAGAGACACCCGTCATGCGGTCGTTCTCGGCGAAGAAGGGCTCCAACGCCGCGTAATCGACCGGCCAGTCGTCGGCGACGCCATCCAGCGACTTCACCCGGAAGTCGGACGGATGCAGGCGCGGGTAGTGGGCGGCATAGAGGATGGTGCTACCGCCAACGGCGTTGAAGTTCAGCACCTTGATCGGCGAGTTGTCGTCGTTGACCGGGTAGTCGGACCAGAGCTGGCGCCGGTTCGGCGAGGTGGCCATATCGGAGAACTGCCGTGCCTCCCAATCCCGGCCGGTGGACGGATAATTGGCGGGGTTCTGCCAGTCGCCCTGCTCCAGGCAAAGGATGCGCATTTTGGTCTCGGCCAGCGACCATGCCACCGCCGCGCCGGATGCGCCGGAGCCGATAATCAGGACGTCCGCGGGTTCGAGTTGCGGCATCGTTCTCCCCAATCGATCAACATGCCGAGGGAGTGCTCCCTCGTTCGCGTATATAGAGCGCAGGCGTCAGGAAGGTGGAAGTAGGTGCTGGAGTTCACCTTCACTCCTTCACTCGCACGCACCGACACGTCGGGTGGCGCTGATTCGTTGCATGTGAGGCTCGCGTCCGTCGGGAGTTTCCGAATAACCCGCCGTACCATCTCGCTTCCGCCGAAACCGGCTCCTTCAGCATTCCTTCCAGATACCATCCCCGCAGGATTCCTACCCCAACCGGCGGTATGCACGGCGCCGCGTGAACCGCTGTTCCCGACCCACAGCTGCCGCAGCTGACCACCTCGCAAGCTGCCGAACGCGGATAAGCCGGCCGCCCATACTGCGTGCCACAAAGCCAGCAT
>DATJUU010000150.1:0-10857 GCA_035502155.1 Opitutaceae bacterium
TGCGACCAACAATCCGCGGCTGAAGGCGGCATTCGTGTTCTACGGCCCCGGCCCGACGAATCCCGAGGACCTCGCCAGCATCCACTGCCCCGTCTACGGTTTCTACGCGGGCAACGACGCCCGCGTGACGTCGACCGTGACGCAATCCGCCGACCTCATGCGGAACGAGAGCCGCGTTTACGAACCGGTCGTGTATGCCGGCGCGGGCCACGGGTTCATGCGTGCCGGCGAGGACGACAAGCCGACGCCCGCCAACCGGGAGGCGATGGCGTCCGCCTGGCAGCGCTGGCTCGACCTGCTGGCCAAGGTGAACGGCGGTTGAGCGCTCAGCCGCCGCCGGCCGCGTCGGGCGGGGACGCCGCCCCGCGCAGGGTGGCGAGATCGGGATCGGTGGCGGCGGCCGCGCGAAAAGTCTGGTCGAGGGCGATCGCCCGGTCCACCCGCCGCCGCGCCTCGGGTAGGTCGCCGCGCAGGCAGGCATAGCAGCCGAGGTTGAACTGCACCGTCGCCTCCTCGGGATGGGTGCGCTCCGCCTCGAGGAGGATCGCCTCCGCGGCGGCGAGCGAGCGGCTGCGTCGCGTCGCGTAGGCCCACGCGATCCACCAGCCGGCTTCGCCGGGCTGGCGCAGCACCAGCTGGCTGGCGGTCTCGACCAGCTCGGGCCATTGCTCCCGCTCCTGCAGGACCAGCGCGCGCAGGCCCAGCGCCTCGGTTTCCTGCGCGGCGGCGGCGGGCAGCCGGTCGAGTTCGGCAGCGGCCTCCTCCACCATGCCGAGACCGAGATAGCCGCGCGCATGCGACAACCGCCATTTGGGGTCCACCATGGCGGGCAGGATACGCCCGGGAGCGGCGGCAGCAAGTCGCCGCGGAGTCATTAGCGTTGCCAGCCGCGGAGGGCACTGTCTGCATGGGCGCATGGGGCGCCCAGCCCCACCATCTCCCTTCTCCCCATGAAACTGAAATTGCTTTTCGCGGCTCTCGCCGCCTCGTTGTCCCTGCTGGGGCGGCCCTGTCTGGCCGCCGACACCGCTCCCGTGCCCGCCCCCGCCGCCGGCGGCGTTCAGCAGGAATTGCAGCAGCTCGTGGCCAAGGTCAACCGCCAGCTGCAGGCCGGCAAACACACCGAGGCCGAGCTGACCGGAGAGCTGCAGGAGTTCGACGCCCTGCTCGCGAAGCACCAGGGCGAAAAGACCGACGACGTCGCCCAGATCCTGCTGATGAAGGCGAGGCTTTACATCGAGGTGTTCGACAATCCGACGAAGGGCGCCGAACTGATCCGGCAGCTCAAGGCTGACTTCCCGGACACCAAGCAGGGCCAGGGCGCCGACCGCATGCTCGCGGCGCTGGCGCAGCAGGAGGAGGCCGCGAAGATCCGGGCGAGCCTCGCGGTGGGCAAGCCGTTCCCTGATTTCGCCGAGCAGGATCTGGCCGGCCAGCCGCTGTCGCTCGGGGCCTACAAGGGCAAGGTGGTGCTCGTGGATTTCTGGGCCACGTGGTGCAATCCGTGCGTGAACGAGCTGCCCAACGTGCTCGCCGCCTACAAGAAATACCACGACAAGGGGTTTGAGATCGTCGGGGTCAGCCTGGACGATGATCAGGCGAAACTGGCGGGCTTCCTCCAGCAGCAGGGCATGACCTGGGCGCAGTTCTTCGACGGCAAGGGCTGGCAGAACAAGCTCGCCGTGAAATACGGCATCGAGAGCATCCCGGCCACCTTCCTGCTCGACAAGGACGGTACGATCGTTGCGCAGGACCTGCGCGGCGAGGCGCTCGGGGCGGAGCTGGAGCGGCGCCTGGGTCAGAAGTAGGCCGGCGCCGCGGTTCCGGGACTATTTGCCGCCGAGCATCCGCTTGATCTCTTCGCCGGCTTTCTGGGCCGCGCCGGCGGCGGCATTGGTGGCGGCGGCGCCCGCCGTCTTGCCCACGTTGGCCAGCGCCGCGGCCGAGGTTGTCAGCACGTGGTTGAGCACCCGGCCCATCACGACCCCCGCAAGCTGGTTGGCCGTGATGCCGCCCTCGCTCGTCCCCAGATTCGTCAGCGTCAGCTCCGGCAGCGGCACGGTGACGGCGGCGGGGCCTGTGCCGATGGTCACCTTGCCATTGCGCAGCACGAACCGGCGGACTTCGAACTTCAGCGGGTGGCCCGACTTGGTCTGGACGGTCGGCGCCGCGTCCTTGCCGCCGCCGGTGGAGGCCTCGATGTTCTTCAGCAGGTCGCGCAGGTTGCTGCTGAACACCTTGGTTTCATAGACGAACTCTGGCTGCTCGATGTCGACCTCGCGTACGACGATGTGATCGCCGAGCAGCGAGGTCGGCACCACCGAGAGGTGCAGCCGCCCCAGGGACATGGCCTTGTCGGCGTGCCAGCCCGGCGGATTGCCGATGAACAGGCCGGACAGGGTGCCTCCGCCGGTCAGGGGTGAGAGGGTGGCGTTGTCGAGCGTGACCGTTGTCTTGGTGATGGCGGGCCCGAATCGGTTGACTCCCGCCTTGACCAGGGAGCCGAGAAAGAACGTCAGGCCGACGAGCACGACCGCGGCGACTGCGATCACGCCGGCGGCGAGGTAGAGCAGTTTCTTTTTCACGGGAAATGTGCGCCGGGGGTTTCCCCATGAAATCCGGTCCGGGCCCGGACGCAAGTGCCCGGCCTTCAGGCGGAGGGCGGAGCCCCGAAATGGGCGGCGTGGGCGGCGTAGGCCGCGGTGTCCGCCAGCATGGCGTCGATCGCCGCCGCCACCGGTTCGGCGCGTACCAGTCCGGAAAACACCGCCTTGTCGCCAATCGCATCGGTGACCACGAACGCGGGCCGCTGCGTGATCTGGTGGGCGTGAAACTCGACGGTCGAGGCCGCGACCCGGGCGCGGACCTCGGCGGACTCGGCGCGGGCGCGGATCGTGGCCGGCGGGAGCCCGGTGGCCGCCGCGGCCACGGCCACCGCCTCGGCCATGTCGCCGATCCGCCGACCCTGGCGCTCGGCGGCATGGGTAAGCGCGAGGCGCAGCCGGTCGTCGGTGAAGCCGAGGTCGCGTCCCGCCTCGGCCACGAGGTCGGGCGCTTCGTACTTTCCCTGGCGCTCCGGCTCCAGCCAGCCGGAATTCAGCATGTGGGGGGAGCGCACGGTCAGACCGCTGCGGCGGTAGAACCAGTCGCACTGCGCGCGCGATACGGGAAAGTCGCCCGGATTCATCAAGGCGATCTTCCAGCCGAAATCGACGCGGCCGGCATAGCGGGCCTTCAGGTCGGCCCAGGCGGGCTCGGCCCAATAGCACCACGAGGAGAGGACTTCGAGGTAGTAGGTGACGGTGACGTCGGCCATGGGCCTAACCTCAACGGCGGTCCGCCGCGCGTCAACCGGCGAACGGGTCATCCGTCGATGTCACGGCTTCGCCGCCGGGGCACTGTGCTGGGCCACCCAAGCCTCGTATTTCTTGCGCGGCATGAAGCGCAGCGCGGCCGAATTGATGCAGTAGCGCAGTCCGGTGGGCGCCGGCCCGTCATCGAACACGTGGCCGAGATGGGCCCCGTCGACCGCGCAATGCACCTCCGTGCGGACCATGCCGTAGCTCGAGTCGGTGTCCTCGGCGACGAACTTCGGCTCGATTGGCTTGGTGAAGCTGGGCCAGCCCGTGCCGCTCTCGAACTTGTCGCGGCTGTCGAATAGCGGTGTGTCGCTGCAGGCGGAAAAATAGACGCCGTCGGCGTGGTTGTCCCAGTAGGCGTTGTGGAATGCCGGCTCGGTGCCCTGCTCGCGGGTGACGCGGTATTGCTCGGCGGTGAGCAGCTGGCGCCATTCGGCGTCGGTATGCCGCACCGCCGCGTGGCTCATGTCGATCACGACGTTGGAGGGGAGGCCGCAGGCGGATTTCGGGCCGTTGAGGGTGCAGCTGGCGTCGGCGGCAGGGGGGGATGATTTCATGGTGGGTTCGGCGGCGCGGCCGCGCCCGGAATCCCAGGCAACCCAGGCGGCGAGTGCGGCCAGGACGGTCAGCAGGGCGGGGAGGCGGCGCATGGGGGAATGAGGTCTGGAGGGTTGAGGGAGGCAAATGGCGGCGGCGTTTTGCCGCCCCCACGAACGTGCGAGTCGCGGCGTGGCGCTATATTCCCACGGCGCCCTCAGCGCGGGGTGGCGTGCCTGCGGTGCAGCACCAAGTGGTTGCCGTCCGGATCCTCGAACCGGGCGAGGCGGCAGACACCCGAATCGATGGGTTCGAGGGCGAACTTCACGCCGTGCGCCTTGAGGTGGGCGACAACCTCCTCGAAGGCGTCCGTTTCCAGCGCCACCGCGCCGCCCTTGGCGCCCGGTTGCGCGCCGCTCATGATGGTCGAAAGAGCCAGGGTCGAGGCGCCGACGTCGAATTCCACCCACTTATCCTCCCAAGCCTCACCGGGTTTTAGATCGAGCACGCCGGCATAGAACGCCTTGGCTCGGGCCATGTCAGTCACGGGGTAAACGTAAAAAGGAATGGACGAGAATTTTGCCTTCATTTTATGACCGGCCGTTGATAGTGGATTACAATAGATTCTCAATATATTGTTTATTATAACGATGTGATATATTCTCCAGTAAAGGCGATGATCATGAGATGCTGTGATACGTTGACATGAGTGCATTGAAGTATCACAAAATGGCATCGTGAGGACCACGATCTCCTTGGATTCCGATATTTACGACGCGGCGAAGGCTTTGGCGGACGCCTCAGGGCAGAATCTCGGGGTGGTTGTCTCCACGCTGGCCCGCAAGGGCCTCAAGCTGCAGGAATCGTTCGGCGTCCGGAATGGGTTGCCGGTGTTTCAGGTGCCGGCCGACGCGCCGGTGATCCCCGGCGGGCTGGCCAACAAGCTGATGGCGGAGGAGGAGCGGTGAGCGTGGCGCTGCTGGACGCGAACGTGCTCCTCGCACTCGCGTGGCCCAACCATCAGTTTCACGCCGCCGCCCACGAGTGGTTTGGGCGCATGGCCGCCGACGGGTGGGCGACATGCGCGTTGACCCAGCTGGCCTTTGCCCGGCTGTCGGCCAGTCCCGCCTACACCTCCCGGCCGGTGACCCCGTTCGAGGCCTGCCGGCTGCTCGCCCAGTGGACGACGCGGCCCGACCATCATTTTTGGATCGAACAGCCGGCGCCGCAGCCGGTCGATTTCGCCCGGGCGTTCGGTCCGCCCCAGGTCAACGACAGTTATCTGCTGCGCCTGGCCGAACATCACGACGGCGTCGTGGTCACGTTTGACGGCCGGCTGCGCGCCCTGGCCGGCAATCCCGCCCGCCTCGTCGTGCTCCCGGTGACGATCTAGCACCGGCCGCGCCGCCACCCAGAACGCTGAACCCAGCACCCGGAACCCATTCCCGATGGCCAACCACAACTACACCGAAGCCAGCATCAAGACCCTGTCCTCGACCGAGCACATCCGGCTGCGGCCCGGCATGTACATCGGGCGCCTGGGCAACGGCGGCCACGCCGAGGACGGCATCTACGTCCTGCTCAAGGAGACCATCGACAACGCCGTCGACGAATTCACCATGGGCTACGGGAAGAAGATCGAGGTCGAGCTCAACGAGCGGACGTTGCGGGTGCGGGACTTCGGGCGGGGCATTCCGCTGGGCAAGGTGCTTGAGTGCGTGTCGGTCATCAACACGGGGGCGAAGTACGATTCGGAGACCTTCAAGAAGGCCGTGGGCCTGAACGGCATCGGCCAGAAGGCGGTCAACGCCCTCGCGGCGAGCTACCGCGCGCAGGCGGTGCGCGACGGGCAGACCAAGGTGGTGGAGTTCGCGCGCGGCAAGTTGAAGAAGGACCACAAGGTGGCGCGCACCGCCGAGCGCAACGGCACGCTCATCGAGTTCACGCCGGACGACACGCTGTTCGGCGCCGACTTCCGGTTCCGCGCGGAGTTCATCGAGGACCTGCTGTGGAAATACGCCTTCCTCAACCGGGGCCTGACGCTCACATTCAACGGCAAACCCTTCAAATCGGAGCACGGCCTCAAGGACCTGCTGGAGAAGACCCTCAGCGGCGACATCCTTTATCCCATCATCCATCTGGAGGGGGAGGACATCGAGATCGCGTTCACCCACGGCGCCCACTACGGCGAGGAGTACTACTCGTTCGTCAACGGCCAGCACACCACGATGGGCGGCACGCACCAGCAGGCGTTCCGCGAGGCGATTGTCGAGGTGCTGCGCAACTTCTACAAGAAGGACTACGACGGCGCCGACGTGCGCCAGTCGATCATCGCGGCCGTCTCCATCCGCGTGATCGAGCCGGTCTTCGAGTCGCAGACCAAGACCAAGCTGGGCTCGGCCGACCTCGGCCCCGGGGGCCCGCCGATCCGCCAGTTCATCGGCACCTTCATCCAGCAGCAGCTCGACGCCTTCCTCCACCGCAACCGCGAGACCGCCGAGGCGCTGAAACGCAAGCTCGAGGACAACGAGCGCGAGCGCAAGGAGCTCGCCGGCATCCGCGGCCTCGCCCGCGAGCGCGCGAAAAAGGCCTCGCTCCACAACCGCAAGCTGCGCGACTGCCGCCTCCACCTCGGCGACCGCGACGAGGGCGCCGAGCAGAGCACGCTCTTCATCGTCGAGGGCGACTCGGCCGCCGGCTCGCTCACCGCCTGCCGCGACGTGCAGACCCAGGCGGTGTTCGCGCTCAAGGGCAAGCCGCTCAACACCTACGGCCTATCCAAGAAGGTGATCTACGAGAACGAGGAATTCCACCTCCTGCAGGCGGCGCTCAACGTCGAGGAGGGGCTGGAGGGCCTGCGCTACAACCGGGTCGTCATCGCCACCGACGCCGACGTCGATGGCATGCACATCCGGCTGCTGCTGCTCTCGTTCTTCCTGCAGTTCTTCCCCGAACTGATCGGGGGCGGCCACATCTACATCCTGGAGACGCCGCTCTTCCGCGTGCGGACGAAGCAGGTGACGCGCTACTGCTACAGCGAGGGCGAGAAACAGGCGACGGTGGCCGGGCTCGGCGCCGGCGCGGAGATCACGCGCTTCAAGGGGCTGGGGGAGGTCTCGGCGGGCGAGTTCAAGGATTTCATCGGGGAGAACATGCGCCTGGAGCCGGTGACCCTCGCGCACCTCCACGACAGCGACGAGCTGCTCTCCTTCTACATGGGCAAGAACACGCCGGAGCGACAGGACTTCATCGTCGACAACCTCCGCGTGGAGAAGGACCTCATCGAGGCGTAGGCCTCCCAATCCCGCCCGGACCACCGCGCCCCTTTGCCGTCGCAATCCCGCATCCCCTTCCGCAATGGCCAAACGCAAGAAAGACACCAGGCAAACTGAGCTTCCACTCGAACCCGCACCGGCCGGCGAGCGAAGTTCCAAGTCCCAGGTTCCAGGTGCGAAGAAAGCCGAAAAGGCCCCGAAGGCCACGGCCGCCGCCAGCCCGGGGCCCTCAACCCGGAACCCAGAATCCAGAACCCAGAACCGACGCGGCGGCAACGGCACGGCCGCGCCGCTGGCGCAGCACTACCGGAACTGGTTCCTCGACTACGCCAGCTACGTCATCCTCGACCGCGCCGTGCCGCACATCGACGACGGCCTCAAGCCCGTCCAGCGCCGCCTGCTGCACACGCTCTGGGAGATGGACGACGGCCGCTTCCACAAGGTGGCCAACATCGTCGGCGCCTGCATGCGCTTCCATCCGCACGGCGACGCCTCGATCGAGGCCGCCCTCGTCGGCATGGCCCAGCGCGGGCTGTTGATCGAGCCGCAGGGCAACTTCGGGAACCTGTTTACCGGCGATGAGGCCGCCGCCGCCCGCTACATCGAGGCGCGCCTGACGCCGTTCGCGCGCGAGGTCGTCTTCAACCCGAAGACCACCCGCTGGCAGCTCAGCTACGACGGCCGCGCCCGCGAGCCCGTCACCCTGCCGGTGAAATTTCCGCTCGTGCTCGCCGAGGGCGCGGAAGGCATCGCCGTCGGCCTGGCGACGAAGATCCTGCCGCACAACTTCAATGATCTCTGCCGCGCCGCGATCAACCACCTCCAGGGAAAGACCTTCCGCATCTACCCGGATTTTTCCACCGGCGGCATCGCCGATTTCTCCGAGTACGACGACGGCGAACGCGGCAGCAAGGTGAAGGTGCGCGCCCGTATCGAGCAGCGCAGCAAGTACCTGCTCGCCATCACCGAGATTCCCTTCGGCACCACCACCACCTCGCTCATCGAATCGATCCTCGCCGCCAACGCCAAGGGCAAGCTCAAGGTCAAGCACGTCGACGACAACACGGCGGAGGCGGTCGAGATCCTCGTCCACCTCCCGCAGGGCAGCGAGCCCGAGCAGGTCATCCAGCAGCTCTACGTCTTCACCGACTGCCAGATCACGCTCTCGCCCGCCGCCTGCGTCATCGAGGACGACCGGCCGGTGTTCCTCGGCGTGCGCGAGATCCTCAAGCGCAGCGTCAACCGCACCCGCGAACTGCTCAAGCAGGAGCTCGGGATCAAGCTCGCCGAGCTGGAACAGCAGTGGCACTGGGACTCGCTCGAGCGGATCTTCATCGAGGAGCGCATCTACCGGCGGATCGAGAAATCGAAGACCTGGGAGAGCGTCCTGGCCGAAATCCGCGAGGGCCTGCAGCCCTTCGTCAAGCAGCTGCGCCGGCCGGTGACCGATGACGATCTCGTCCGCCTGACCGAAATCAAAATCAAGCGCATCTCCGCCTTCAACCGGTTCCAGGCCGACGAGCAGATCGCGAAGATCGAAGCCGGCATCAAGGAGGTGAAGCAGAGCCTGCGCAACCTCACGCCCTATGCGATCAAGTGGTTCGAGATGCTGGCCGAGAAGTACGGCAAGGGCCGGAAGCGGCGCACGCAGTACGACGAGATCGAGCAGATCAGCGCGGCCGAGGTGGTCTCCGCCAACCAGCGGCTCTACGTGAACCGCGAGGAGGGCTTCATCGGCCTGAACTGGCGCAACCACGAGTTCGTGGCCGAGTGCAGCATCCTCGACGACGCGCTGGCCATCATGGCCGACGGCTCGATGAAGGTCGCGCGGGTGGGGGACAAGGTCTTCATGGGCCCCGGCATCCTCCACTGCGCCGTGCTGCCCAAGGAGGGCGACCCGAACATCTACACCATGGTCTACCAGGACAAGGGCACGGGCAAGGCCTTCGCCAAGCGCTTCCGCATCGGCGGCGTCACCCGCGACAAGCTCTACCCGCTCCTGAAGAACCCGGGCTCCAGGGTCGTCTACCTCGAGGTGAATCCCAACGAAAGGGCGCTGGCGAAGTCGCTGCACATCTTCCTCGACGGCCGGAGCCGGGCGCGCGTTCGCGAACTCGAATTCGACCTGTCCCGGGTTCCGGTGAGCAACCGCACGGCCAAGGGCCTGACGGTGACGAGGTGGCCGGTGAAGGATGTGAAGCGCCCCGACCTGACCCTCACCACCGGCTGAGGGCGGCGGCCCGCCGGATCGGAGTCGATTTTTCGGCGGGGCGCCGCAGACTGGCGCGCGTCTCGGCTTAGCTTCACTCCTGCCCGGCCCATGGCCGCGATCGCCTTCAGTGTCCGTCTTCCCCCTCCGCGCCTGCGCACGCTGGCGATGGCGGTGCTGCTCCTCGGGGCGGCGCTGCTGGCGTACGGCCCCGCGCTCCGCGGCGGGCTCTTGTGGGACGACGAGGGCCACGTGACGAAGCCGGAGCTGCGGTCGCTCGCCGGCCTGGGGCGCATCTGGACCCAGATCGGCGCGACGCAGCAGTACTATCCGGTGCTCCACACCGCGTTCTGGATCGAGCACCGGCTCTGGGGCGACGCGACGCCGGCCTACCATCTGCTCAACGTGCTGCTGCACGTTTGCTCCGCCTGCCTCGTGGCCTTGATCCTCCGGCGGCTCTGGGACGGTGGCGCCGGCCCTTCGACTTCGCTCAGGGCATTCGGCTCCGGGCCCATGGGCGAAGGCCATGAGCGGAGGCGGTACGCCGGAGCCGAATGGCTGGCGGCTTGGATCTTCGCCCTCCATCCGGTGATGGTCGAATCCGTGGCGTGGATCGCGGAGCAGAAGAACACGCTCTCGACCGTGTTCTACCTGCTGGCGGTGCTCGCCTACCTGCGTTTCGACGAGCGGCGCCGGTGGCCGTGGTACGCCCTGGCGCTGGGGGCCTTCGTGCTGGCGCTGGGAACCAAGTCCGTGACAGCCACCCTGCCGGGCGCGCTGTTGGTCGTGTTGTGGTGGCGCCGCGGGCGGCTCGAGTGGCGGCGCGACGTCGCGCCGCTCGTGCCCTGGTTCGCGGCCGGGCTGGCGATGGGCCTGCTGACCAGCTGGGTGGAGCGCCGGCTGATTGGGGCGGAGGGCGTCGAGTTCAACCTGACCGGGCTCGAGCGCGGCCTGCTGGCCGGCCGGGTGGTATGGTTCTATCTGGGCAAGCTCGTCTGGCCGTCGGATCTGGTCTTCATCTATCCGCGCTGGAACGTGAGCGCGGCGGCGGCCTGGCAGTACCTCGCCCCCGCCGGCGTGGCGGCGATGCTCGGGGCGCTGTGGTCGGTCCGCGGGCGGGCGCGCGGGCCGCTGGCCGCCGCCCTGTTCTTCGGCGGCACGCTGTTTCCCGCACTCGGCTTCTTCAACGTCTACCCGTTCGTCTACTCGTACGTGGCGGACCACTTTCAATATCTGGCGAGCCTGGGCATCATCGTTCTCGCCGCCGGCGCCTGGGGCCGCGCATGGTCAGCCCCAACCGCCCGGCCCGGCTTCCGCCGCGGGCTGCTGGCGCTCGCGGCCGCCGGCTTGATCGCCACCCTCGGCGTGCTGACGTGGCGCCAGAGCCGGATTTACCGCGACCTGCCGACGCTGTATCGCGCGACGGTGGAGCGGAACCCGGACTGCTGGATGGCGGCGTTCAATCTCGGCAACCTCT